>JAGQOW010000065.1 GCA_020427155.1 Planctomycetales bacterium | reverse complement strand
CGGCAACCGGCGAAATCAAAAAGTTCCAGTGGACTCTCCACGATGGCACAGCCCGACAAGGCGTCAGGCAGACCGTGTCTTACCCTGTGCCCGGTTTCTTCTGCGAAACCCTCGAGGTCACCAACTCAGCGGGGGATACCGATTACGATTTCACCCAGGTCCTCGTACTCGACCGCAACGATCTTGAGCACTACCCGCCCAGCCTCAACCTCAACTACTATCCCACGCGAAACATCAAAGTCGGCGACGCAATTACGTTCTGTGCCCGTAGCTTTCGGATGAAAGGCGGCCACGAAACCTGGAACTTCGGTGACGGCAGCCCGCCGCAGAAAAGCGACTCGCCTGCCGATGCAGCCCCGCTCGCAGCCAACGGTTACGCGCAGCTCATACACCGTTACCAACAACCAGGCCAGTACCTCGTCACGGTCTCGCGCACCCACGACAACGGTCAAACTGCAACCTCAAGACTTTGCGTCGGTGTGGGGCCCTAATCCGAAGCCAGAGTCTTTTCGCCCAGCGGCAGTGCCGCATCAAACGCCTTGCTACTCTTCCGAGTTCTTCTCTCGCATCAGTTGCGCGGGATACTCTGCAACCCCCGAGCCGCTCCGCAAGCGTTTGTTCATGCCCATTGTGCGTTTCCAGCTGAACGGCACCTGGTTGGCATCGTTCGCCTCCAGCAACTCATGCAGTTCCTTGCGCATCTTGCGGATCAATCCAGCGTGCTTCTCCTCGAAGATCAAATTGTGCTCTT
This sequence comes from Planctomycetales bacterium, assembly GCA_020427155.1. Lineage (GTDB taxonomy): Bacteria > Planctomycetota > Planctomycetia > Pirellulales > Lacipirellulaceae > Bythopirellula. Next base: position 23,014 of record JAGQOW010000065.1, on the reverse strand, counting down.
CCAGGGGATCGTTCTCCAAGTCATACAGTTCGTCCAGATCCCAAATGCCGTGGTATTGGATGAACTTGTAACGCGGCGACCGCAGTGCAAATGTCGTGGGTGTTTGCGGATAGTTGTACTCCCAGTAGTACTCATACAACATGTTCTGCCGCCACGCCGACGACTCCACCTCTCCAGCGGCAAGCTTTAAGAAACTCTCTCCATCCATCGAATCGGGGGTTGCCAGCCCTGCGGCCGCGAGAATGGTGGGCCCGATGTCGATATTCGCCACCACCTCTTTGATCCGTGTTCCTGGTTGCCAACGCTGCGGGCAAACTCCTACCAACGGCACGCGTATCGAAGCCTCGTACGCTGTGCGTTTGTCAATCAGCCCGTGCTCGCCCCACTGAAACCCATTGTCGCCCATGTACAGAATCAGAGTATTGTCGGCCAAACCGTTCGCCGTGAGCCACTCCCGCACTCGAGCAATCGAGTCGTCCACACTCAGCAGCGCTTCGCAATAGAGCCGGTAATGCTCCTCGATATTCGTGTCTTGATGATAGGCGAAATCGACTCCGTGCCAGCTGTTCCGCTGATTCTTTAGCCACAGCGGCTTGCCGTCGTAGTTCTCTGCCGTGTTAGCCATCGTCTTCGGCACCGGCATCGCTTTTCCTTGATAACGCCCCACATGTCGCTCGGCCGGATGAAACATGCCGTGCACACCCTTATGCGAAAGGTACATAAAGAACGGTTTGCCGCTCCCTTTCACCTCATCGCTGAGCCACTCGATCGCATAATCCGTCAGTTCATCGGTAATGTAGCCCCGCTGCGGCACCGACTTGCCGTCGACATTCAGCGACCAATCGCTTGCTTCCTCGGGCGGATAATAGTGCCCTTGCCCACGAAACGACACCCACTTGTCGAAACCTGGCCGTGGCGCATCGCTATGTCCCCCCATGTGCCATTTGCCGAAGAAGCCCGTTTGATACCCGGCCGCCTGCAGGTACTGGGGAAAGAATACCGTTCCCGGCCGCGTCGGCACATTGTTATCTACCACGCCATGGTGGTGCATGTATTGGCCTGTCAAAATCGACGCCCGACTCGGCGAACAAAGTGAGGTCGTCACCATCGCATTCTGAAAGTAAACCCCGTCCCGCGCCAGCGCGTCCATCGCAGGAGTTTCTACCCAAGGATGCCCCAGAAAACTCATCACGTCGTACCGATGATCGTCCGAAAGAATGAAAACGACATTCAGCGGCTTCGCCCCCGGCAGCTCCGGCAAGTCTAGATCTGCCATCGCCCCCGAAGCCAAGAGCATCGACCAACAACCAATCGCAAGCAATGTCTTCATCGTCTCCACTCGCGTAACCAGTAATGAGTTCAGCAATGCCTCAAAGTAGCTTCTCATCATAGCTTACACTGTTGGCACGAAGCTATCCTCCACGATCCACTGTCGGCTGGATTCCTCAACTAGCCTGGCAGTTCTCGCAATCCTGCCGATCGACGCTTTTGACCGCCGATTCACAAAACGAAATCTTCGACAATAATCCTCTCGCCGACCAATTATTGCCTGAAGACCTGACCCAAGGTATCATCAGATTGGCCAAACAAAGTGCTGCTCGCACCGCTACGATTGTTTTACGCGCCGGCGACAGTACGCTCGAAAGACCTACCCAATCAGCTCTCCACTCCGGCGTAATCGCCATGATTGCCATGAGTCTTACACCCTACGACTCGCGCCATGGTCGCTTGTGCAACCCAGCAAAGTTCCCAGCGGTCTGTCTCCTTGTCGTTTGCCTGCTCGTTGCAGGCAAGCCGTCCGTCCTTGCCGAGGAGAAGATTGATTTCAATCGCCAGATTCGCCCCATCCTCTCCAGCAACTGCTTGATTTGCCACGGACCTGACCAGGCCGAGCGAGCCAGCGAGCTACGCCTGGATACCCAGGAAGGGTCGCGCATCGACCTAGGCGGCTACGCGGCCATTGTGCCAGGAGATCCTGACGCCAGCGAACTCGTCGCTCGCCTTACTTCCGACGACGAAGACCTCCGCATGCCCCCTCCCGACAAGGGCGGCCCTCTTACCGCCGCTGAGATCGACCTCATTCGCCGCTGGATCGAGCAAGGCGCCCCCTACGCCAGGCATTGGTCGTACGAAAAGCCGGCACGGCCCCAACTGCCAACCGTCAGCCAAACTGATTGGCCCCAGAATCAAATCGACTACTTCGTGCTGGCAAAACTCGAACTCCTGGGAGTAAAACCCTCTTCTCCAGCCGACCGGCTAGCCCTTGCCCGGCGCGCAGCAATCGATCTGACCGGGCTGCCGCCCACTTGGGAAGAAGCCCTGGCGTTTGCCAATGACCCTCGGCCCGAGGCTTATGAGATCTACATCGACCAACAGCTTGCCAAGCCGGCTTATGGCGAACGCTGGGCTCGCGTCTGGCTCGATTTGGCCCGCTATGCCGACTCTGCCGGCTACGCCGACGACCCTCCGCGCACCATCTGGGCCTTCCGCGACTATGTCATCCGCGCGCTCAACGACAATCTGCCCTTCGACCAGTTTACGGTCGAACAGATTGCCGGCGATTTGCTCGAGAATCCCACTGAAGAGCAGCTCGTCGCCACGGCTTTCCATCGCAACACGATGACCAACAACGAAGGCGGCACCAACAACGAAGAGTTCCGCAACGTCGCCATCGTCGATCGGGTCAACACCACCATGGCCGTCTGGATGGGCACCACGATGGCCTGTGCCCAGTGCCACTCCCACAAGTACGACCCGATCAGCCAGGAGGAATACTTCCAGTTTTTTGACTTCTTCAACAGCTCCGAAGATGCCGACCTGCAAAACGAACATCCTTTCATCGAAATCTGGTCCAGCGATCAGCAGTCGCAAAAGCAACAATGGCAACAGCGCATCGCCGAACTGAATACTCTCTTAAACACTACCACGCCCGCACTCGAAGCAGCCCAGGCAAAGTGGCTCGCCCAGTTAGGGCCCGAGCCAGTGTGGACCCCTTTGCTGCCTACCCTCGCAACGGCAGCCAACCGCCAGCTAAGCACCGGCACGAACGGCTGGGTCTCCGCTGCAGGCGAGAAACAAAGCCATGAGCAATACTCTCTTTCCTTTCCCATCAGCGACCTGCAACTAAATGGCTTGCGACTAGAAATCTCTCCCGAACAGCAAGCCAATTTTGTCTTGTCCCAGCTGCAAGCGACTTGGACTCCGACAGGAGAACCGTCGGCTGATGATCCCAATAGTAAGTCCGTAGCACTCGAATTCTCTGCCGCCTACGCCGACTACGCACAAGACGGCTTTCCCGCCAACTCTGTCCTGCAAAAGGAAATCGACGAAAACATAGGCTGGGCCATCGGGGAAAAAACAGGGCAGCCGCATCAGCTGACCCTGGTCTTGCCACAGCCCCAGCATTTAGGCCCGGGAACGCTCACCATTCGTCTCCGCCAAGAGTCGAAGTATTCCCAACATCTGCTTGATAACTTCCGCATCACATCATCTGCCGAGCCTGGCGTTGCCGATTGGGCGCAAATGCCCGCCGACATTCGAGAGCTCGTCCAGAACGGCGCAGCAAATCTCAGCACGGACCAGCAGGCCCGCCTCGCAGCCCACTTCCGCAGCGTTACGCCGCTACTGGCAGCTTCGCGAGAAGAAATGAAGAACATCGAGCAGCAGCTTAGCGGCATGCAGCCCTACACCACGGTTCCCGTCATGCGCGATCTGCCCGCCGACCAAGCCCGCACCACCAAGATTCAACTACGGGGCAATTACCTCAGCACCACCACCGAAGTGCATGCCGCCACTCCTGCCGCGTTTCACCCACTTCCTGCCGACCAACCACCGAATCGCCTGGCTTTGGCCAAATGGCTGGTCGACAAGGAAAACCCACTCACCCCTCGAGTCATCGCCAATCGCCATTGGGAGCAAATCTTCGGCATCGGGCTGGTCGAAACCAGCGAAGAGTTTGGCTCGCAAGGCGAGTTGCCCTCCCATCCCATGCTCCTGGATTGGCTGGCGGTCGAGCTCCGCGACAGCGGCTGGGATCTCAAACATCTGCTCAAACTCCTGGTCACCTCGGCCACTTACCAACAAAGCTCGGCCACTTCGCCCGCACAGCAAGAACTTGATCCCTTCAACCGTCTTCTCGCCCGCGGCCCCCGCTTCCGTATCTCGGCCGAGATGGTTCGCGACCAGGCGCTGCTCGTCAGCGGCCTGCTCAGCAACAAACAATTTGGACCGCCCGTCAATCCTCCGCAGCCCGAACTCGGTTTGAACGCTGCTTTCGGTTCGGCAACCGACTGGAAAACCAGTACGGGCGACGATCGCTACCGCCGCGGCATCTACACCAGCTGGCGACGTTCGAGCCCGTACCCCTCGATGGCGCAGTTCGACGCTCCCAACCGCGAAGTCTGCACCATCCGCCGCATCCGCACCAACACGCCGCTGCAAGCGCTGGTGACCCTCAACGATCCTGTCTACGTCGAGGCCGCCCAGGCCCTGGCGCGACGCATGCTCGCTGCCGGCGATTCCCCGGCGGCGCGTATCGAGTACGCCTACCACGTCAGCCTGATTCGCGACCCGACGCCCGCTGAAGTTCAACGACTCGCCCAACTGGCGGAAGTTGCCCAAGTCCAACTCCAAACCGATCAACAACAAGCAAACCTGCTGGCCACCCAGCCCCTCGGCGAGCTACCGGACGGCGCCGACGCAACCGAGCTTGCTGCCTGGACTGTAGTCGGCAACGTCATCCTCAATCTGGACGAAACCTTGATGAAGCGCTAACCTTCCTTCCGACAACGCCGTCGGTAAAGTCCGACAGGAACCACCATGGATCCCCGCCTCGAACGATTACAACTGCAAACGCGCCGCCACTTCCTCCGGCAATCCACGGCCGGGCTGGGCGGCATTGCGCTGAGCAGCCTCTTGGCCAACGACGCCGCCGCCAGCCGTTCGGCGGCCAACCCGCTCGCGCCCCAGCAGCCTCACTTCCAAGCCAAAGCCCACCGGGTCATCTATCTCCACATGACCGGTTCGCCCCCAAACTTAGACCTCTTCGACTACAAGCCCGAACTGGTCCGTCGCGACGAGCAGGATTGCCCCGACGAGTTCATCGCCGGTCGCGAGTTCGCCTTCACCACCGGCACCCCCAAGCTCCTCGGGTCGCCGCGCAAGTGGTCGCAGGTCGGCGCCGCCGGCATGTGGATGTCCGACGCCATCCCCCACTTCCACAGCATCGCCGACGACATGTGCGTCGTCCACTCGATGCATACCGACCAGTTCAACCATGCCCCCGCCGAACTGCTGGTCTACACCGGCTCGCCTCGCCCGGGCCGTCCCTCGATGGGCGCTTGGACCACCTACGGTTTGGGCAGCGAGAACGAAGACCTGCCAGGCTTCGTCGTGCTGATCTCCAGCGGCGTCCAGCCGAACGGCGGCAAGAACTCCTTCGGCAGCGGCTTTCTTCCCTCGGTCTACCAAGGAGTTCAGTGCCGCTCAAAGGGCGATCCCGTCCTCTACGCTTCCGACCCGCCAGGGATGAATCGCCAGCTCCGCCGTCTCAGCCTCGACGCCCTTCGCGATCTCAACCAGTTGCAGGCTGCCGAGCTTGGCCACCCCGAAACTCTCACTCGCATCTCGCAGTACGAGCTTGCCTTCCGCATGCAGGCCTCAGTCCCTCAGGTGATGGACATCTCTCAGGAGCCGCAGCACACGCTCGATGCCTACGGCGCACAACCCGGCGGTTCGAGCCTTGCCAACAACTGCCTTCTGGCCAGGCGACTCGTGGAGTCGGGGGTCCGCTTCGTGCAGCTATTCGATTGGGGTTGGGACTACCACGGCACCAGCGAGGGCACCGGCCTCGGCCAGGGACTCACCGACAAATGCGCCACGATGGACAAGCCGATCGCCGCGCTGATCAACGATCTGCGCCAGCGCGGCTTGCTCGACGACACGTTGATTGTCTGGGGCGGCGAATTCGGTCGCACTCCCTTCCGCGAAGGACGCACCGCCAAGAGCGCCGTCCTCGGACGCGATCACTATCCCGACACCTTCACGATGTGGCTTGCCGGCGGCGGCGTCAAAGGGGGCTTCGAGTTCGGCGGCACCGACGAACTCGGCTTCGGCGTCACCGAAAACCCTGTCCACGTCCACGACCTGCAAGCCACCATCATGCACTTGCTCGGCTTCGACCACCGCCGCCTCACCTACCGCTTCCAAGGCCGCGACTACCGCCTAACCGACGTCCACGGCAACGTGGTGAAAGAATTGCTCGCCTGATACAAGTGCGTTAGCCCCTAGTGCGAAATTGGCCCTAGTCAACATTCTTTCGATATGTAAAGCAAGGAGAGTATAGTCTTGACTGGGGCAATTCTATTATTTGGTACGGCGATGAGTGGAGCGACTTCAAATGATCGAAGGGGATCCTTCAACCGAATCGGTGTGCCGCCGCTTCGCTTTGGCACACCCTACGCACTGCTCGTCTTAGACGGGGCAGAGTCACCACTTTCTCGAATCACCCATTTGGGCTCAATGGTCGGATAGAAGAGTGGGACACCGTTGGGTTGGAGTGAGCGATTAGTAAGAGGAAGCCGAAGGGGGCACTATTTTGCACGAAACGAGGCCGGAACCTGACAGCACTAAATCAATTGCAACTATGCCAACTGGCTGGCGTAGTATACTCCTGTCTGTGCTCGGATTCTGTGGTGTCTATTTAGCTGCGACTTTAGTGGGAGCATGGTGGTCTGGCCAAAAGATTCGAACATTGTATCTTTCAGGTCAAATGATTTGGTTGCTCACAGTAATGGGGCTTGGGTGGCGAAGAAGGCTGAAAAAAGAGTCTGACAGCACTTACCGTTGGTACCGGTTTTCGCTAGCGGAAATGTTCGTGATAGCCACAGGGTTAGCATTTTTCGTGGGATTTAGCGGAGCAGAATATAATCAACGGCGTGCTGAGTTCCGCCGTCACGAACAGCTGCAGCAGAAAGTTTCTCAAGTCCTTGGCCCAGAAGGACGGTTGGACTTCGAGAGCGATGGTTCTCTAGCAATTACTGTGTGTGATAGAACGTTCGATGACAAGAGATTAGCTGAGTTGGCAAACTTGATTCACGACGACGCAAAATCCAAGGGTGTCTCACGGGTTCTCTTCGGAACAGGCTTGCGTACTGCTGGCACGCCGCCGAAATGGCCTGGGATTACTGACACCTCTGTGAGTCTCCTACTTCAATGGCAAGACATCGAATTGCTTTCGATTGAGGGAACTGATATCTCCAGTGAAGGACAGAGGCAACTGCTCAAGCTGGAAAAACTTGATGAATGGTCGCGAAAGGTTCTCACACGAGGGAATTGAAAAATCCAGTGATGTTATCAATGCCTACTAGGAGGTACCAGGGCTTTCATAGAAGCGTGTATATCTCCTAGGCGATACCCTAGCAGAACCACAAGAACCGCTACTTAGCTCTACCAGTGGCCATTGCAACCGTGCAGTCCTCACCCCTCGCGCGGAAAACTCTCTTCCACTACCAGGTAAAAATCCCCGGGCGTCTCGATCTTTGCCACGCGTTTGCGAAACTCCCGCGCCCCCGGTCGGCCTTGGGCGTAGCAGCAGGCGTATTTGCGCATTAACACGGCCGCCTTCTTTTCGCCAAACCGTTCGCATACCAAATCGAAGTGGTGCAGCAACAGGCGACGCTGCTCGTCGAGCGCCGGCTCGGCTGGCACCGGCTCGCCGCGCACCGCTGCGGCCGCTTGCGCAAACAACCAGGGCCGCCCCAGCGACGCCCGGGCAATCATCACGCCGTCGACGTCGTAGCGGCGGAAGGCCTCGGCCACCTTGTCGGCCGAGTCGAGATCGCCATTGCCGATGAGCGGAATTGATCGCAGATAAGGTTTGATCGCCGAGATCTGTTGCCAGTCGGCACAACCGCGAAACATATCCGCCGCCGTCCGCCCGTGCACGGTCAGCGCCGCCGCCCCGGCGCCTTCCACCACCTGGGCAACGTCAATGGCATTGACGGTATCTCGCGTGCAGCCCAGGCGAATCTTGGCCGTCACCGGCGTCGGCGCACAGGCTGCCACCACCTGTTCAATAATTCGCCCCATCCGCTCAGGATGCTTCAGCAGGTACGAACCGCTGTGAGCCTTTTCGGTCACCTGGCGCACAGGGCAGCCAAAATTGATGTCGACCACGCTCACCTGATACTGCTGCGAAAGCCGCGCGCCGACCTTTGCCAACGTCGCCGGGTCGTTGTCCCAAATCTGCACGGCAAGCGGCCGTGACTCTTCGGCTACGCCCCACAGCCGATCGGGATGTTCGGCCTCCTGTTCATCCAGCCAGACAAAGCCCCGCGCGTTGACCATCTCGGTCGCCAGCAATCCGGCCCCGCCATACTCGCGCACAATCTGCCGAAAGGCATAGTTCGTAAAACCTGCCATCGGCGCCTGCAGAATGGGCGGATCAATCTTCAGCGGCCCAATAGAGAAAGGCTCGGCAAGCGGCTGCGCCTCGGTGGCTCTGGTAACGGCAATTGTCGACATAGCTTCTACAGGAGATTACGGTGCGGACCCATCATTATAGCCCAGCCGACAACGACGCGATAACCCTAGCACACCGCTCGCCGCCCCCAGCTATCTCCCTCGTGGCAGGGTGAGAATCGAGCGCTCGGTTCCGTCCGGTTGATCCTGCTGCTCTCCGGCAAAGGTGCGCTCATCGCCGCCCGCAGCGCCTCCTAGCGACTCTACCGAATTGGCTTGCCGAACTGCATTGTCGTTGCGCGCGGTCGCCTGCCGCGAGTCCGTGTAGATCAACATCGCCACCAACCGCTCGGTACCAATCATTCCAGGAATTGCGATCTCAGCGTAGCGAGTAATATTTGAATTGTAGCTTCGTAGCGCCTGCACAAAGGCCCGCTGACGCAAACTAAGCAGCTCATACGCCTTTAACAGCCCACTGCCGTCGGTCTGCGGGTCGCGCCGTTCGCTCACAAAATGCAACCATTGCTCTGCTTCAGCCACCTCGACAGTAAGCTGACGCAAGTTCTGCTGCTCCAACGGCAACAACTCGTGCAGCTGCTGAGCCTCAGTCGAGGGCAGCCGTCCGCCGAAAATCTCTTCGTATCGAGTATCGTATGCCCCGCAATGCGGCAGATCGCTCGGCAACGGCAAAAAGTCACTGGCTCGTCCCAGCATCTGCTGCAAACGGATCTGGGCTGTCTGCGCAGCACGACGCGCCACGCGCCCCCGTTGATTCAATGCCTGACGAGCTGCCGCCCAACTGGAACTCGGCTGCAATACACTTTGCTGCAACGTCTGCAGAATCGTCACTTCGCGAAGCGCCAAGTGGTATTCGGCCACGGCCGAGGTTAGCTCCCAATAAACTTCGATCCGCCGAGTTTGATCGCCCCGCGAACTCGCCCCCTCGACCGCCTCGGCCAACGTAATCGGGGTCCCTGGTAACTGGCCCGTAGCGGGAGGGATCAACAAACTGCGAATCAGCTCCGACGGTTTCACGCCCTCTGCCGAATCGTTCGCCCCGGCTCCATCACTAGCCGGTAGATTGCCCGCAAGATCTTTTGGCTGAATAGTATTCGCCCCGGCCGGGTCACTGCCACCCAACTGCGATTGTCCCTGAGAGCGATAATCAGATTGGCCCCCCGGCAGCCCCACGCCAGGTTGGCTTGCCGGTTGTTGTGGCAAAAGACCGCTCGCTGCTGACCCCTCCGCTGGCGCTCCCTGCAGATTGTTTTCCCAAGCTCCGCTTTCTGCGCCTGGATTGCCCGTGATGTTCCCATACCGGTCGCCGCCGGTCACTTGTCCTGTCAACGCCATGACCACGACTAGCAAATAACAGTGCATCCCAACTCCCTTTTCTAGAGTCGACACCTCCCTACGCCGGGGAACCCGTTGCCCCAAAGAACTGTTGCCATAGCGTGGCATGAATCGAGGCCTGGCGTCAATACAGAATGCTGGCACTCGAGGTGCCAGAAGCGACGGCCATTCAAACTCGCATTGCTAGCGGCGACCGCTTCTCAATAAAGCTCTTCTAGCCAGGCGCGCAAGTCATTCTCATACTCACTCGCCAAATCGCCAAAGATCAGCGTGCGCTGAAACTCTGCCAACCCGCCGGCGCTGGTATTCGCCCCTTCGGCACTCTCGTACCTCACTTCGGGGTCAGGCGCGATCAAGCGGCGGCAGATACTCATCAGCAATTCACTGTCGGCCACATCTGCGGGCAGAATACTGTCCAACCGCTTCGGCAGGGTCCACTTCGCCTCCAGCAATTCGCCCAAGCTTCGCAAGCCGACAAACAACGGCTGGCCCGAAAGCATTTCGATCAACACATAGCCTAGGCTCGCCAGGTCTGAGCGGGGGGTAAACTCGTTGCGTTCCAGCATCTCGGGCGCGGCGTACTGTGGGGTGCAGGTCCGCTGCTCAGGCAAGTTGTTCAGGTCGAGTGCCGAACCCATATCGACAATCTTCGCATTGCCGGTGCGCTTAACCATGATGTTCGACGGCTTGATGTCGCCGTGAACTATCTCCTCGCGATGCAACGCCGCTAGCGCCGCCAAACACTGACGGATGATTGCTACCGCCACACCAGGCTGCAGTCGCGAGCGAACCGGCCCTTCGGTGACGATCACTTCGTTGATATGTCGCCAGCGCCGCTGGCTCACACGCTGTTCCACGCCCGCCAGCATGGCAGGCGCCAACAGGTGCTGCAGATCAAAGCCGTCGACCCACTCCATTTCCATGATCCGGATACGATGGCGCTCGGTAAAGTTCTGCACGTCGAGCAAGTTGTCGTGCTGAATCTTGGCCACGCAACCCGCCACCTGCGCAATCCGTTCCATTGCCCGATCGTAACTCTGATGGCTGGCAAACCGCTCCGGTGAAAACACCTTGAGCGCTACCGGCAGCGTAAACCCGTCGCTGCCGCGCCGGTCGCTCAAAAAAACCACGCCTTGTCCGCCTGTACCCAACAATCGGCGAAACCGCAAATGTTCGGTCCAACCCATGTACTGCTTTTCCAGCAGGTTCTCATACCGCTGCAGAACATCATCCGGGCAGCGTTGAGCCGGCTCGCCTTCAAACGAAATCGTTCGCGTCTCGTGCAGTATCGTCGTCGAGGGATTCATGCGCCGCTTTCACTTGCGTTGCAAGGGGAGGTCGTAGGGAGACCCTAGGGGGGAGGGAGCTTAACTATCGGGCAAGCCACCTGGAAAGCAAGGTTTGCTTCCAGGCAGATTCTACTCTTACCAGCCGCTCCAAGTCTAGCTCGGCTACTGGCCCAAAAGCAACGAAAAAATGCTTTGAAGTGGTAATTGTGCGCTCTTTCCTGTCGGCGTATCGCACAAAAACCCAAGACACAACAACGGCCCTTGAGGCTCGGCCTCTTCATCCCTTTTGAGGACTCAATTGCACACCTCACCAAGTCCCTGCAAATAAACGAACTCGGCTTTCACGCAAGTCAGTTAGAAAAGATCTTACCTTAGACCCATATTTGCTGGAATGTTGCAATCGTAGCCTCTCAGGAGTCTCCCTGCGATCTTCAGGAACACTTACTGCTAAACTTCTCGCAATTGGCCGCCAATTCTGCAACACTCATCTTCAGGCGTACCACTGCACTTTCCAAAGCATAGGTACTTGAAGCAATACCGAGAACCTTTCCTTGGGTTTTCTCGGCGATGCAAAGCGTATTCAGCAGTAAAACACTCCGTCGGCGCGACCAAGCAGTTCTGTCCCCTCAGTACCCAATCGAAAAACCAAAACTCAACCTGTTTTGTCCCTTGCCTATCGTGACACGCTCTACAATACAAGTACCAACCGCAGCTTGCCTGGGACAGTATTGGCGAGTTCTGTCCCAAAAGCTGGGAACCGACCAGACGAGACGAAACCCCAAGCGAGGGGGTTCGCTACATCCACTTAGGGCCAAGCTACCCATGAAACGCCAATTGATAATGATCACAATCTTGTTTGGCAGTGTTAGTACAGCAGCACTCGCCGCTAGAGAATACTCTCCGCCAAACGTCATCCTCTTTATCGGCGACGACATCAGCTGGAACGATTTCGGCTGCTATGGCAACGCTGCAGCCAGGACTCCGCGTATCGATGCCTTGGCCCGCGCTGGTATGCAATTCACCAATGCCTATCTCACGGCCAGCAGTTGCAGCCCCAGTCGCTGCAGCATCATCACAGGACGCTACCCGCACAACCTTGGAAAGGCGGCCGAACTGCATGGCCCGATGTCTAGCCACTTGCCGATGTTTCCCACCTTGCTGCGGCAGGCTGGTTATTACACGCTGCAATCCGGCAAGCACCACATGCCCCAAGCAGAACCTCGCCCAGGAGAATCGAAGCAAGAACCCTTTGAAAAACAAGACGCAGGAAGATCTGCTGACAACACCGGAGGGCATGCCAACTGGGTGCGTCACGTGCGCGAGCGCCCCCGCGACCGTCCCTTCTTTTTCTGGTTTGCCGCCTACGATGCCCATCGCCTGTGGGATGGCGACGAGCAGTGGGATCCCCCACGCTACGGACCGGCCCATCGTCCCGAGGATGTCGTCGTGCCGCCATTCTTGGCAGACACTCCTACAACGCGCCGCGACCTCGCCTCGTACTACAACGAAGTGACGCGCTACGACTATTACATCGGCCAGGTGGTCGACGAATTACGCGCGCAAGGCGAACTCGAAAACACGCTCATTCTGGTGATGGCCGACAATGGCCGCCCCTTTCCTCGCGCCAAGACCCGACTCCACGATAGCGGTATGAAAACCGCGCTGGTCGCCCATTGGCCGGCAGGAATCACTGGCAATGGCATCGTCTGCAATAGCCTCGTAAGCTCCATCGATCTGGCGCCCACCATCCTCAAGCTTGCCGAAGTCGAAGTTCCCGATACCGTGCAAGGCGTCGATCTCGCACCGTTGCTGGCCGACCCTCGGCAGGAGGTGCGAGCCTATGCCTTCTCCGAACACAACTGGCACGACTACGAGGCCTACGGACGTAGCGTCCGCACGCGAGATACGCTCTATTTGATCAACCGCCGGCCACAGTTTGGCTGGATTGGCCCTGCCGATTCGGTCCGGTCGCCGTCGCATCAAGAGCTACTGAAACTGCGAGACGCCGGCGGCCTGCAACCAGCACAAGCCGACGTGCTACTCTCGCCGCGGCCTGCCGAAGAACTCTACCACTCTGCCGCAGACGTACATCAATTGACCAACCTTGTTGACGATCCCAACTCCTCGCAACAATTAGACCGACTACGCCAGGTGATGAACCGCTGGCAAGCAGAAACCGGCGACACCGTGCCCCAACAACTTTCCAGAGACCGTTACGATCGCGAAACCGGCGAACGCATTATTCAAGACAGCGAGGGATTCCGCGGAACCACTCCCGGGCAAGAACGTAATGCAGATCGAGTAGATGCGCCCGGGCCGCGCTAGGAAGCTCTCGCCAGGCAACAACTACAGACAGCTACAACGGGCGCATTGCCCCGGGCTCAGGAAACCCAAGTCGTTTGTCGACGCGGTTGATGAGCGGTGCGCTCTGTTGAAACAGTCGGAGGTTTTCACAAAACAACTCGGTCATGTCCTCGATCCGGCTGGCGCGCTGGCCGCCGACGTGCGGCGTGATGATCACGTTCGGCAAATCCCACAGCGGGCTGTCCGCCGCCAACGGTTCCGCCTCGGTGACATCGACTCCCGCGCCCCAAAGGTGCCCCGATTGCAAAACTTCAATCAAATCACTTTCGACCACCAACGGCCCGCGCGCCACGTTGATCAGCACCGCCTCGGACGGCAACATCCGCAACCGACGCGCGTCGATCATGCCGCGAGTATGTTCATTCAGCGGAGCAGCAAGGATCAAGACATCCACTCTTGGCAAGATTTCGTCCAGTCGATCGGCTGCCAGCAATTCGTCGACGTACTCGGGCTTATTGTCCGGGTACCAATCGGTGGCAAGTATCGTCGTTTCGAAAGCCTTGAGTACGCGAGCCAGTCGGTGCCCGTTGCCGCCCAAGCCCACAATGCCGACGCAAGCGCCGTGCAGGTCGCGCGTCGGTCGGCGAATAAACTCGTGTTGTTGCTGAGCGCGAAAAAACGTAGGCAGGTCGCGGAGCATCCCGGTCAGCAAAGCCAAGGTCTGATCGGCAACTTGTTTGGCGAGCACTCCCGAAGCACTGGTCACCGGGATCGCCGAATCGACCACGCTCGGCACCAGGCAATGGTCGAGCCCGGCGGCAGAAGACTGGATCCACTGCAACCGTCCTGCCGCGACAACTTCGTCCCAGGGCACAGGAACCTTGGCGTGGCCACAGAAAATGTCTGCCGTGGGCAGCTCGGCCGCAATCCGCTCTTGGCCGGCATCGACCACTTCGGCAGCAGGCCATACGGCCTGAATCTGTGCAACATGAGCCGGTTGGACCGGATAGCAAAGAACGATTCGCATGGGGCTTCAAAAACTATGAATCACTGGAAATAGATCAATTCTGACGGCTACTGGAGAACGCAGTCGCTTTGCTATAGAATAGACCCCGCAACGCGCAGAGGGAACGGCATGTCTGCCGACCAAGTGTCCTTCGCAGCGTTCCCCTACCTGTACTCCGTGCGTAGAATCTACAGCACTACACTACTTTGGCTATTTCTTCCGTCGAACTGGTTCAGACTCAGACGCGATACGAATCGGCATTGAGGTCTTGCAGTGGCTAAAAGCGAAACATCGAGCAGTGGTCAATGCCCGACCTCGTCGGGCGTGGCATGGAAAGTCATTGTGGCCATTGTCCTGTTGCGACTTTGCATCGGCTGGCACTTCCTGAGCGAAGGGGCCAAGAAGCTGTCGTACGATCGGGGAAGTGATAGTTGGAGTATCAACGTACCTACGGCAGCAATGTTGGGGCAAGCAAAGGGGCCCTTGGCAGGTTTTATTCAGCACCAGTTGCCTGGTGGCCACGGCTGGCAGTCGCTACTTGCGGTGCCTCAGGAAATGACTCCCGAGGCAGGTCAGCAACTTAACGATTGGGTGGCTGAATATGTAAAGCGACGTCAGGCGGAGCTCAGCAAGGGTGAGCACAAACCTGTCGAAATCCCCGACTTTGCCCCGTATGCCAACTGGTACGAGCAGATCATTGCCGACTGGAAGGCGATTCATACGAGCTTCACCAAGGTGTCGGGCCTCAAGAAAGAACAACTTGCTGAGGCCGCTACACTTTTTGAAGTTCGCGAGCAGTTCCTGGCGGACTATCTTGCCGAGGAGTCGCTTGATATCCAAGCTTATCAGCACGAGCTGTGGAGACTTGCACAAGCTGCTTCGCAGGGTGAAAACAGAGCTCCTTTCGAGCAAGAACGGATTGCGGACAAAACGGCCGAAGTCGGGCGTACACCTCTCAAGTGGGTTGCTGGCGTCCGTCAGCTGCAAGCAGGTTATCTTGATGAGTTGCGCGGGGTACTCACCGACAAGCAACGCGATTCAGCCATGAGCACCCGTGTCGAATCGGCGCTGGTCACTCCCAAAGAAAGGAACCTCGCCTGGGTGAACCTGGCGGTTACCTGCCTGACGGTAGGGGTCGGCATTTGTTTGTTGGCCGGCTTTTGCACTCGCCTGGCTGCGATTGCAGGCGCGCTGTTTCTGCTCACAATTATGGCCACTCAGCCCCCGTGGGTGTTGGGCGCCAAAACCGATTTTTTCTACTACCAGTTAGTCGAGGTGGCTGCCTTCTTGTTCCTGGCCGCGGTTGGTGCAGGACGTTGGGCGGGGCTCGACTCGATTGTTCATTGCCTCTGGTCGAAGTGCTGTGGCACAAAGGCGAGTTAATTATGAATCTTAGTGCAGAAGAAAAAGAAATTGGCAAGCAAAATTTTCTCGAAGCGGTGGGAACCACCCGGCGAGACTTCTTGAAAGGGACCGTGCTGGGCAGCGCCGCCACGGGCGCTACCCTGGGGGCTGCCTATTTTAATTATGGTGCGATCGGTAAGGAACGCTTGCGTGTAGGCATCATCGGCACTGGCGACGAAGGCGGCGTGCTGATCGGAGCCCTCAACCCCGACTACATCGACGTCGTCGCGATTGCCGACATCCGGCCCTACAACCAGCATCGGGCCTTTCATGGCGACTGGTCGAGTGCTAACAACGAGAACGATGGCACTAAGAAGGCTCGCCCTGGTCTGATGAAGGTGTACGGCTGGGAAACCGAAAAGCAGGCTCGGGATCACGTCAAAGTCTATACCGACTACGAGGAACTGATTGCCGACGAAAATGTCGAGGCCGTTTTGGTCGTGCTGCCGCTCTGGCTGCACGACGTGGCGGCAATTAAAGCGATGCGCGCCGGCAAGCATGTGCTCACCGAAAAGCTGATGGCCCATAGCGTGGCGCAGTGCAAAGAGATGGCCCGAGTTTCGGAAGAGACCGGCATGATTCTCGCCACCGGACATCAACGGCACTACAGCATCTTGTACGACAACGCAGTGTCGCAGATCCAGAGCGGACTGATCGGCAAGCTGCATCATATTCGGGCGCAATGGCATCGGGGCAATTTGCCTGGTGCCGACAGCTGGCAGCCGCCGCTGCCGACGAAACTGATTTCGGAAGAAGATTATAAGAACGGGATCCGCGCTGCCCGTGAACTTGGCGGCACGGCAGAGAGAGACTACAAGCTCGAGCAGAAGATTCTGGGAGAGCTGTTCGCCTGGACCAAAAAACGCGACAGCTTGACCGGCAGTCAAGCGGATGTGTGGGCCGCCAAGGTGGCAATGAAAGAAAAGCAACTCGAAGACTTTATGGTCGACGCTGCCAGCTATGGCTATGAAGAGAAGACCTTAGAGAACGGGCAGAAGCGCACGGCGCTGGAAGAGCTGATTCGCTGGCGCCTATGGGATCGCACCGGCGGAGGATTGATGGCAGAGCTTGGCAGTCACCAGCTCGATGCCGCGAGCATCTTTATCAGCGCGCAACGCGAAGGTCACCACAAAGTCATGCCGCTGAGCGTTGTTGGCTCTGGCAGCCGTTCGCTCTTCCCGGCCGATCGCGATGTTGACGACCATGTTTATACAACCTTTGAATTTCCCGGACCGGGGTACTTTAAAGACGGGATTTCGGGAGAGGTGGCTGACCCGAACGACAAGATCGTCGTCACGTACTCTTCCATCAACGGCAATGGTTTCGGCGGCTATGGAGAAGTCGTTCTGGGTACCGAGGGCACTTTGATTCTGGAACGCGAGCAGGATGTGCTTCTGTTCAAGCGATCGGAAACGCAAACCAAGATCGAGGTAAGAGGCGGTTCCGGTGGTGCGGTGATGGATACTTACGAGACGGGCGGCGGCGGGGCAGCTGTTGCAGCCGCTGCGACACCGGACGACGTGAGTCGCGGCTATCGCGAAGAGATCGAACACTGGGCCTACTGCATCAAGAATCCGGATCCGGAGAACCAGGTAAAATGCACGCCCAAGGTGGCAATGGCTGACGCGATCATCGCGCTGACCTCGAATATCGCAATGAAAGAAAACCGCCGGATCGAATTCAAGACCGAGTGGTTTGATATCAAGAGCGACGAAACGCCCGAAGGCAATGCGCCACGGCCGTTGAGCGAACTGGGCTAACCTGGTTGCTTGCTCAAAACCGATCGAGGCCGTCGAGCCAGCGCGCAATGGCGCTGTGGGTGGTGGCGTCGAGCGGTTCAGCGGGGTCGCTGGCCACGGGGCGTTGGAGCCAACTGGCGGAGTACCCGGCCTGGCGTAGATTTTGTAGGTCTTGCCGGAGCAGGGGGGCGAACGTAGAGTTGCGAGATTCCACGACTAGCGCGGCCAGTTGCCCACCAGGGCGGTTTTCAGGAATCTGCAGTGTGCGGGGCAGGGGGGCGTCGATGCTGAAGACACCGCTGAAGTCTTCGCGACGTTTGAAGGCCAGAGCGTAAGCTAATTGCCCCGCCTTCTGCTGACCGCCAATCGCGATTCGGCGCCGGTCGACGTTCCACTGCGACTGTGCCGAGCGAGTGAGCCGCCAAAGAAACTCCAGATCTTCGGCGGCCCAACCTGCTGCGTCGGCAGGATGCGCAATCAGCAACACGACCTGGTCGCGAAGGCAGATCTCCTGCCAACCGCTCAGCAGTTCTTGATCCTGTTCGCCGCTGCCGTCGGCAAGCCAAATCACCAGCCCCGGCGAACGGCTTTCAGCAGCAGGCGGCAAGAAGAACTTGGCTGTCTGCGAGAAGTCGGGAAGCACAAGCGATTCGAGCTCTGGCTCGGCAGTCTCCGCTGCGGGCTCTTCGCCATTTTGCCGTCGAGTCGGTAGTGCGGCGGATGAGAGGATCTCATCGGGCAACGCGGCGAGTTCGGCAGTCAGCGTGAGTTCCTCCTCGCCGCGCTTTACGGTCAGCTCGATCAGGTCTTGGGGATGCAGGCTGTCGACTACTTTGAGAGCATCGGCAAGCTCCGACAGTTCGGTCATGACGAGTTTTAGCAGCAGATCGCCTGCCTCTACTCCGGCAGTCTGGGCAGGACTCTCGGGCCAAACTCCAGCGACCAGGACGCCGGCAGCTTCTTCTGGGCTGCTGGTACGGGCGGGGAGTATGCCAAGAAAGGGCTGCCTGTAGGGCACGAGTTCGCCGGCAAGGGTTACCTTAGTTTCTAGCTCTTGCTCAGCTCGCTTGATCGTGACATCCAATGTGTCGCCTGCATAACGCGGAACAACCTGAAAGCGGAGATCGGCCTGTGTCTCGACTCGTTGCCCGTCGATGACAGTGACGAGATCGTCAGGCTTCCATCCGGCGTCTGCTGCGGGAGAGTTGGGCCAAACGGCCGTGATTCTGGGCGGCGAGAGATGGGCTTCGCCTGAGACAAGCCCGACACCAAGTTTGCCGGGCAGCAGATCGGCACCCGCTTTCCAACGATCCAAAACGCTGAGTACATGTTCCAGGGGTATGGCAAAGCCGATACCAGAATCGTAGAACTCGGCGCCGGCAACTTCGTTGTCGGAATTTGTATCTGCCGATTGCGGCGCCATGGGGACTAAGACTCCGATGACTCGCCCCTGATAATCGACTAGCGGGCCGCCGTAGTTGGCTGCCGAAATACTGGCGTCGGTTTGAATCGCGCGACCGTACATCCGATTCAGCGCACTGACGATGCCGACAGAGAAATCGACCATCTCGGCGCGAAACGTGCGCCCCAGGGCGATGGACCACTGGCCAACTCGGAGCTTAGCGAGTGGGACTGCTTGAGGAACATGCAAGGGCGAGTCAGGTTCGATTTTGAGCAAAACGAGCATGCGGTTCGTGTCGCGTGCCACCAATTTTGCCGGCAATTGTTGGCCCGAGGACAGCCTGACCAGAATCGAAGTGGGTTGCCCTGCAAAATTGAAAAGGCTGGAAACTATGTAGCCGTCAGAAGAGACGATCAGGCCGGTAGTAGGGCCTGCGGCGAGAAGCGTCTTGCCTACACGATCAAGCCCGCCGACGGTTCGGATCTGGACTACCGAGTCGGCCACTGCCACAGCCGAGTTTTGCCAAACCTGCTGCTCGAGCAGGTCAACGGAGGCGTCTTGGGCGTTTACCAGCAGAGGGCCTGAGACAAATAGGAGGAGCGTTATCAGGAAGGCTTTCATTATCAGTCGCTCTCATCCTCATTGCCGGTAATGCCGCTATTCTCCGTTGGCGTTTCATTACTCACGGACGGCGCATCATTAATCGCCGGCGATGGAGCTGACGTGGCTACCTGGAGTTGGAACTGTAGCAAGACGCCATCGCGCAACACGTCGAGTTGAATCGCTTCGTCGAGTTCAAAACGTGAGAGTTGTTCGAAGAACTCCTGGTGAGAAGCGACCGGCTGTTGCTGAACAAAAACAATAAGATCGTCTGCGCGAAGTCCAGCCTGCTCGGCAGGTGAGCCGCGGCGTACTGTGTCGAGATAAGGAGGCGTGCGCGACAAGATATTGGGGATCAGTCGTAGACCTAGCGACTCGGCAGTCATTGGTTGCGCTGGCACAAATTGCGGAGAGTCGGTATTACCCGGGTCGCGACCAGCCAGGATGTCGGCAACAGGCTCGGAGAAGGCTGAGATTGGCAACGCGTAATTCAGCCAAGCGCCTGTGACTTCGCTGCGAAGCTCTTTGCCCAACATGCCAAGCAATTGCCCCTGCCAATTGACCAAAGCGCCGCCAGCAGCACCGGGATTGTTGGCATACGCGTCGAGAATGTAAACATCGCCATTGAAGTTGGCTTGGAATGCGCCACGGCGGGCGTCCAACGGTGCTACTGCGGTGACTACCCCCTGGAGGACGCTCACGGCTTCGTCGCCCGTCGCGATACCGTATAAATTGCTCAGCGCCATTACACGCTGCCCCACTTGGAGAGACGGGGAGTTCGTGAGTTCGAAGTATGGAAACGATTCGTCGTCAGCCTGCAAACGGAGGACGGCGATATCGCGCAGTGGATCGCTATTGAGGAACTCGAGCGGCAGTTTCCTGCCGTCGTCGAGGATCGCGACCAGATCGTCGGTGTCGAGGACATAGCTCAACATGGTTAGCACATGCCCGTTGGGAGAGATGAGGACGCCGGACTGATAGGCTTCCATTTCTTTCAGACCGCCTGCGCCGTAGATTTTGACGACACGTCGCTGGGCCTCGCGAATCTCAGGGCGAACGGGGCTGGTAGCAGTAGTAGTTGCCAGTTCTGCTTGCGAACGAGTTGAGTCGATCGGTGGAAAAAGGAGGCTGCTGCCTGCAAACTCTTCGAGTTGGAGCTCGGCAAAGACTTTTCCAGCATGCAGCACTTGCCAACGCCTAGCGAGATGTTGCCCAGCGACATCGCCATAATCGTCGAAGCGTAGCTCGCACGGATCGCGATCTTCATCGGGAAAAACGTCGATCCCAACGAGCAGGCCGGTATCAGGAACAAACAGGAAATGTACTTCGATTCCCGCATAAATGCCAACCAGGCAGTCGAGTAACTGGCCGTTGGGACCATTTGGTAGCTGGCCCAGGTAAAAGACTTCGCCAAATTGGCGCAGACCCTTGTCGAGAAACCTCTGCCAGAGGTGGAGAGTGACGAGCAGTCCTCCCGAGCCAGGAGGGCTGAGTTGCGAATCAAGCTCCTGGGTAAAATCGGCCGCTGTCCGCCCGCTGGGCATCGAGCAGGTGCCGTTTTCGGCAGTGGTAACGATTTCAAACGGTGTGTCGTCTGCCAGTTTGCCGCGAATCGTCCAGGCATAGTGGCCATTAGCGTCTGCGGATTGGCCGCGATAGAGGTTCCTCAGTTGCTGCTGTTTCTGGAGGTTGTACCAGTAATTGGCAAAACCCCGGCGGGCCTCGTAGCGCTGGGCAATGGCTTCGGGAAGCTTTGGTTTTTCGCTAAAGACTTCAGAGAGTTTGGGGTTCTCTGGGAGTTCCTTCTCCTCAGATTCGGGGGGATCGCCTCCGGGGGGCTCGATCGGCTTCTGACCTTCTTGCTGAACCAGGTCGTACAGTTGCGCCTGATCGTGCAAGCCCATCAGGCGGACTTGAATGTCGAATGTCTCGCCCTCGCGGCGGTAAGACATCGGTACCGTCCAGCCACGGGGAAAGACGCCAAGTATGTTCTTGAGAGCATTGGCCGAAGTAATCTCTCGCCCTGCAAAGTTCACGATCTCGTCGCCATAGCGCAATCCTCGGCGGTAGGCATCGCAGGATTCGAGGATGTCGTCGACGACTGCGCTACCATCCTCAGCCGTGGCCACGGTAGCGCCAAGCGTTGCGTGGTCGACAATTCGTCCGCTTTTCAGATGTCCGAGGAAGTGTTTAATCTGATTGATGGAGATCGCATAGCCGACACCTACGTTCACGCGCCCCCTTTTTTCAAAGGAGCCTCGACCGTTGATGCCGATGAGTTTTCCCTGGGCGTTAAATAATGGTCCGCCCGAGTTGCCTGGATTGATCGCTGCGTCGGTTTGAATGCAGTCGGTGTATTCGAGCAGTGTGCCGGCCGGGTATTGATAGCGGTGGGTGCCCGAGACGATGCCATAGCTGACCGATGGGTGAAAGTCGTCAGCCAATAAAAAAGGGTTACCGATGGCGAAGACCCAGTCGCCGACTTTAACCTGATCACTATCGGCGATTTCGGCGGTGGGAAAGTCGTCGCGCCCCAGCAGCTGGATGAGCGCGACATCGCCCACGGGATCGATGCCGACAATCACGGCATCGTAGACTTTGCCATCGGTCATGCCGCATTTCATGGCCGTGCCGCAAGGAGCGGTGACATGAAAATTGGTAAGTGCCAGGCCATCGGAAGTAATAATCACTCCCGAGCCGCCGCCTTGTCCCTTGCCATCGAAGATGGCGATCGTCGGAGGCGAAGCAACCGCGACGGCGTCGACTCGTTGTTGCTGTGCTGCCACTACGGCAGGATGAGGGGTTTCGCTGGCAAGGGAAACCGTGGCTCCAAATAGCATACAGCAAAAGCAGACGACAATGGGAAGGCACTTCATTTGGTCACCCGAGCCTCGACCAAGTGGAGTCGGTCGCCGAAATCGAGATTATCTCCGTAATCCACGAGTATGCCAAGTTGTTGAACGCCGCCAAGGTCGAACTGGATCTCGACCGGCGAAGCGGCGCCACTAATCTCGCCTTGCCAAAGAATCTTGTTGCCGGAAGAGATTTCCAAGAAGACGTTCCCGTGCGCCACAGTAGCAGGGTCGATACCGGCAATAGCCGAAAACCGCTGCATCTGAGGTGGCAAACGGTATTTCAGTATCGTGCGACTGCGCAAGGCGAGGCCTTTTGAGTAAATCTTGATCGAGTCTTTCGCTCGAATCTCCGGCTTGGCTTCATTGGGCCAGAGCAGGCTGAGCGTGGAGCCATCGAAAGACTGGTTCTGGCGAGGCAGGCCGTATTGGCTAATCAGTTGGGCGGAATCAGGAAGATCGATGCGAGGCAACCATTGCACCCCCACTGGTTGTAGATCGCTGAGATAGACAACTTTCCCAAACGAATAATCCACCTCATCCAATGCGGCAAAAGGAATTTGAAACTTGAGTCCACCGGAGGTTGCGAGTCGAAGCTCCTCTTG
>JAGQOW010000064.1 GCA_020427155.1 Planctomycetales bacterium | reverse complement strand
TGCGAAGGTGAACCGACCGATTGCAGTTGGTAAATCTCCAAACTGAATGAGGTTGGACCAGCCGACCGGAGTTAAGGCCGTGGCAAAATAGCAGAGGTCTCCCCTCGGCGAAGCCACCTCTTGCAGGTCGCCTATCCCCTTAGCCACCGAAGTTGCACCAACCGTTGTTTTGACGGCATTTCAACGCTGTTGATATCACCTTCCCGAGATTTTAGTTAGCCGCCACTTCCCTCAAATCGGAAGTTCGTGGGTGTTAGGCTCCGCGCTAGGTGCGCCTTCGGCTGGGGCGTTGCTGCCCAGTCACCAGTAGACCCCATCTGTTGACGCTTTCCAAGACTGTGGGCTGGGCGAAGTGACGAAGAGTTCCTGTTCACTTTCCTGGCGAATCGGTAAAATGACCTAGTTGTCGGGCGTCCGTCGCCGGTGGCCACTGGTAGCGGCAAGCGACTCGGCAGTCTGGAGACTTCCCTTTTCGCGGCTCTGGGCTGTCGATCGGCCCGGCCCAGCGAAAAGGAATCCTGTGATGGATCGCAACTGGAGAGTAGATTGCCCGAAGCTCAACGAGCTTGTTGGTAAACTCAACAAACTCTTATTGGCCGATGGACGCGATAACATCCTGGGCAAACTCGACGCTGCGAAAGAGCAGTGGGATGCTGCCGAAAAGTACAAAAAGGATTTGCAGAATAATTCTGATCGCCCAAAATCCCGGGAGCTCGGAAAACGTAGGTGGGAGTATTTTGAAAACGTAGTGGCCAAAGAGCAATCGTTAAGGGACCTCGATCCCAAGGAGCCATTCGACGGCCACATTTGGGAGGTACACGAACGGCTTGTCACCCTGCAAGAAGAGCGCGAGGTTCTCGATGGCCACCTTGCGGACTTCTATTGCCCTTGCAGATTGGACCTGGGCAAGACGAATTTGTTACCGGATGCTCTTGTAGAATCGATCGTGATTTATGGCTGGGTGCCACCTCACTAACTGCCAGTCGACAAAGACAAAGACAAAGTTTTTCATCTTGTGCCGCCTGTTGGCAACCCGTGTGAGCTCAATAGAAGCTACACTCCCGAAGAAGCTGTCCTTTCCTTGACTATTGTCCACGACGCTGTGTTCGATGAATGCCCGGTGGTGCCGAAGGAACATGCGCTCAGCCATTGGCTGCCGTACGGGTTGCCTTGTTCCCGGGCCTTCCACTCTCAATGGTATACAACTTAAAAGAGAGAGTAACATGCGGGTCAGCGACTTAAACGCAATCGATTCTAGCACTCGTCGAATTGCGATTACGGGTAAACTCGACACACTTACCCTATACTGTGCGGCGATCACTCCTATCGACTAAACTAGCTCATGCTCTCTTCAGACCGCAATAGTACATAATTTCTTGAGGATTGCAGTATGAAATCGATTAGCTTACTTTTCCTTGCGATATCTTTCTTTATCGGACTAGGCGTTGCGAGGAGTGCAGAAGCTCCTGATGGCCAAACCGGGGTGGTTAAAGTACTCGATGAACCCGTCATTCCGATCACCGAACCGCCTTGCTCATATTGTTCGACGCAACACTTGAAGTCGTTGATTGCTGGTGACGATCGCGTGATTGCATGGCTCCGAGGTGCGCACAATGGTGGTGCATTTCCGCTGCGGCTTTTCCTCGCTGGACCGCGTGTCGTCAATGACACATACGGATTATTCTTTTATGATCCAGACGGCGGCTACGTAGCAGCCTACAAAAAGGACTATGGTTACCAGTTCCACGGTTGGCGCAATGGGGTGATGATTGTTGTCGGCCGAGACGGAACGCTCTGGTCAGCGCTTACAGGAAAAGCGATCGCAGGGCCGCAGCAAGATAACCAGCTGATAAGGGTCCCAAGCCTCGTAACGAATTGGAACTATTGGCTGATGCTCCACCCCGAATCGACTACTTACGATCTTCTCGACGGAAAGGAATATGTTCCGACACCCTTGCCGAAGAGGATGAGCAAGGAGGCAAGCGAATCGTTGGGGCGAATAGACGATCGACTGAAGGTTGACCAAGAGATTCTGGGTGTCGAATTCAGTACTTCGCAACGAGCATATTCACTTCCGACCGACGAAGCCCGCGCATGTATCTTGGACGAAGTCGATGGTGAAGCTGTCGCAGTTTTTTGGTATCGCAAGACCCACACCGCAGTCGCTTTCAATCGCAAAGTAAACGATCGGGTTCTGACGTTTTACGCCGACGAGATCTCACCCGAGTCTGCTCCATTTAAAGACAAGCAAACCGGCACGCGATGGTCTATCGCAGGCCGTGGGATTGATGGGCCTTTGCGCGGTCACGAATTGACTTGGGCCAAGAGCATACAGTGCCGCTGGTACGCATGGGCTAGTGAGTATCCGGAAACGACGGTCTTCGAAAAGCCGGGAGCTGATCAATGATATCGGTTACCTGTTCAGGCTTGCCATGGTGCGACCGCATCGTTTTCACAATTGTGATTGCGATAAGTGTAATCCCAGTTCTGCCACCTTCGATTGCAGGAGAAACCAGCACGCGGCCTGTCACTTCGGAGATTGTGGGGGCTTTAATTAAGACTGAAAGAGCTTCGACAGCACGATTAAATGAGCTTGAGGCGTCTGGAATCAATACGGTTGTTTTGATGCTCGATGGCTCCGACGACAAATCGAAGCAGGCGATGCACGCTGCAATTGCGAACGCAGAGCGAGCTGATCTCGCGTTTGCGTACTGGGTCGAAGTTGCTCGCTCACCGGAACTTGCCGACAAACATCCTCAATGGATGGCAAGCCTGCAAACCCATGACGAGTGGCGACGTTTCTTTCCAAACACGCCCAGGCCAAAGATAAACGAAGTCGTGAAGACGTATCCGTGGGTCCCGATCTTATCACGCGAGCCCTTCAAAGCTCACCAAGAGCGCGTTTTAGCATTGCTTGCCAATCTACCGCCTCCAAGGATTATCTTTCTGAATGACTTGCAGGGTGCTCCTTCAGCTTGCGGCTGCGGCAATCCGCTTTGTCGTTGGACAAGCGATTATGGCGAACGACGAACCACGAATCCCTTGGGTGATGATGCGGCAGCACTTTTCGTCAAGGCAGTTCAAGCGGCATCGCCCAGCGCAGAAGTCATTCCGGTCTGGACGACTGAGTGCGAAGAGCACGATGGCAGTGCGGATGGGCTTTGTGCGGGGGTCGGTTGCTTCAACGGCATATGTTGGAAAGCGTATACTCGGCAACTCATGCCCTTGGCCGTTGTGAGCGAGCACCTTGCGGTTCTGGCGCTTTATAAAGAATTTCAACGTGACATTCCGCACTATGGAGCTGCCGAAGCAAGCTGGGTCGAGTTCGCCATCAAATCGTTCGAAACGATGCCACCACAACACAATGGCACCGCGATCCCAGCCTCGCGGCTGATTGCAATCCTTCAAGGTTGGGACGTATCGTCAGAAGAAACTGAGGCCCAGCTAGCAGCAGCTAAGAAGGCAGGAGTGAAAGGCTACGTCGTTGCATACGATAAGATCGATCAGAGCTGGTCACCCAAGATTGTACGCTGGAAATGAGTTCCGGCACTTCAATCAAATGCGATGGGCCAGATTGCACCGGCTTTGTTCAAGAAGAAGCAAGTTGCTTCGATCGTGCGACCTATCACAACACCTTGGTCTCCTAAACTGCTGGCATTAGCACCCACTTTCTACGACATCTTGACGAGTCGGCAGCCGTAAGAGCGAGAGATCTCGTAGGATTCCACAAATAAATTGCAGCTCAGTTCCATTGTTCGCTTCCTAACACATTACCTCGTTTCCATGTATGAACGGCATACATAGATGGCAAGCCAGGTTAAGTGTGTCGTTCATTCACAATGCATATCAATCGGGCTAGAATTGGCAGCTGTTTGAGAAACTATTCGAAACGAATCAATCGCAGGAGTGGACGATGGTTTACAAATGGGTAGGAGTTTTCGTCTTGCTATTGGGGATAGGACAAGATGTGGCGCTGGCGGAGTTTTCTAATGAGGCGTCCGACTTGCCGTTCCCACCCGATGCTCAAAAACTGGAGTTTGTAGCCTGGGCCGGCGACATCAGCTTTCAGACTGCTTCCACGCTTAATGCCGTCGCTGCGTTTTACCTTCGGGAAATGCCGCAGCGTGGGTGGCAACTCGACGAGTCGCAAGTCGAGATTGATGACGACGACATCGAACTGGTTTTCCAGCACGGCGACGCTGAGGTCGAGATGGATTTCAGCCAGCGCTCTTCCCATCTGCAAGTCCGCTTCGATTGTGAGGAACTGGAGTTCAACGGAGTCGACGATCCGGCAGCTATGAAAGCCAAGGGAGTACCAATGCCGGCGGCCGCCATCTTCTTTCAGAGCAACTTTCCACTCCCTGAAAACGTGACTCGGTTGATGTATCAGGGTGATGGCTGCATGGTCTATAGCCGTCAGAGCTTGAAACAGGCGTTCGACTATTATTCAAGTCTCGCCAAGCGAATTGGCTTTCAAGAATCTCGTAAGCCGTTGATAGATTCCACGCGAATGTATACCGAGTTCAAGAAAGGTTCGGCAAAGGTGAGCGTCAATGTCTTCACCGACGAAGTCGGTTCGCGAAGCATTGTCGAATTCAAAGACAAGAAGAGTGAAACAACCACACCACCGTTGCCTGTCGTCGCATCACTGCCGCTTGATTTGGCGGAAGAATCTCCCTCGAAGATGAAAGCCAATACTAACCGAGCGGATCGTGAGGGTTCGGTCGCACTCGACGAGAAAAGGACTCCAGTGGATGTCACTCGCAATCGAGGCAAAGCGGAAGTGACCTTTGGTGGAAAAAAATACGTCTTTCCCCATATCGCTGCGTTTCGAGCGGAAGGCTATGCCGACGGGATTACTTTTGTAACTTTCTCCAGCAAACCGATCCCCTACCACAAGCTGCAAACATTAGTACAGACCGAGGATACTCCGTCATTCTCCGATCTCTACGAGTTTAGTTCGCCCGATTACTTTGAGTTAAACCACGGCCCTTACGAGAGCTTCTCCTTCTCCATACCCGGAGTGGGCATTGGTGGGAAGAGCATGGACAAGCGTACTGATCAGACCAAGATCGAGAACGGCCGCATTACTGGTACCTTTACGATGGAGCCTCAAGAGATCTTTGGAAAACAACTTTCGTTTGCAGCGACCATGGACGCTGGGATCATCACACCGCAAACGAGGCTGGCCACAGGCGCCGAAGGCGATCCGATCGAAGACCCAGTGGAGCTTTCCGAAAACACGGTGCTCGACGAATCGCCAGTGCCTTGGCCAGGTGGCGTCGAAGATGTAAGCAGTTCGGGGACCGAGTTTCGCAAGACGTATCAAGCTGTGGTTCCCATGCCGCGTGGTCAGGTTGAGGAATTCTACATCAAACGGCTACGGGAAGACGACTGGAAGTACTACGCTAGATCCGAAGACACCAAATTGCTGAGCTTCAAGAATGACGATACCGAAGTAGATTTTACACTGACCGCCGAGGGTAACCAAACGCGCATCGAAGCACTTGTCCGTTATCCTGATCGGGCACGTCAGCAAGGGGTGTGGCCATCTCCAAGGAAGTCGCGATTGATACTAGCTAATGCGCATTCTTCAACGGTCGTGTATACGATTGGCAAGACAGACTACAAACTCAAACCTGGTCAAGGGGCAGACGATCCGAAAACTGCCCTTAATTACTCCGTAAGCCCCGGCCTGTACAAAGTCACGATAAAGATTCCCGGCCAACAACCTCAAGAGTACGATCTTCGCCTCTCGGAGGACACGACCTGGGGTATTATAGCTCTTCCCACCGGTGGTTACCTCCCGTTGCAGATGTATTGAGGCAAGTAGGCTTGGTGACTCTGTGATCCAATAATTGTGCTTCAAAAGTGACTTGGTTCAGAAGCAAACCTGCAGCGGCGTCGCCTTGCTGGCGTTACTGCCCACTATATTTCTTCCGTTATGCCTTCGGACTGACTCCAGAAGAACAGTGGCTATTGGACCCCATATTCTCTCAATCAATCTGGAACGCAGATTGGGGGAGGGCCACAGGGGCAAAGGTGTGTGATGCGTCGGCCGGATGGCGGGGCCCTTGTGCCACGCTTTTTGATCGGTAGAGGGTCGATTGTTGCTCCGATTGGCGCTCAATAGCGGATTGCTTGTAAGACGCCTTCGTCGCTGAGGAGCGAGCAGAGTGATGTGTCGCGAGCAATTGTCGCGAAAGCCGTAGCTTGGCCGTCGAGAAGCATCTTGTTTGCTACGAGTCGGATGCCATGGCTGTAGTCGACGTAAGTGTTTACATGGACAGTGGTTAGGGTCTGTATGGGCTGGCCGTTGAGTTGGTGCCAGCCAAAGATCGCCACCCGTCGAGGACGTGCGGTCAAGCGATTGGAAATGACCACGTCTTTTTTGATTCCAGCCAGCAATTGGCCGAGCGGTCTTTCTGGGAGCTGTCGTTGGATGATCGCGTTGTGTTGGGCAAAGGTGGCAGGCGCCTCTCGGTTTTCGGTCAGCGGGTGGGGTGCTAGTTTCAGTTCAGCCTGCTGATAGATTTGTTCTACCATCTTGCAAGTAGGCAGGGTGCAGCCGAAGCGGTCGGCTATAGTTTGAGCCGACATGGGCGTCATTGGCACACGGACGAAGTCGTCGTCGTGCCCGACAGCCAAATAGTCTGGCATGACCAAGTAGTCGAGCGTGTGTTGCGATCCGTCAGCTGCAGCCAGGGATGCACGAACGGTCTTCATCGATCGGAGAAACTGCGGGATATTGCCTGCCAGGACCTCACTGACGATGGCGGCTTCTCTGGCCGCGGGCTCGAGCGAGTCGAGTGTTTTGAAGAACTGCGTCCCGCCCAATGCGTCGGTAGCGCGTGGCGGGATATCGAGGCCGGAGTTGCCCGAGGATTCCAGGGATGGCAGCTTGATGGTGGGTTTGCTAGCGGGTTCGGGGGCCGGTTGGATCCAATCGAGGTAGGCACGAGGTCCGGCAAAGGCGCCCCACTTCGCCTCGAGTGGGGTTCCGAGCGTGAGTGCATGGAGATAGCCATTCATATCGCCGACCAAGGCCGTGTGAAGAATCTTGTTGTTAGGGTTCCGGTGGATGAACATCTGCAATCTTCCGTCAAGGGCTCGAAATTCATCGAACGCCCCCTGATGGGAGTTCGCAATTTCGAGATGCTGCTGAAAGTAGTCGAGCATGCGATAGGTTGCGCGATAGGTGCCGCCAGTTGGCCCGACCACACGCTTGCCTTGGTAGGTGATCTCCCGATCGTCGTAGGCCAAGACGACTAGATGACGCGAGTCGTCGCCCTCCAGCCACTGCAGAAGTTTTGTGCCATGCTTCATTTCTTCGGAGAAGCTGTAGTTGGCGTCGAGGATTGCAAACCGAGAAACTTCACTGGGAACGGCGTCAAACGATTCGAGATATCCCCAAATGAAACTGCCCCCGCCGCTGTGGCAGGCCAAGACGACTTCTATGGGATTTGACGAGATGAAACCCTTAATTCCTTCGACAATGCGGGGGATGAGTTCTCGATAATCCTCGTGCTTTTTCCGCCAGGCGGGCCAACTTCTGGAGTCGGCCTCAATACAGGCAAGAACGATGTTGTGATCGGCGTCAAGCGAGCGTAGTTTTCGAGTTTGGGCGGCGATGTGCTGGATATCGAAGTGCCAATCCAGCCCTGCGACCATTTGGCAGCCCATGGTCTGCTCGATCGTATTGCCGTTGGGTAAGGCGTAGATAATCAGCCTGATCGGCAGCCTGGGGTCGAGGCTGGCCTGGGCAGGTGCGTTGACGAGGACCCTTGTCTCGGGATCGATTCTTTGCTCGTGAACCTGTTCGTCGAACCAGGGACTCTTCTGAAAACCTGGCAGCTCGGTTCCATAAGCCGCTGGCGGGATGAGGGAAGCGAGAATGATAACAAACCAATTTGCACAAGCAGCCAGGGCACGATGCATGGAAGTTTTCCTGATTGAGGAATGATGCTGAACGGGCTTACACTTCGCAGAGCGTCGGGACTGTGCTGATCGGTATCTCAGAGTGTAGCGGAAACAATCGACGAGCCAAAATATGTGATGTTTCATGCGAGGTCGGATCGTTTTCGCTCGCTTCCGGACTGGAGCAGGCTGTCTTCGGCACGCCAAACGAGTCGCCCGAGCAATAGTGAAAGTCAGGCGGGCAACGAGTTACGAATCTTGCCGGGAGAATCTCAGAGCCTGAGAAGCGGCAGACTGTTGACCCTTTGCTACGGGGCGACTAGACTCGCCTGCTTGGCGTGTTTGAGTTTATGTAGTCGGATCGCAAGTGTTTTCTGTACGCTCACGATCGAGATCTTCGCAATTGAGGCGAGGCGTAGCGCTGCTGAGTACTGCTGCGCTGCTTGCGGGCACGGTTGGTATTCCGTTGCCAGCGGGCCGGATCGTCAAGCAGACCGCCGAGCCATATCCGTGTATGGATTGCTCGTGCGGATGCACGAGTGCTGAGATGTGCTGGCGAAACTGCTGCTGCCACACGCAACAGGAAAAGGTGGCCTGGGCACGGAAACACAATGTGACGCCGCCAGACTATGTGCTTGCCGCGGCAGCAAGCGAGCTTAGGCTTGCGGGTCGGGGCGCACGAAAATGCTGTTGCAGCAAATCGAAGACTTGCAGCCCGGAGCCCCAAGCGAATCGGTCACAAACGCTTGCAACGGCTGATGTCGTGATGTTTCAGGCATTGAAGTGCCAAGGATTGGGTTCTCATTGGGTCTTTGTGCCGTTGTCGGTGCCGCCGGCAGAGCAGATTGAACTCCTCCAGTTGCAGCCGATGGAAGGCGTGGCGACTGAGACGCTGTACTACACTTCTTATTGTGCACCTCCGACGACACCGCCGCCGCAGTTGGTTTAGCAGCGGAAATCTTGTTGTCACTTTTTGCCTGTCGCCAGGGCGATCTGGATTGCCCTCTATCGATCGTTGCGCCAGAAGCGGCCTCGCGTGGTTGTCGTAGTCTGCGACGCTAGACAAGCTACGAATGCTGCGGTGGTTCGTTCGTCGTGCAGGGATCACTTAGATCGAACTCGAAAGCCGAGGTGCGCTATGGTTGCGCGTTGTCGTGGATTTACGCTCGTTGAGTTGTTGGTGGTTATCACGATTATCGCGACGCTAATCGGTTTGTTGTTGCCTGCCGTGCAGTCAGCACGCGCGGCGGCGCGGCGATCGCAATGCGCCAACAATCTCAGACAGATCGGACTCGCATTTCACTACTACATGGAACTTCACGATGGCCGGTTTCCTCGAAGCTGGCACTCGGCTTTTGCCCACCGCGAGCTTCCGTGGATGTATTCCATTGCCGAACACCTCGACCCTACCTGCGAGGCGAATTCACGAGAGATTCCGGGCGCTTTGTTCGAGGGCATTTACCATTGCCCCGATGACGAACGATGGAAGGAGCAACCAGAAATCGAACGTCGGGAAAAGCCGTTCTGGAGTTACGGCAAGAACGTGTGGTTCGAGCTAGAAGCATCTGAGACCGGGGAATTGAGCGGCCAAGCAGAAGGCCCGACTTACCCGTTTTTGAGGAGCATTCCTTCGACGTCGCGAACCATATTGGTGGCCGAGTTGGAATCGGCGCCTGGCAACGATCATATGATGGCGCATTACTGGTATCACGGAGGAAAGCCGGAAGTGGCAACGAATCGACACAGCCAATCGGCCAACTATCTATGGATCGATGGCCACGTCTCGGTTCACAGATTTGCTGAGACTTTCGACATCGATGCCGGTCGGGATCGATGGGATCCTGGCAAGGCAGAAATGCCCTGAAGTATTTGCTCTTGAAATCTTGATGCTCTGATTCGTTTTACTTTCTCATTAGGACCTCAACTCATGAATCTTAGAATAATCGTTCTTGCCCTACTGACCGTTCTCACGACGAACTTCCCTGTTTTCGCAGAGACGCCACCAATGCCGCCCAACACAAATGGCGGAGATCCGACTAACGATGGCATGAAACACATTGACATTTCGCTAACAGGAGGGGTTGTCGGGCTCATAGCGCATGACCCGCCAGCCTCTCCGGTTGTCATGCGATCTGGCTTTGGTTTCGACTTTACGCCTGAGAAATTCGACGTATTGGAAAACGTCTATTTCAACGCTCAACATGGCTGGTTATCTCCCGGGGGGTTCCTGGTGGAATTGCCGCCGGGCGGATCGATCTGGATGAAGCGAACCGGTGTCACACAACCTGTGGGTTCGACGTTCAACGTCTATGAAGGCGGCAACGGCGCCGAAGGGATGGCCGCTTGGACCATGAACGAGATCTATGCCAGCGACGGCGACATCTGGCAGTGGGACGGTGCCATGCAGCATGACTATTTTACGGCAAATCTGCCTGGCAGCTACTCGATGTCGTTCGAAGTCTATATAGGCGACAGCAACGGCAATCCTGCAAGCGGATTTATTGCTGCCACAACGACATTTCAGTTCGTCACTCCGGAACCAGCGGCCTTGCCCTTGGCACTGCTGGGAACGATGGGACTATTAGTTCGACGTCGTTAAGTCGCGAGGTTACTCACCACGCGAAAGCGGTAGGTCCATCAACACTTTGCAAACATGGAATACACTATCATGCGCGGAAATGCTTGTTTGTTATTCGTGCTTCTGCTGCAAATCAGTGCAGCGGAAGCTGGGTATGTTACTCCGAAAATCGGAGGCGGACAGGTGGGAAGTGGCGCTGAAGACCCACAATTGATGATTCACATCCACGTGGGCTACGACAGCAACAGCTCGAGCGTTCATGTTGGAATTGACCCTGGCATGCCGACGCTCCGAGCGTTGGAACCTCCAGACGAATTCGATCCTGCGGAACCCTGGGGAGTTCTAGGAACCAAGGCCTACAATTACCAATATGGGTGGTTGGCGAGTAGTTTCGACTTTCCGCCCGTGGGTGCTTGGTTTTGGATCGAGCAGTTGTCGGCCACATCCGGCCTGGAAACCTATCAGCGGCCTCCGGCATCGCCTTCGTACGCACCCATTTTTGGTACTGAGGGCACATCAACTCGGTGGAGGTGGAGCGGATCGATGACGCACAATGCCTACGCAGTTCAAGATCCTAGTCTCAACTTGTACGAAGCTGAATATCGCGTCTACATCGGTGACGACGTCACAGGTGAACCTTTGTCAGGATACACCTATGCGGAGATCACCCTGCAGTTCAACGCTACTCCGGTATTGCTGGCTGACTTTGACGACGACGATGACGTCGACAATGCGGACCTCTTGCGATGGGAGGGAGATTTTGGGTCGAACAGCGATTCAGACGCCGACTCTGACAGCGACTCGGATGGCTTCGACTTTCTGATTTGGCAACAGGAAACGGGCAGCGCGACAACATTCCCACTTGCTACTGATCGGGTCCCGGAACCTACCTCGGTGGTCCTGATGTTCGCGGCGATGTCAGCCTTGATAGCCGTACGACGTAGGATCTAAGTGATTCGAGAGTGTGAGCTTCAGGAGCATAATGCTCGCTGTTGTACTTATTGATCCCTGCGCTGCTAAAGAGCCCCCGCCAGAAAAGTTTGCTGGTGGGGAGGAAGGCGTTTCCGGCGGGGGCCTGGGCACATTCGAAGCGCAGGGTTCAATAAATTATGAGGCTTTGATCAGTAGTTACTACCGCTCTTGCGGATGTGGACCATTGGCGGGGTGTCGCTCTGGAGGCCACCCCGGACGACCTTGGCCAGAAAGATACGATGATCGCCCGAGTCGACGTGCGAGACAGGCTCGCATTCGAGGTGTCCCAGGCAGGTTTCCAGTACAGGTACGCCGCGCGGGCAATGGCGAATGGCAAGACCCTCAAAGGCTGGCTCATTTGGCTCGAAGCCTTTGCCAAAGTGTTTGAGAAGTTCAAACTGTTTCTCCGCGACGACATTCAAGACGAACGGTTCGCCTTGGGTGATCCAATCGCACACGTAGCGCCCCAACTTGACCGCGACCGAGATCATTGGCGGCTCGAAACCGGATTGCATGACCCAACTGGCCAGCATTCCTGTTGAGCGTTCGCCGGTGCCGGCGGTCAGGATGTAGACGCCACTGGCGACACGGCCCAAGACGGCATCGAAATCGGTATTACTCATAGTTACCTCTTAATCTTGCGGCCAAGCTTTTGTTCTACGCTGTCGACCTTCGCAGTCAGGCGACCTTGCTTTCCGCGGCGAAAGTCGAGCTTCGCCGTGCAAGTGACCCGGTCGGAGTGTTCTGCCATTTTTTCGATACACCGTTGCATGAGCTGCATCACCTCGGGCAATTCGCCTTCGACGATAGTGCCCATGGCGTGCAGTTCGAATTCGAGACCGCTCTGGTCGACCAGATCGACGCATTCGGCGACATATTGGCTAATGCTATCGCCTAGGCTCATAGGTACGATGCTCATTTCCAACAGGACCATGGCCACGCCTTCTCGAACAATCGGTGGGACTCCGGAAATCGTGATAGGGCCATTCTAAAGGCTGCTAGCAAGGTCTGTCGACCTCGACTTGCTAGCGTCGCGTACGGTGAGATAGATGACATCCTGCGGAAAAAACTGCCGGATCGATCTTCGCAAGGGGAGGGCATTTTGAGTAATCTCCGCGTCCACAATGCTCCTCCCTCATGTGGCTTCAAAGTACCTCTTGAGAGTAGCTCTTAGGATGACGGTCGGTCGCTGCGTTTCGTTATTTCTGTCGACGGTAGTTTGGTGCGGTTGCATCGTGCTGGCCACTGAAGCTGGCGCATCGACGGCGTATGCCTGGCAACCTTACCGTGCTACGCCAACTTCGTCGGCGCGAGTAGTGGCTCCTGTGCAGTACTATTCGGAGGCTCCTCTCTATGAAGCGGCTCCACAGGCTGTGATCACCGATGAAGAACTGGAAGAGCTGCGAGTGGAGAGTTGTATCGACCCTTTTGAGATGCCGTGCAATCAGCTGCCAATGGCGATCGATGGTGGCTTGGTCGATCCAGCGCTTGTTCCCTTGGCGAATGATCTGGAGTGGCGTTTTCGCGCGTTGCCAGGCGATGTGATCTGGCATTCGTATTGGGCCGGGGCAAAGGAGCCTCGTATCTCGGGGACGGCCTTCGAGGAGCTTAACGACAATATATCGCTACTGGGCGTTTCGTTGGGCGGGCGCACGTCGCTGTTCCGCTACGGAGGCGTAAATAACGGCCGTCCGGAGGGTTGGGAGTTGCAACTCGAAGGAGCCAGCATGTTGCGCCTCAATCTCGACGAAAACTGGGATTTGGAAGCAGTCGATTTTCGTTTTGGATTACCGGTTATTTACGGCCGCGACCGTTCACAATGGAAGTTTTCGTACTACCACCTGAGCTCGCACTTGGGAGATGAGCGAATCATCCGGCTGATGAGTACCATGGAACGCATCAATTACAGCCGCGACACCTTGGTGTTGGCCTATTCGTTCTTTCCGCAGCCAGCCTGGCGGTGGTATGCAGAAGCGGGCTGGGCTTTTTACGCAGACGAAGGCTCTGATCCGTGGGAGTTTCAATTTGGCGTCGATTATGCTCTGCCGGGTCCCACAGGGGCTCGTGGGACACCGTTTTTTGCAGTCAATGGCCATTTGCGGCAAGAAGTCGACTTTGGCGGCAATCTCGTCGCGCACGCTGGCTGGCTCTGGCGGGGGCAGAGCGGTCGTATCATGCGAACTGGATTGCACT
This sequence comes from Planctomycetales bacterium, assembly GCA_020427155.1. GTDB lineage: Bacteria > Planctomycetota > Planctomycetia > Pirellulales > Lacipirellulaceae > Bythopirellula. The sequence continues at coordinate 10,326 of JAGQOW010000064.1, read as the reverse complement.
ACTACAACGGCAAGAGCAACCAGTTCGAGTTCTACGACCGATTTGAGCAGCAGGTTGGGGTCGGGCTCTGGTACGACTACTGAGGAATTGCTTTTGCCGAGCGAGGGCGCCCGAGTTGCTCAGGCGTGTTTGCGTCGGACTCCTTTGCACATGCCGCCAGGGTGCGTAAGATGTCGCGATGGGCCAGCGACTATCGGACTACCGACTTTTTTTGCGTGAGTTTCGTCAGACGTTTCACAGCACGGGTGCGATTCTTCCCAGCGGTCGCAGGCTTTCTCGCGCACTTGCCTGTAAGGTAGGTTGCGGCGATCAGGGACAACGTGTGCTAGAAGTAGGCGCGGGAACGGGGGCGGTTACGGCCCAGATCGTTGCCAAGCTAGGACCTGAGGATCGGCTGGATCTGGTGGAACTCAACGAGCGGTTTGCCGAGGTGCTTGAGAGGCGCTTACAGCGAGAAGAAAGCTGGCAGCGAGTCGCCGACCGGGTGCGAGTGTTGCAGATGCCTGTTGAAGAGCTCGATCAAGACCGGCGTTATGACGTGATTGTTTCGGGGCTGCCGCTCAACAATTTTTCGTGTGAAGTGGTCGAGCAGATTCTCGGGCAATTTCATCGCCTGGCAGCGAGAGGGGCTTCGTTGAGTTTCTTTGAATACGTGGCAATTCGCAAAGCGAAGGCGCTGTGCGCGAAGACGGCCGAGCGGCGCCGGCTGACGGGCATCGAGACCATTCTCCGACGAGAGTTGGACGCTTGGGAGGTCGATCGCGATTGCGTGTTGGCCAATGTTCCACCCGCCTGGGTGCATCATTTGCGATTGCCGGGTGAGAAGTCGCAGGTCGCGGGTCAAGAGTCGAGAGTGGTTGGCTCTGAAGTGACTCCTATCACTGACCCTGGACACTAGACCCTGGACTCTTGCCCTATGGTGCGCATTCTCACGCTCGAAACGACATGCGACGAAACCGCAGCCGCTGTTGTGACCGACCAGCTGGAGGTTCTTGGTGCCGTAGTCGCGTCGCAAGACGAGTTGCATCATCATTTTGGCGGAGTCGTGCCAGAGATCGCCTCGCGGGCACACGTCGAGAGGATTCTGCCGGTCATTCACGAGACCCTCCAGCGGGCCGGGGTAGAACTGAAGGATCTAGATGCGGTAGCAATAGCCAACCGCCCAGGTCTGTCTGGCTCGCTGCTAGTCGGCTTGATGGCAGCGAAAACGCTGGCCTTGGTGCATGATCTACCGCTCATTGCGATAGATCACTTGCAGGCACATATCTATGCTTGCCGAATTGCCAGTGGGCGGAACGTTTTTCCCTGTGTCGGGCTGATCGTGAGCGGCGGCCATTCGAATCTCTATCGCTGTCGGACGGCGCTCGACTTCACTCCGCTGGGCAGCACGATCGATGATGCGGCAGGTGAAGCGTTTGACAAAGTGGCGAGCATGCTAGGATTGCCCTACCCTGGCGGGCCGGCGATTGAGCGCGTTGCCAAGCAGGGAAATCCCCAGAGGTTTTCATTGCCTAGGCCGTTAATTGGGGAATCGCAGCGGCTTGACTTTAGCTTTAGCGGCTTGAAGACGGCGGTCCGCTACGAGCTTTTCGGCCCTGGGCGACCAGAAATGGGCGCAGCTGCCGAAATCGAACCGCAATTGGTGGCCGATATGGCTGCGAGCTTTCAGGCGGCGGTGATCGATTGTCTCGTCGCCAAGAGTGTAGCGGCGCTGCATCGCACAGGCGCTTCGCGCTTGTGCGTTGGCGGCGGGGTGGCAGCCAATAGCTGTTTTCGAGAGGCGATGGAAAGAGCATCGCAAGAAAACAGTTTTGAGTTGTTCATTCCCCCGTTGAAGCTTTGTACCGACAACGCTGTGATGGGGGCCATCGCAATCGAACGCTATCGAGCAGGGTTGTTCGAGTCGTTGGACTTGGATATTTCAGCAGGATTGGTGCGCTAGCGGTCAGAGCGGAGCAAATGTGAGCGCAAAAAAAAGCGCCTCGGGTCGGCCCCGAGGCGCTGGAGAGTAATCAGTTGTTCTGCGCCTTCAATTGGCAGGAGGGGCAGTAGGAGGGGCTGACGATGTCGGGCGAAGTCGAGTCGGCTCGATAGAAGCTCGTGTAACGCGTCGGCTTTTCGCCTTTTTGGTAGGTGGCAAGGGTCTCGAGCCACTGCGAGTCATCGAGTTGCCCTGTTTTCTTGCATAGCACGACCGAGCCGGTCTTGTCGATAATCGCGGTGAAAGGAAACTCCTTGGCGCCAAAAACTTCAGCTACTTTTTTGCCATATGCAGTGCTGGCGTCGATGCGGCAGCGCTGATATGCGCCCAGCAGTTCCGATTGCTCTCCCTTGGCTTCCAATTGATCGCTCTTGACGGCCGACTCGGGGTCGCTGGGAACATCGAGTACGACCAGCAGAGGAAGGTCGTTGGATCGAGTGGCGGCCAGTGCTTTTCCGTAATCGGCTTGCCAGGGGGTGGGATTGGGAGCTGCTGCAATTGAACTCACAACAACTAATGCTGTAGCCAGAATACTCACCATTGTCTAACTCCTTTCATAGTGAAAACCTTCTGCCCGATGCGATCTCCTGTTGACACGAACGAGCGACAGGCTGCGCGCGACAGCTTGAGTGAAACAAGGGGCCAAGTACTGGCAGAACGCCAGGAGCGAGTGAAGTCCGCAAAGTCGGCGGGACTTGCTCCATCCTGACGATTAACTGCTCCGGTTAAGGTGGGACAACTTCGTGGGGGACTTCGCTTGGCGACACCTGGGTGCGTCGCTTTCGTGAAGCTCAAGCGAAATTGTCGAAGGTTTCGAGACGGCTGGCAAGGAGCAAAATGGCTTCAAATCGATAGAAGCCTGCTAGCTGCGACTGCAGCAAACCGGCAAGGGAGGGGTGGCGTAACTCTTTGCCTTCGTGAGCTTTATGTCATTGTGGACGGGGCCAGCTGAGGATTATCTACCTCCCAGCGAAACTGCGACTTCCATAGTTTTGCCGCTTCGCACGATGGTCAGATGGACCAGATCGCCGGGGCGATAGTCCCAGATTTTATCGCGGAACTGCACGCCGCTGCGCATCGGTTGGCCGTCGACCTCCAAGATTCGATCTGCGCTTGAGCGATCGATGGTTTCAGTTTCGTAAATTACGGGCCCCTGCTTTCTGCGCTGGACGACCCGACGGAAGCCTTGAAGCCCTGCTTGTGCCGCGGGACCATCTGGGTCCAGACGTGCAATAACCAGACCTGAGTCGGTTTCCATGACTTCCATAATGCCGATATCGGCGCGGACAATACGGCCGTTTTGAATCAGTTCGGGAACAATACTCTTGATCCGATCGATGGGAATTGCAAAGCCTACGCCAGCGTTCTGGCCAGTTTTTGTGGCAATGGCAACACACATGCCAATCATCTGGCCGCTGGTGTTGAGCAGAGGTCCGCCGGAATTGCCTGGATTCATCGCAGCGTCGGTCTGGATTAGCGATCGCATGGGCCGGCCCGCAACTCGACTGGGGAGATCGCGATTCAAGCTGGAAATAATCCCGGTGGTGAGCGTACCGTCCCAGCCAAAAGGGTTGCCCAAGACGAAGCCGCGCTGTCCCACGCGAAGTCGGCTAGAGCTACCCATGGGAATCGGGCGCAAGTCTTCTGGCGGGGCATCGATTTTGAGGATGGCGATATCGTGCTCTTTGTCGCCGCCGACAAAAGTAGCGGGAAACGACTTGTTGGAAGCCATAGTGACTTCGATCTTGTCAGCATCTTCGACGACGTGGAAGTTGGTAATAATGTGCCCTTCTTTGTCAATCACGGCGCCCGAACCGGAACCTTCGGCTTCGCGCTGCATCATAAAGAAGCGATCGATCTCAATACTCTTGGTATTGATGTTTACTACGCTGGGATTGGCAGTTTCGTAGACGAAGACATTGATGCGTTCTTCGTCGGTCATTTGGGCGGCAGGACTTAGCTCTGCAGGGCCCTGCAGGGGATTGGGGCTAACATTGGCGGCAGGGGGCTGAACGGCATAAGCCTCGTTGCTGCCTGGACTGCCATTGTTTCCCACCAGCGCTGCACCGATGAGCAGGCCCACCAGGGCGCTAGCTCCACAAAGAAGTGATAGGCGATTCATTCCGGGGAACTCCCATACTCAAATGAGCTCAAGACTTCAAAAAAGTTCAGTTTTTCGGCTAAGTACCCTACGATGGTGGCGAAAAAATGGTTCACGGGCAATACCGCTCAACATCGCCTCCCTCGTTGGCGGAAGCCACGTTCTATGATGCTTATCTGGAGAACACGTGGGCTATGCGACCTTGTGAAATCGAAAGCCCTGGGAGGGGCACTTCGTGCAGCCGCCTCACATCAGATACGTAATTACAAGCGGCAAACAGACCATTGAGAGAAGGGTTTGCACCGAAATGATGCTTGCCATGAGCCTGGCGTCGCCGCCGTACTGGCTTGCCAGGATATAAGAACTTGTCGCCGTAGGCAGGCCTGTGAACAGCACGGCGATTGAAGTCTCGACGCCTTGGGCTTTGAGAAGCTGCAGAATTGCAAATGTGGCGAAGGGAAGAATCAAAAGCTTTACGGCCGAAGTAACCGCGACGATCGCGCCGGCGGCGCCGGCAGCTCTGAAGCTTAGAGCTGCGCCGACAGCCAGTAGCCCTAGTGGCAGCGCGGCGCGGCCCAAGATATGCGCCATGGGAGTTAGCAGCGGGATAACGCCCCAGCCTAGGTAGTTCAGGGCGATGCCGAGGAAGGAGGCGAGAATAAGCGGGTTTTTGAGGCAGGCATCGACTACTCCCTTTATCCCACCGCCGGCAGCGGTTCCAAACCAGGCTAGAACGAGTACGCAGGCGACGTTTACCAGCGGGACAATGATTGCCATCACCAAGGCTGCCGCCGCTATTCCTTCGGAGCCATAGAGCGTCGAAGCAATGGACAGCCCGATGTAGGTGTTCATCCGCAGGCAGCCTTGAAAGACGCTGGTGAAGCTCGGTCCGTCGAAACTGATCCAGGCGCGAACTAGCAGCAGTAAGCCGGAGATTAAAGTGAACGCAATGCCAATGGCTCCGGCTACGGCACCAATGTCGAATTGGCCGAACTGGGCTTCAGCCAGGGTGGTCGTCAGCAGGCAAGGGAACAACACGTAATAGGTGACGCGTTCGAGGGCAACCCATCCCGACTCATGGAGTAGCGGGCTTCTCTTGAAGCACCACCCTAAGAGAATGAGGAGAAAAATCGGGAGCGTAGTTAGCAAGACGTTAAGCATGGTTCAGCCGTGAAGGGAGCGAAGCGAACCTGTCCAGGTGTCTTGCATTAGGCTGGGCCTAAGTGATCGCATCAAAGTGTTTCTCTAGTGGGAATGACTGACAGGAAGATGCGAAGTCGAATCACTGGGGCGTAAACGGCCAAAGCCAAGGAATAAGGGTAACGGCAGTAATCGTAATTAACGTGGCCAGGGGCCAGCCTGCGCGCCAATAGTCGCGGGGCTGATAGCCGCCAGGTCCCATGACCATGAGGTTGGTTTGGTAACCAATCGGCGTGACGAAACTCAGACTGGCGGCCAAGGTCACCGCGATGATGAACGGTCGCGGATCGTACCCGCCGACCACTGCCACGCTCACTGATACGGGAATCATGATCGTGGCCACCGCCAGATTGGTGATGGTTTCGGTGAACAACTGAGAGACAAGATAAACGACAGCGAGTAATACCCAAGGTTCCCAACGCGGATTGATCCCCAAGGTTGCCGAGCCGTTGACTAAAGAAGTGGCCAACCAACGTGCCGCTCCGCTCCGATCGAGTGCTTCGCCCACGCCCAAGGCGGCGCCGATGGTGAGCAAAACTTGCAGATCGATTGCCGAGCGAGCATCGGAAGTAGTCAGGCAGCGCGTAACGATCATCGCCAGCACGATGGAGACCGCGGCAATGGCGTGAATTCTTGCCGACATCACATTCCCCCAGGGAAGAATGCCGGGCCAGAGACTGCAGATAGTCAGCCAGAGGATCAGCCCGAGAAACAGCAAACTGGCAAGGAGTGCCCGATCGTGCCGGCGGGCCGTAGTATCGCCGACATGACTCACCAGGTAGAACTCATGGCTATTGCGGTGCGAATCGACGAATTCATATCGGGTCTGTAGCAGCAAGGTATCTCCTGGCTCCAGCCTGATGCTGCCTACTTTGTTAGTAAGTCGCTCGCCGTTTCGATGGACGGCAACGATGGCGGCGTTGTATCGCTTGCGGAAGTCAGCCTCTCGTACCGTCAGTCCGATCAAGGGCGAGGTCCGCGACAGCACCGCTTCAGTCAGCTGTCGACGCGTGCGTTCGGCAGGCACCGTTTCGAAAGTGGTGTCGGCGGCAGGAACCAGGCCGGGAATCCGCTCCAAATCGGCGATGGTGGTCACCACACCAGTGAAGACCAGCCGATCACCCGAGCGGATGAAGTCTTGAGGAGTGACGGGGGTGATGGTCTCGCTATCGCGGCCGATCTCGATCAGAAACAAGCCTGGCAAGTTGCGTAGCCCCGCGTTTTGGACCGTTTTGCCAATCAAGGGGCATCGCATTTCGACGTGCATTTCAACCAGGTATTCGCGACGTCGTTCGCCAAATTGTTCGATCAGCTCGGTGCGATCTGGAAGTCGACGTGGAGCAAAGAGCAGCAGGTAGGTGACCCCGACTAGCGCGAGAGGGACGCCGGCGGCGGTGATTTCGAAGAATTCGAGTTCGCCGATCCTGGCGGCGACGGCTTGGGGGTAGGTTCCTTCGGCCTGCATCGCGGTAAGCTTGCCGTTGATTACCAGCGTAGTACTGGTGCCGATGAGGGTGCAGACGCCGCCGAGGATGGTGAGGTAACTGAGTGGGATCAAGAGGCGCGAAGGCGAGATGCCCCGTCGTCGGCACCAATCGACGACGACCGGGGCCATCATGGCTACCAAAGGAGTATTCAAGACGAATGCCGACGAGGGAACTACTGCGGCAGCCAAACGGACTAGCGCACCACGCTCGGTGGTTGCGCTTCCAAGTAGCCAGTTGCCGATCCAGTCCAAGGCGCCTGTTGTTCTCAGCCCCGCGGAAGCTGCAAACAGGGCGGCGATCATCACCACAGCTCGGCTGGAGAAACCAGCCAGTGCTTGTTCCGAATCGAGCACGCCAGCGAGGGTGACCAGTACCAGCCCGCCCAGGAAGAGCAGGTCTATGGCCACTGCGCGGCGGAATTGCAGAGTTAGGAAGATGACGATTGTGACAGCTAGCGCAATCTTCCCGTTTGGCGATAGCGGCTCGGCAGCCTGCTGGGCGAGCAATACGCCTTGCGAGAGTTGAGAGAGTTCCACTGAAGTCAGTTCCGCGAGAAAGACAAATCGAGCGTGAAATGGGCCCTTGAGGGAGCGTCAGGATCGAGGCCTTGGCATCAAGACAGGGATACTCGGGTTGGGGGTTCGCAGGGCAGGCGGAAAGCCAGAACGGGCAAATCCAATTGATTCTCCCCCCCTCCGAGGCCGCTTCAACCGAGGAAACGCGAGAGATTTGTACCAGATTGGAGGCTCGCGGTCAGTTGCGATTCTTGGTAGAGCACTAGGAATTTGCCAAGGAGCGGCTCAGAACAGATTCGTTTGACCCTCAAAACAGCCCCAACCGTTGCCCTGCGAGCCTGAGTTCTGGCCACTTTCTTGTGGCAGGCCCAGTCGAATCAGCTTAAACTGGTGGTAGTCGGTGATTTACCGAATTTTTGTAGGACAGCGAAGGGCCCTGCCTGCGCTGGTGCGGTCGGTTTGCGGAACGAGCCAGGCCGCGGCGTAGAAGGTACACTCCGGGAGCGCTCCCATGCGTAACGATCGAATTCTTGCAACACTGTTGACTGCAATTGCTATTTTTTCGGCCTGCTCGGCGTCTCCGAGTGAGGCGGCCGAGACGTCTCGGCTAATCACCTACCAGCGCGATGGCCGGACCTACTATGCGCTGAGTCTGATGCCAGAGGTTCAGCAGGCGCAAGCGGACTCGACGGCGATCGTCGTGCTGATGGATACGTCGGCCAGCCAGCAAGGGGCTTATCGGGAGTCGGCGATGGCGGCGCTCGAGTCGTTGTTGACGAATCTTCGTCCGGGTGACCAGGTTGAGTTGCTCGGCGTCGATCTTGACGTGAAGGCAATGACTGAAGGGTTTGTTGCTCCGGACAGCGCCGAACTGGAAGCTGCCGTTGATCGGCTAAGAGAACAAGTGCCACTAGGATCGACAGATTTAGAGATTGCCCTGCAGGATGCGGCCGATCGTTTAGCATTTGCCGATGCTGAGCAGCGCACTGTGGTCTATATAGGTGATGGAGTCAGCAAAGCCAATTTACTTGATACTTCGACGCTGGCGGACGTGGTCGGCAAGTTGCGCGAGTCGCGGGTGAGCGTCACGAGCCTGGCCGTTGGTCCGCGAGTCGATGCGCAGCTTCTCGCCGTGTTGGCCAACCATACGGGAGGCAATTTGTACGTTCAGCCCGAGATGGTGTGGCAGGATGACCAGGCTGGCATAAGCGACGAACGTGCCCAGGAAGAGAATCTTCGTAATGCTCAAGTGGCAGGAAAGCACTTGGCGGATTGGACCCGGGCAACCGTGTTCTGGCCTCGGAAAGTGAATTTTGCCACCGAATTGGGGCAAACGTTTCCGGCGGTCGTTCCACCGCTGCGAACGGATCGTGACACAATCATCTTGGGTTCGACGACCGATGAGTTGCCAGCAGCGATTGATGTCAATCTCGATGCAGAAGCGTATTCTGGCGGTGTGCAATTGAGTTGGACCGCGGAGCCGGAGGCTTCGCAAGACGATCATGCCTTTTTGACTCAGGTGATCGACATCGCCGAGAGCGACGCTGGCATGTCGTTGCCAACGGTCGGTTCTGCCGGCTTGATGGAAACGGCCAGGCTGGTCGGGGCTCAGATGGATCAGTTGACAAGATTGGCCGAGCGGGCAGTTTCGGCCGGCGATCGCGAGGCTGCCCAGCGGATTGCCCAAAACGTGTTGCGTGCCGATCCTGGAAACGCGCAAGCGCGGACAGTTCAGCATGTTGCAGAAGAACTCGTGGCCGAGGAACTTGCTCCGGCCGGGCAAGTGGGCGAAGTGGTCGTCGAGGAGCAAGCAGTTCCGCTAGAGGGTGACATTTCGCTTGTTCAGCCAGATTCGGTAACGGTGGTTGAGCCAGTCGAGGAAGGTCTCTTGGGTAACTTTCCCCGGGATGGCGAATTCCTCGATCAGGTCGAGCAAGAACGTCGCGTCTACGCCGAGATGCTCAGCAAGAGCGTTCAAAACGAGATCGTCGATGCACGTACCGAGATGGCGTCGAATCCGCAGTTGGCAATTCAGAACCTGAAGCTGGCGTTAGAGAGCGTGTCTCGTGCCGCCGATCTGGACGCCGCCAAACGTGCCGAGCTGACCGATAAGCTTCGCAACGTATTGAAGGAGGCGCACTATCAGGCGTCGCTTAAAGACGAACTGGATCGTCAGCGCGAGGAGGCCTTGGCTTCGGTGCGCGAGCGGAAGTTGCTCAACGAGCGTCTGAATCGAGATCAGGAACGAGAAAAGCAATTGATGGCCCGATTTAGCTCGCTGATGGATGAGCGCCGTTATCTGGAAGCAGAGGAAGTAGCGCAGGTGGTCGAGGAGATTGATCCCGACGGGGTGATTCCGCGGGTAGCGACCCTGGTTGCCCGACAGGCGCGTCATGTTCATCTGCAACAGGTAGCTCGAGCCGCTCGTTGGCAGGGCTATTTCGATAGCATGTATCAGATCGAGCTCTCCCACATTCCATTCCCGGACGATCCTCCAATTCTTTATCCTGAGGCCGAGATTTGGCAGGACCTGACGAATCGGCGGAAGAAGTACGACTCGGTTGACTTGAGCGCGAGTAGCAAAGCCGAAGAGCGAATCCAGACGGCACTGCGTGAGCCATTGAAGGCGCCGCTGGAATTTGTCGACCAGCCGCTGGTCGATGTGGTTGCACAGCTTGTCGAGGAATATCAGATTCCGATTCAGTTCGACAACTCAGCACTTAATGAAGTTGCCATCAGTACCGACACCGAGGTGAATGCCAGTCTCAGCAATATCTCGCTCCGCTCGGCGCTGAATTTAATGCTCAAAGCGGAAGGCCTGGAAGGTCTTACCTATGTCATCGACGAAGAAGTGCTGTTGATCACGACCGAAGATCGTGCCAACGAGACGCTGACGACTAAAGTCTATCCGGTTGCCGATCTTGTGTTGCCAATTCAGAACCTCGGCATCGTCGGCGGTGGCGGCGGCGGCGGCCTCGGCGGTGGCGGCGGCGGTGGCGGCGGCGTCGTTGACGTGGCCGGCGGTGTTGGGGGCGAAGCCGA
>JAGQOW010000665.1 GCA_020427155.1 Planctomycetales bacterium | reverse complement strand
CGACCCCTGCGTTTCAAGCCCCTCACCCGCGTGGCCAAAAATGATCGTAGCCCCGCTCCTTCAGAACTGCGATAATCACCCCAGCGCCTACATGCGCGGCTCTTTGGCAATTCGGTTCTTTTACAGCGATTGCACCTGTTGCAGTTTTGTCCCAAAAGTTGGGACCCCGGCAGAGCGGACAAAACCCCAGCAGAGGGGATAGCGCAAAGCCGAAAGCGGAGAGCCGAAAGCCGTAGGCTGGTGTCTGCGACATTTGCGCGCCGTTCGTTAGTCCGGGCGAGTTAGGTGCTGTAGAGGCGTCGCAGTGGCAAGCGCTAGCGAAGGTGGCCGCCGCCGGCACAGATCATGCCCAAGTTGGGCTAGCCTAACATATCCCCTGGTTTACCAAGACCCCGCGACGCTCACCCGACGGGGCACGGTCTTGCGGCCTGATTGGATTGGGGTTGGCAATTCATTCTGACGCAGCGAAAAGCTACTTCAAATTCCCCTTAAGGACACCA
>JAGQOW010000664.1 GCA_020427155.1 Planctomycetales bacterium | reverse complement strand
AAACCACGCCGCTAGCGCCGGTGTCGGATGTCGCAAATTAGGCACAGCCAGCTAAGCCCACTTTCGCGCTAGCCCGCCACCACGTAGAATGCAGGGCTCGTTATTCCATGAACCTGAGCCCCTAGCTTTCCGTCTATTCGAATATGACAAGCACACCCGCAGGTCCGCGTACGCTGTTTCAAAAAATCTGGGACGATCATGTCGTCCACTCCGAGGAGGGTCGGCAGACGATTCTCTATGTCGATTTGCACCTCGTACATGAAGTGACCAGCGCTCAAGCGTTCGAGGGGCTGCGACTGGCCGGCCGTAACGTTCGTCGACCCGAGCGCACAGTCGCCACGGCTGACCACAATGTGCCGACCACCGACCGTAGTTTACCGATTGTTGACGAGATTTCGAAGAAGCAGATCGACACCTTACGGGAAAACTGCAAACAGTTTGGCATCAAGCACTACGATCTCCATGACATCAACCAAGGCATAGTGCATGTCATCGGCCCC
>JAGQOW010000663.1 GCA_020427155.1 Planctomycetales bacterium | reverse complement strand
AGTGGCGAGAAGGAGGCCATCGGCTCCTGGAAGATCATCGAGATTTCGCCGCCGCGGATCTGGTTGAGGGTACGGTCGCCCGGTGTGAGGCCGCAGATATCGACCCGGCTTCCGTCACGTCTCGTCAGTTCGATGCGGCTCCTGTCGTCGACGATGGCATTGCTGGCGAGAAGGCGGATCAGGGCACGGGTCGTGACCGACTTGCCCGAACCGCTTTCGCCGACGATGCCGAGCGTTTCGCCCTCCCTCAGCGAGAAGGAGATGTCCTGCACGGCGGTGATCCGTCCCTCGTCGGTCATGAAATCGATCGACAGGTTCTCGACATCGAGGATGGTTTTTCCGTCCGTCCCGGTGTCGGCCTGCCCGACGGTTGCGGCGGTGCTGGTCATTTGTCGCGTCTCTCGGAATAGGGATCGGCGGCATCGCGCAATCCGTCGCCGAGCAGCACGAAGGCCAGCACCGCGACGATGAAGAAGCCGAGCGGAATGAAGTACCAGGGGG
>JAGQOW010000662.1 GCA_020427155.1 Planctomycetales bacterium | reverse complement strand
TTCTGCGAGGGCGTGAGATGCCGCCGATGGAGATTGAGCGACAACACATACGCGACCGGGTCGTCGGTCTTGATGTCGGTGAATTCCGGGACGATGCGTGCCTGACGACAAGCCAGCAAGCGCCGCCTACCGTCGATCACCTTGCCCTCGTAGAGTTCGATGGGAAAATGCTGCCCATTCTGTCTGATGTCGTCAGCCAGTGTGCTGATTGCATCTTCGTCGATGGGGAAAATCTCCGCTGCCGGATGGGGTAAAAACTTTTTTGGCATGATTCCGTTCTCGTTGAGATGTCTAGAAAAAAGCCGTATTAGAGTTGGCTAATTCGCAGGCAAACCGGCGCAAACCTCCTCCGCCCCGCCTAGGTAAAACTCCCCCTGTGTCTCGATCTTCTCGATCACGTCGAGTAGGTACTTGCGCATATCGTGGTCGATAGGGGCGTCGACGCAAAACGCATCGAGGATAGATTCCCGCCACAAGCGACATTCTTCATCGTCCAGCACCG
>JAGQOW010000661.1 GCA_020427155.1 Planctomycetales bacterium | reverse complement strand
CACTCGGACGTTCAGCACTCCGCGCCTGCTCGGGCATGGCTTCGCCATTGTTGCCCGAGCATTCGCTCCATGCTGAACGCCGCTTACCTGGGCGTTAGGTTTTGAACATGGGTTGTCCTCACTGCAGGTTATCTCTCGGCTGGGGGCCCATACCGGAAATTCCTGAGGGAGCGAAGTGGTACAAGCGCGTTGAGCCACGGCTTAAATGCAAGCACTGCGGCAAATACGTGGTTTCCGTTAGAAATGAGAGGCTCCGGTGGTTTGGCCTCTTATGCTTCTTTGCAGCTTGGTACTTGCTAGGGTTTCACTCGGACTTCAAGTATTTCACGCCCATAATGGTCGTGCTGCTGGTAGGGTTTGTGTACGCGGTTATCGGGTACGCCAAAAGCGTCCGGTTTGAAAAAGATGAAAAAACCTAACAATTCGGTCAAGCCGTTCGCCTGCGGCTCACTCGGACATTCAGCACTCCGCACTTGCTCGGGCATGGCTTCGCCATTGTTGCGCG
>JAGQOW010000660.1 GCA_020427155.1 Planctomycetales bacterium | reverse complement strand
ACCGCGGCACCGAGTATTGCGGTCGGGTCGAACAGCACGATTACGAACTCTATCTGGCGGTGAACGACATCGATCACACTAAGACTCGGGCGCGCTCACCGCAGACGAACGGGATCTGCGAGCGATTCCACAAGACCATTTTGCAAGAGTTCTACCAGGTCGCGTTCCGTAAGAAGGTCTACGGCAATCTTGAATCGCTGCAGATCGACCTTGATGAATGGGTCCACGACTACAATACTGAACGGACCCATCAGGGCAAGATGTGCTGCGGCCGGACGCCGATGCAAACTCTGCTCGCCGGCAAAGCAATCTGGAAGGAGAAGAAGTTAGCTTAGACTTCGACTGACAGACAGCTCCACAAAATCGGTAACTGTCAGATCGGGTCTGAACTTCTACAACTCATGGTGCATTTCCTCTTCCGCCAAGACGAGAAAAATGCCGAGTATTCCAGATCACCTCCCTTACTAGGGAAAGCCAGTCCTGTGTTGCACTTAGTTTATGAATCCGCGC
>JAGQOW010000659.1 GCA_020427155.1 Planctomycetales bacterium | reverse complement strand
CAAGGCCCCCGCAACACTGCACATCATTGCGGTGCCCGTTCTAGTAGCGCTTTTTGCCGTATTTCAGTCTTTTACTAGAAAACTGGCCTCAAAAATGAGTGAATGGGCCAATACTGCAAAGTACATGAGTGTTTTTAATATAACCAATGGCGATATAGACTCGATCGCTAAGCTCGGCGCTAGGTCTAAAAACAGTATCATCAAACTTGTTTGTACTTGGGGCGGCGCGTTTCTTTGCAACGTCGCTGCCGGCATCGCCGTATGGTTTCTACTTCCCGCATAACAAAAAGGTCAACGCGACTGCCGGGGAGTTCCTTGCGATGATCCAGTTGTTCCCGCGCGGCAGCGCGTTACCTCGTCGTTGGGCGGCGCGATGAACTCCACTTCGACGCTACGCGCAGCATCTTGGCTCACAGTTTTCTTGGGGCTGGCCGTGTTTTTCTATCTCGGCCGCGTTGGAACACCCAGCGAACCGGATCGTGAGGGCGTGATGCTCTCGGTTCTGCCGTAT
>JAGQOW010000658.1 GCA_020427155.1 Planctomycetales bacterium | reverse complement strand
GGGCCCGACATGGAGCTGGGACGGGTGCTGTCGCCCTTGCGGGATTTCCGCGACCGGATGACCTTTATCCGCGGCCTCTACAACGCGGAGGCCTTGAAAGGGAACATCCACTCCTCCCAGACCGGAAACCTGCTTTCCGGCGCCCCGTTGTTGTCGGGCGGAAGAATCCAATCCGGCACCAGCGTGGATCAGGTGCTCGCCCAGCGGCTGGGGCATCTCACAAAAGTGCCCAGCCTGGTCCTGGGTTGCGAGAAGGCCAATCCCGCCGTGCACAAGAATTATTCCATGCTCTACAGCTCCCACATTTCCTGGAGCAGTCCCACCACCCCGGCCCCGCTGGAGGTCTACCCGGCCCTCGCCTTTGACCGCCTGTTCAAGGATACTGCGGAACGGGGAGACCGGAGCATCCTCGACGCCGTTCTGGACGACGCCCGGGACGTGCGGCGCCGCATCAGGCGCCACGATCAACAGAAGCTTGATGAGTACCTGCACTCGGTCCGCGACGTGGAAAC
>JAGQOW010000657.1 GCA_020427155.1 Planctomycetales bacterium | reverse complement strand
GACAGTGCTCTCGGTGTCCGCCACATGACGGCGAGAATCGAGGCAGACGCCCGAAGGACGATAAGTACAAGTCGCAGCGGACGGGTCGCGCGCGTGCGCTATCTGATGCCGGCGCCTTACTACGCATTTGAGTGGACCTATGGGACAGGCTTCGATGTTTCCTGAGAAGATGTCGTTCGTCGGCCGCTCAATGCGGCGTTAGGCGTATTTGGGAGGTTCGGCGTGGAGTTCGTTCAGTTGGAAAGCTACAAGTGTACGGCCGAGATCGCGCCGGTATGCGTGTTGAATGCGAAGGTTGGGGAAGTTGCGGCGAGGCTAAGTCTTACACTTCATAATTGGATGGAAGACGGTCTTGGGCGGCATCACGGATTCATCTTGAGAGTCGGCGAGCGTTTGGTCGTGCGTTTAAGGGAGAGTCTAGAGAAAGAGGATTTTGGAACTGAAGTAGAGGTTGATGGTGCTATGTTGCGCAGCATGGGCGTTGAGAGTATTTTGGAGTTGCTCATGCCGTG
>JAGQOW010000063.1 GCA_020427155.1 Planctomycetales bacterium | reverse complement strand
GAGTTGACGGAGGAGCTTGTGTCAACGACCTGCTGCTCCAGTTCCAGGCCGACGTGCTGCAGTCGCCTGTCGTCAGGCCGACTGTCACCGAAACGACCGCCCTCGGGGCAGCTTATTTGGCCGGTCTGGCTGCCGGCGTCTGGGCCGACCGCGATGCCATCGCCAAGCAGTGGAGCGTCGAACAACGTTTCGAACCCGCCATCTCAGCCGATCAGGCTGCGTACTGGCGAAACCAATGGCAACGAGCGGTGAAGCGCTCTCTCGATTGGGCTCGCGAGCAATAAGAATTCTGCTTCTCATTCAGGAGGACTGACCGATGCACCCGTATGCCGCCGAGTTCTTAGGTACTTTAATTCTCATCCTCCTCGGCAACGGCGTGGTGGCGAACGTCGTCTTGCCTCAAACCAAGGGCAGCGGTGCTGGCTGGCTCGTAATCACTTTTGGTTGGGGCATGGCAGTCTTCGTTGCCGTCTGGTGCGTCGGACCCTTTAGTGGTGCGCACATCAATCCTGCCGTCACCCTTGGCTTGGCGTCAGCCGGTAACTTTAGTTGGGAACTTGTCGCCGGCTACATCATCGCCCAAATGGCGGGAGCCATTCTCGGCGCTATGCTGGTCTACCTCTTCTATCGAGATCACTACGCGGTTTGCGACGATCCCGGCGCAAAGTTGGCCACCTTTGCCACGGCGCCGGCCATTCTTCGCACGAGCAGCAACTTACTCTGCGAAATCATCGGCACGGCAGTACTCGTACTTGCCGTGCTAATGGCCGCTGCCCCGACAATCGAAGTGGCTGGCGACAGCACCGCGCCCATGACTCTGGGATTAGGTTCGCTCGGCGCGCTACCCGTCGGCCTGCTGGTCTTCTCCATTGGCCTCTCACTCGGCGGTACGACTGGCTACGCCATCAACCCCGCCCGCGATCTCGGACCGCGCATCGCCCATGCCCTGCTACCGATTCCCGGCAAAGGCGATGGCGACTGGGGATACGCTTGGATTCCCGTCGTCGGCCCCCTGCTAGGTGGTCTAGTAGCTGCAGGCGTTTTCTGCTCCTTCGCCTGACAGACAACCGATAGTAGTACGCATGCTTCCGACAACTACCTGCAAGATGGAACTGAACCGCTTCCTGTGAGAATGAGACTAACACCCCCCATCCCCACGTTAGCACTTTTCGCCCTTCTCGCGGCCCTTCCCACGCTTCACGCCCGCGATGTCACCGAATTCTTACCCGCAGGCTTTGTGCGTGATGGGTCAGTCTCTTACCAGCACGAGATCCAACGTGCGATCGACGCCGCCGCGCAGAGCGGCCAGTCCTTGGTATTCCCGGCCATGACCTACGCTGCCAGCGAGCAAGGCTGGCAATTGCGTTCCAATCTGGTCTTAAATTTGCACGGGGCAGTCTTTCAACTACCCGCGAATTGCGAGAGCGATGGAGCAGTTTTTCGAGGCCACGACGTAACCGAAGCCAAGCTGGCCGGCGGCGAGATCCTTGGTCAGAACGACCAGTGGCAAGATGGCGTCAACGTTCGAGGTATCCACATCACCGGCAGCTCACGCCGCATTCGCATTGCCGACATGACTTTTCGCAATCTTAGCAGCAACGCGGTGGGTATCTTCGGCAATGAGAACCATCTAATACGCGATGTCTGGCTGGAAAACCTGATCGTCGAGAACTGCTGCAAGCGATACCCCGATTACCTGTCAGAAGAAAAACCTGAGCCTAACAGTCAACGCGAAGATCAGGGCGACGTCGCGCTCTATTATGTTGAAGACTTTTTAGTGCGCGGCTGCCGGTTCGAGCGATCGCGGTCCGATGGCACGCACTTCTATCGTTGCCGTCAGGGTCAAATCCTTGCCAATCGCATCTATCGCGCCAAAATGGGCGGCTATTTTCTCGAAACCTGTGAAAACGTCGTCGGCATTGGAAACTTGATGATCGAAAACGGTTCGCGCGGCACCACTATCGAACGCGGATCGAAGAACTGCGTTTTCACTGGCAACGTTGTTTCCGGCAGTGGCAGGGAAGGTCTCTGGGCGCCCGACTGCGTGGGACTGGTCGTCACAGCAAACACCTTCCGAAACAACGGCCGCAAGCCCAATGGCCCCGAACTGCACCACATTTGGAACGCCAACATCACCATCAACGAAGCAAAGCACGACCCTAGCAACTCGCCGACGCGTGACTATCTCGTGAGCAATAACCTTCTCGATACGACAGCCGACCAAATCGCCGCCGTCCGCGTCGTTGCGACAGCTGACACCAGGTCAATCGTTATACGCCACAATCTCCTGCTCGGAGAAAACCAGAAGATCGTAATCGAGGGCCCAAAACCCTCGGCAGTCCAAGCAGAAGGCAACGGCGATCTTCTGCAGTAGTTCGCCGGCTTCAGCAAACACTGGCATTCACTTCGCCTGCAGACTACGATGGACCTATGACAAACTCCTCGAAAAGTCTCTCGGTTTGGCAGGGCGGTAGCTCACTCTGGAGATCGATCGTCTTGGTGCTCAGTGCAATGCCGATCGGTTGTCAGCCTACCAACCAGTACCAAGAGCCCCCGCCCCCACCGGTCACAGTCGCACATCCTTCGCTCGAGAAGGTTGTTGCTGCCAAGGAATTCACTGGCACGACCGAAGCGGTCAATTTGGTCGACGTCCGCGCCCGGGTGGAGGGTTTTCTCGAATCCATCGAATTCGAAGAGGGCAAAGCGGTCGAAGAGGGCGAACTGCTCTTTACGATTGACCCGCGCCCCTTTGAGGCGGAACTCGCCCAAGCTGAAGCCAGCATCAAGCTAGCCCAGGCGCGAGTGGCCAGCGGGGAAGCGGACGAAAAGCGAGCCGTCGCCGAGGTGGCCAATGCCAACGCGCAACTTACGCGCGGAGAAAGAGCCGCAGCCACCGGGGCGGTTACTGCTTCTGAAATCGACCTGTTGAAAACGGCCGTTCTCACCGCCCGCGCCGGAGTCGACACCGCCAAGGCTGCTATCGCCTCGGCGCAGGCAGAAATTGCCGCCGGCGAAGCGCTCGTCACTCAAGCCAAACTGAATCTCGAATACACCAAGATCCGCTCTCCCATCAAAGGACGTGCAGGACGTCGCTTAGTCGATTTGGGCAACCTGGTGGGCTCAGGAGAGTCGACCTTGCTGACCAACATCATCCAGTACGACCCCATCTACGCTTTCTTCGCCATCAACGAAAACGATCTACTCGAATTCAACCGACGCCACTTAAGTGAGTCGCAATCTGCCGGAACTAACGCAGATGAAGAAATCAAACTTGATCAGCAAGTCTTCATCGGTCTTGGCGATGAAGCCGATTACCCTCACGAAGGGCGTGCCGACTTCGCCGACTTGGCCGTCGACCAGAGCACGGGTACCTACTTGATTCGAGCCGTCATACCCAATCCCGACCGGCTTATCCCGCCTGGGGCGTTTATCCGAATTCGTGTTCCCACCGAGGAAATCGAAGCAGTGCTTGTCGACGAGCGAGCAATCGGCCGCGACCAGTCAGGCGCCTACCTGTTGGTTGTTGGCAATGGCAATGTCGTTGAGCGACGCACGGTCACGCTTGGCGCGACTTACCACGGCAAACGGGCGGTCAGCGGCCCAATCGGCCCTGAAGATCGCATAATTGTCGTCGGCCTGCAACGCGCCAGGCCGGGAGCTAAGGTAGCTCCACAAGAGGAACCGCCGGCTGTCGAACCAGCAGCCACGATCGAGCAGTCACCTCCGGCAGAGACGGAGTGATCTGATCATGCTCTCGCGGTTCTTCATCCATCGCCCAATCTTTGCCAGCGTCATTTCGATTGTCATCGTGATTGCTGGGCTCGTGTCGCAGACTTCGTTACCGGTGGCCAAGTTCCCCGAAATCTCGCCTCCCACGGTCCAAGTCACCTGCTACTACCCCGGCGCCAACGCCGAGGTTGTCGCAGATACGGTCGCTGCCCCCATCGAACAGGAAGTCAACGGCGTCGAAAACATGATCTATATGTCTTCGACCAGTTCCGACGACGGCAGCTACACGCTGACCGTGACCTTCGAAATCGGCACCGACATGGACATGGCCACCGTACTTGTCCAAAACCGAGTCTCGATTGCCACCTCCAAACTCCCCGAAGAAGTACGCCGACAAGGCGTCACCACCAAGAAACAGTCAACCAGCATCATTCAGTTTGTCGCGCTCACTTCCGACAACGAGAATCACGACGCGCTGTTTCTCAGCAACTACGCCACCCGCTCGATCAAAGACGAACTTAGCCGTGTTCCCGGCGTGGGGTCGGTCACCATTTTTGGCGCCTCGGAATACAGTATGCGGGTCTGGCTTAACCCTGAACTACTCAAAGCCCGCAACTTAACCACCGAAGACGTCGTCGCCGCGATCAGCGAACAAAACGTCCAAGTTGCCGCCGGTCGGTTGGGCGAGCCGCCCGCCGAAGCCCCCTTTCAATTGGTCATCAACACACTTGGCCGGCTCAGCGAGGTCAAGCAGTTCGAAGATTTGATCATCAAGACCTCGGGCCGTCGAATCACACGCGTCAAAGACGTCGCGCGGGTTGAACTTGGCGCCAAAGATTACAAATACAGCTCGTCATTCAACGGCAAACCTTGCGCCACGCTCTCGATCTATCAACTGCCTGGAGCCAATGCCCTCGATGTGGCAGCCAGTATCGAAGCCAAGCTACTCCAGCTCAGCAAAAACTTCCCTCAAGGTCTCAAATACGATATCCCGTTCGATACCACGAAGTTCGTCAAGGCCTCGATCAGCGAAGTCTACAGTACCCTGTTGGTGGCCGTCGTTCTGGTGGTGCTGGTCATTTATCTCTTCCTCCAAGATTGGCGCGCGACGATTGTCCCCTGCGCAGCTATCCCGGTAGCACTCATCGGCACTTTCGCCGCCTTGGCTGCTACTGGCTTTTCGATCAATATGCTCACGCTTTTCGGCATCGTCCTTGCGATCGGCATTGTCGTGGATGATGCCATCGTGGTCGTTGAGAATACCGATCGCTTTCTCTCCGAGGGTCTCAATTCCAAGCAAGCGGCCGAGAAGGCCATGGACGAAATCACCGGGCCCGTGATCGCCACGACCTTGGTGCTGTTGGCCGTCTTTGTACCGACTGCATTCATGGGCGGCATTACCGGCCAGCTCTATCGGCAGTTTGCCCTTACCATCTCGGCCGCTGTGGTCTTCAGCACCATCAATGCCCTCACACTCAGTCCCGCCTTGTGCGGTATGCTGATGCGCAAGACCTCTGAAAAGAAGAATTTCTTCTTCCGCGCATTCAATCATGTGTTCGATAGCGTGACCGGCGTCTATGGTTTCCTCATCGGCCATTTCGTACGCAGCGTGGCAATCGTACTGCTGGTCTTCGCCGGCCTGCTAACCGTCACCGGTTGGGGCTTTTCGAAGATACCCACCGGCTTTCTTCCTACCGAAGATCAAGGCTACTGCTTCGCCAACCTCCAATTGCCCGATGCCTCCTCTCCAGGGCGTACCCAAGCGGTACTCGAGCAAATGGATCGCATTGTTGCTGAAACCCCCGGCGTCACCGACTGGATCACCGTTTCCGGCTACTCGCTGCTCAGCGGTACCAACGGCGGCAATCTGGGCTTGATTGCAATCGTCTACGATCCTTGGGAAGAACGTCAAACGCCCGAGTTATCGCAGGAGAGCATCGTGGCCCATCTGCGGCGCGAGTTCAACAAGGTCCAAGAGGGCATTGCCATTGCCTTTGTGCCGCCACCCATCGATGGCTTAGGCTCGGCCGGCGGCTTTCAACTTCAATTACAGGACCTCGGCGGCGTCGGTCTCGCGGAACTCGAAAAAATGGCCAACGAAATGGTAGCCGACGGTAACGGGCAAGCCGGGCTTACCGGGCTCAGCACCACCATCCGTGCCAATGTCCCTCAACTCTTCGCCGACGTAAATCGTACCAAGGTAAAAACCCTCGATGTGCCGCTTAGTTCGGTTTTCAATACCTTGCAGTCCTCGTTGGGTTCGACTTATGTAAACGACTTCAACAAGCTCGGCCGTACTTACCAGGTTCGAGTCCAGGCCGACCACGAGTTTCGCGTCGAGCCCGAGGATATTCGCAAGCTGGACGTCCGCAACCGTAGCGGCGACATGGTGCCAATCGGCACGTTTGTCGACGTGCAAGAAGACTTCGGCCCGCAAGTGATCCAGCGCTACCTGCTTTACCCCTGTGCACAGATCAACGGAGAACCGGCCCCCGGTTTCAGTTCCGGCCAGGCACTGGCCCTGATGGAGCAGATGGCCGCTGAGAAGCTGCCGCAAACTATGGACATCCAGTGGACCGGCATGTCTTACCAAGAAAAGGAAGCCAGCGGTGGACAGGCCTTTATCTTTGGTCTGGCCGTCACGTTCGTCTTCCTGGTCCTGGCTGCCCAGTACGAAAGCTGGACCAGCCCCGCCGCGGTGATTTCCGTCGTCCCGTTGGCTGCATTGGGCGTCGTCATCATGCTGGCTGCCCGCAGCGCCGACAACAACGTCTACACGCAGATTGGCATCGTGTTGCTCGTGGCCCTGGCCAGTAAGAATGCGATTCTCATCGTCGAATTCGCCTCCGAGCAGCGCCGTGCCGGCAAAAGCATCCGCGAGGCGGCAGCCCACGCTGCCAAGATGCGTTTCCGCGCCATCCTCATGACCGCCTTCTCCTCGATCCTCGGCTTCCTGCCACTGCTGATCGCCAGCGGCGCCGGGGCTGCCAGCCGTCAAGCCGTTGGCAACTCGGTCGTCGGCGGCATGATTGCCGCTACCGCCTTCTCGCTCCTATTCGTACCGACCTTCTTCGTCCTCTTTCGCGGCATCAGCGAGTACTTCTCCAAAACACCAGCCTCGGCTTCCGAAGCGACTTAATGGCATTCTAGCCGACGATCCGCCAGGACGTCCGAACAGACAGCCCACCGCACAGGTTCAAGCCTTGCCACCCTCAGACTCAGGGTTCGATCCCAACAACACCGCCAACCACCGCGTCTCCTCAAATCCCTCCATCACGATCTTCACAATCATCGTCAGCGGCACCGAGAACAACATCCCTGCTGGCCCCAACACCCAGCCCCAGAAAACCAATGAGACAAACACCACCAGCGTCGAAAGTCCCAGGCCTTTTCCCATCACTCGCGGCTCGACCACATTGCCGATAGCAATGTTGATTGCCACATAACCGGCTGCTGCTTCCAAGGCAGTGGGCATACCGTGCTGTACTAAGCCCAGCAGCACCGCGGGTATCGCCGCCAGAATGGACCCTACGTTGGGGATATAGTTCAGCAGAAATGCCATCATGCCCCAGAGAATTGGGAAGTCGATCTTCAGCAACATCACCAGTATCCCGACCAGCAATCCCGTCAGCAGGCTAAGCATGGTCTTGAGCGATATGTAATGGACGATCGCTTCGCGCACTTTCTCGGCGTTCTCTAGCATGGCAGGTTTTCCGCCCGACAGGGCAAGTAACTTGCGCGGCAATCCCGCCGCCTCGAGCAACATAAACAGCACCGTGAGCAACACTAAGAACACGTAACTAAATGCGCTTGATAAGCTCAACAAAACCGTCTTGATATAACCGATCACCGCCCCCGAGTTGAGTCGTTCAGTCAGCTCATCCGCAAATGAAGAGTACTTCTCCTTGACCCACTCAAACATCTCGCTCTCTCGTGCTTCCAGGATCGTCTCATACTTCGGCGCTTGCTGAATAAACTCGTTGATCGAGCCTGTCGTGATTACCACCACGGCCAGCACGACAATCGAAATTGCAAAGATCACTGCTAGAATCGCCAACCAACTCGGCGCGCCCTTCTTTTGCAACCACTGCAACGCGGGCGTACAAATGACTGCCAAAAACGCCGCAATCAGAAACGGCACTACCAGCGTTTGGGCCGCACGTATCCCAGCAATTACGACCACCAAAGCCGCACTTCCCAACAACCAATAGAAAGGCTGTACGTTTCTCACTTGGCTTTCCATATGCCCCTCGCTAGCCAGTGCCTTGACAGACTTGCTGATATGACTCCCCAACGGCAGTATGGCGTGCCAGCAAGAACTTGCAAATCCCAGGTCTTGAGTCCTCCTACCCCCAGTGCTCTACTAGAGCGAACCTCATCGCTCTGCTGCAAAAAATCAGAGTTTCTTGAGGGCGTGTCCGTGAAATAATCTCCTCTCAGCATCCTCTCCATTCTTGCGATTTTCTCACGCGGTTTCCTTATCCCAAACCCAGGCCAAGTCGATGCTCGTCGTTATTCTCGTCACCTGTCTGCTGGTGCTACTCTCCGTCGGAGTCCACTACAACGCACTAATCCTTTATTCTCTCACGCTGCAGAAACGCCGCGTCAACTTACGGCGCTGGGTTGCCGCGAGCATTCTCGGACTGCTACTGGCTCACGTTATCGAAGTATCGCTGTTCGCGATTGGCTATCTGCTGCTCGTACGCTTTGGCGACTACGGCCAACTCATCGGCAGCACCGACGAACTTACGCAGGACTATTGGTATTATTCTTTTGTCGCATACACTTCGTTGGGCTTTGGCGATATCGTGCCCACCCATTCGCTACGTCTGATGACTGCTCTGGAAACTCTCACTGGCCTGATCCTTATCGCCTGGTCCGCCTCGTTCCTCATCATGCAAATGGAGCGATTTTGGGATCCGGAAGAGGATGGCATCTCGCGACGCCTGCGCTAAAGCTTGGCGTTGAGAGAACTCATTTGCAGTCAAGCCTGCAGCGCTTCGGCCCGACGACGGTTATCAGCCAGTTGCCATGCTTGTTGCATGCTCTTCCAAAAACTCTATATGCCCGCTCTTCACGTCATAGACTGCTCCTACAACCAGGATATCTCCTTTGCTGGCTGCCTGCCGGATCGCAGAGCTGCGTTCATAGATCTGCCGGACTGTTCGCAGCACATTGCGTTCTGCCACTTTATCGACAAATGACTCCTGCGCTTCCTCGCTGAGGGCTGCGAAGTGCTCGACGTCGCCATCGACGATGCTAGGCGCGATTTCATCGACAATCTTTCGCAAATGCTCGCATCCTGTCGCTTGCTCTACATCTTTCCTTTCGCTGATCAATCGCACGCTCGAAGTGACCGCACCGCACCGAGTGTGTCCCAGCACCAGCACAAGTTTGACGCCAGCTGCGCTGACGGCATACTCGATGCTTCCCAGCGATTTGCTGCCGATCACGTTGCCCGCGACACGGACGCTAAAGATGTCTCCGATTCCCAAGTCGAAAACCAGCTCGGTGGGAACGCGCGAATCAATACAACTGAGGATGGCGGCGAGCGGGGTTTGACCTTCTGCCGTCGCCTCGACCTGGCGTCGAAAGTCTCGCGTCAGGCGCGTGCCCGTGCGAAATCTTCGATTTCCTTCACGTAGAATCTCCAGAACTTGAGCCGGAGAGATGCGATCCTGCAACTCGCGCGTCGAATAATCGGCAAACTGTATATCCTCCTCCAAATTGTACTTGTCTCGAAATCCCCGCAGACTGACAGAAACGCCATGAGCAGGTCCTCGCTTCTCTTTGAAGTCTCGAATCAAACTCAACACGTCAGGATCAATATAGTCGGTATCACTGGCGTCGATCAGCAGGTTGGAGCCGCGGGGAGCTTCGTCGAACAACTTGTCCAGCGACGCACGTTTCAAAAAGCTTACCTGGTTCGCGAGTTCGATGTGCAGTACGTCTCCGCCGATATGAGTTTCCACGATTCGCCGAATCGGCCGTCGCAAGTTGCTGTTGAGAATGAATAGCATACTCACCGCCAGGCCAATCAGAATGCCTACCAGCAAGTCAGTCAGCACAATCGACAGCAGGGTCACCAGGAAGGGCGTAAACTGATAGCGCCCTTCACTCCACATCTGCCGAAACAACGCCGGGCTGGCAAGCTTGAAGCCTGTGACCAGCAAGATGGCAGCTAAAGCTGCCAGGGGGATCATGTTCATGTAAACGGGAAAAAGCGCGACACACGTGGCAAGCAGTACGCCGTGCAATATGGTCGACAACTTGGTCTTAGCTCCCACGCTTACATTGACCGAGCTACGCACGATGACCGAAGTTACGGGAAGTGCGCCGACCAGGCCGGCCACGGTGTTGCCAACGCCTTGGGCGATCAGTTCGCGGCTAGGGGGCGAATCTCGGCGCTCGGGGTCAAGCTTGTCCACAGCATCGAGATTGAGCAACGTTTCCAGCGAAGCGACGATCGCGATCGTCACACCTGCAAAGTAGACAGCAGGATTATTCCATTGAGAAAAGTCGGGGTACGAAAGAAAGTTCACCACGCCGCTGATACTCTCAGCGACGGGAATCTGCACAAGGTGGTTTGATTCCAGCACCCACGATCCACCGAGACGCGCAAACAGAGTTTGAGCCAGCGCCCCAAACAGAACGACGATCAAAGGCGCTGGCACCATCGATTTTTTCAGAAAGCCGGTCCGGTTCCAGAAGACTAGCAGCACTATCGAGGCGATGCCAATGATGGCGGCTCCCATGTGAATATCGCCGGTCAGGACCCTGAAGATTTCAGAGAAAGTATTCTCACTATCAGGTTGCGAAAACGACATCTCGCCTTCGGGGTCGGTGTCGTGGCCAAAGACGTGAGGAATCTGCTTCAAGATCAGAAGCACGCCAATCGCTGCCAGAAGCCCTTTAATCACGCTCGAAGGGAAAAACGACGACAAGACTCCGGCGCGTGCAATCCCCAGCCCAATTTGCAGCAAACCGCCGACAAAGACCGCCAGCAAAAACGCTTCAAAAGATCCTAGCGAGGTAATCTGAGCCGCGACGATTGCCGCCAAACCTGCCGCTGGGCCACTTACGCTCGTGTGCGAACCGCTGATCGACCCGACGACAATTCCGCCAATGATCCCGGCCAGTAAACCGGAAAAAAGCGGCGCTCCCGATGCGAGAGCGATACCCAAGCATAGTGGCAAGGCCACAAGAAAGACCACAATACTCGCCGTGATGTCTCGTGGCAGGCTTGATTGCATTGAACTCCATGATGTTTCTTCTAAGTCTTTTTGATTCATGAGATGGGCCACTTTGCAAATCGGATAACCAACTTCGAACCGGTTCTTGTTCGATTAGTGGTAATAGAGAATTCCGGAGCGCCTTGCATGCAACAGACATGACGGCGCTCGACGGACCAAAGCGATGCAAAAGGCAAGCCTTTAGCTACGCATCGGTACTCGCAACCCATTGGCAAAGCGTAGCCCGCTCAGTCGGCCCCCGCAGAACTGCCTGGCCGATTCGGTGCTCTTTTGGGTCGATGAAACTGATCTAGGCGTCAACCACTGTTGATTGCGGGGATGTCTGCGGGTGCGTTGAGACGACGCCAGGGCCTTGCAACTGCTCACCTCTGTGCAGGCGACTTCGTTTTCGAGGCCGAAGGTGCCAAAGGCCTCAACTACCGCCGGTGTCAAGAAAAGCGACAACCCCGCCAGCAACAAGCCCATATGAAGCAACCTGCGACCAGGCTGGAATCGAGGCGAAGTCCGATTCAAGTTTTGGTTACCTGTCGACATTCGATTGGCTCGCTTCTAGTCGTTCGTCGTCTCACTCCGATCGCTCGGTCAGCCGGCTGAGACGAGTCAGCCCTGGCGGCAAGGACGGGCTTTTCCTTGCAATTCCTTTCAATCATAAAATACGAAACAGTTTTCGTCAATCGCAAATCGTGTAATTTGAATCGCATATATGGAGAAGGGGTGCTAAAATGGACTACGACCTGAATCCGCGATTTCAAACCGCTAGCAATGAAGAAAGCTGCGCCAAATATCAAGAAAGCAATGCCCAAAAAAAAGGCTGCTCGAGCCGACAACTCGCTGGCGCGTTGGACATTTTTGACCAACCATACCCACGTCCTGATGGTCCTTCATTCGAATCCGCAAGTCGTACTGCGACAGGTCGCCCTCGAAGTCGGAATCACCGAGCGCGCCGTCCAACGCATCGTTCAAGACCTCGAAGAAGGAGGTTTTATTCGCCGAGAAAAAGCCGGTCGCCAGAATCGGTATCATGTCCTTACCAACCGGTCGCTCCGACATCCTATCGAAGCCCACCGTAAAATCGGCGATCTGCTCAAGCTCATCAACAAGTAAACCCTTGCCCAAATCTACTGGCCCGGGCCTAGCCTTCAGCCATTTTCACCACGGCGAATCTCAAGCGTGCAAGACTATTGAAGCGTCGCAAGTAATCGATTTCTTGCCGACTTCCCTTCATTCGAATCATTGATACCAGGGATTCCCGATCGGCAGCTGGCCAGCGGTCCAAATCCTTCAGCAGCGCGACCAGCGGCGACCAGCGGCGCCAGGCGAGTTTTTCGCCAGCCGTCCAGCCGCGGAAACTCATTACACCTAACGCCTCAGCAGCCTCGTCAGCTAGCACAGACTCGCCTCGCTCCCTTTCCGAGCCGAACCGACGAGAATAAAGATCGGTGATCTTCAAACCCACGTTCGCCAGTTCCAATAACCCCAATAGATCGTCGCGTTGCTTGCCCAATTCCAGATAGACATTTTCGCTTGCCAATTGCTTGAGCACTGCCAGCGACGAGCGATGACCAGGCTTACGCTTCATGGCTGCCAGCTCGCGCTTCATCAGCTTGAGCAACTGCTTGTTTCGCGGCCGATACCCGAGCTTCTGATAAAACCACCAGGCTCCCGACTTCAGCGCGTCTTCGTTTCCTTCGCCGAGCTGATAAGGATCAATCATGAAGGTATCGCAGCCAAATACCTGGTGTACCATCGCCAACACGCGCGCATAAATCTGTGCGGATTCGCCGCCGCGAAAGCTGTCTAGAATCGTGTAAGCAACCTCGGCGGAATTAAACAGGCTAGTAATTGCTCCGTAGCTGATCGGGACGCCGTTCTTCAACACCAGAAAGCCGTAGAGAGTCTCCAGCAGAAAGCGGCGCGCAGGAGTCACACCATACAGCACAAATCGCAGTCCCTCGTCATCTAAAATGCTGATGTCATGCGCGTCGGCATACGCAAATGCATCCAAATCCCGCTGCCGTGTGACCATCGCGCTGCGGGCAAGGTCGACCAAACGAGCTCCCTCGACGGGAGTCACAAGTTTCGGCTCGCTGACGGGCTTTTGAAACTCCTCTGCAATACTTGGCCGCGTCCGCACCAGGGGCGTCGTTTGGTAGCCGATCGGTGCATGGTCGTTCTTTGCCAACGTTCGGCTGGGAACCCCCGAACCCGGGGAAAGGATCAGCGGAATGTCGAGTTCATCACACAGGTGCTCGTGCAGAAATTCGTCGGGAAAAAGTACCGCTAGCCGCTTGACGACAAAAAAAGCGTCTGTCTCCTGTGGGCCCTTGAGGCGTTTGATCCAATCGGGCAGTTCCATCGCGATGCTCTCTAGCCCCGGCGTTTCGCTGTACGTAGCCAGCAGGGTGAGATAGCGTTCCAGCTTCTCTGCGTTTTCGAAATCTTCCCAATCAATCTCCAGTCGCTCTGGCCACCGGTCGGCCAGCCACCGCGCCGTGCCGGCATAGAAACGGAAGTTGATGCGAGTGCCGGCAATGCCGCTGTTGCTCAGCTCGTCGGCATGCCGCCGGAGGTCTCGACGTTGGTCAAAACGAGCGAGCATCGCGTCGACTAACATCAAAACCGGCTCGTCGTCTGGCCACGCCTGCATAAAGCAAAGCGTCTCGTGCAGTCGCAATACTTGCTCGGCGCTCTTCAGTTCAGCCGATTTCAATACTTGCAGGCTAGCCTGCTTTGCATTTGCAGACGAAGGGTCGAATTCGCCTTTAAGCGACTCTAACGATTTCAGGGCGACAAGAGGGCTGGACATCCAAGTGACTCCGTTTCAAAAGGCCAAACCCGACCGGCTGAAGTATCAAGCAAGAGACAATCCAGTTCAAGGTTGTCTTTGCCAAGGTTATAACCGAATGAATTGCCAACAAGAAAGACGACTATGCCTGCTTCGTAGCGCAGCCCTGCGCAAGCTGTCGCTCGCCAACCGACCAGCTCGACAGAAATACCGACCTATCGGCCCTCGGCAAACTGCTTACGCAGTGCCGTCTTCTGAAATTTGCCGGTTGCCGTCTTGGGAATCTCCTCGACAAACTCAAACAGCTCGGGGATCCACCACTTCGCCACCTTCGTCTCTAAATGACGGCTAATCGCTTCGGCAGAAACACTCTGTCCCTCGCGCACCACCACCACCGCCAGAGGCCGCTCCGTCCACTTCGCGTCGGGGATGGCAATCACGGCGGCCTCGGTTACCGCCGGATGCGACATGATCGCGTTTTCCAGATCGATTGAACTGATCCACTCGCCGCCCGACTTGATGAGGTCTTTCGAGCGGTCTTCTATCTTCATGCTGCCGCCCGGCTCGATCGTGACGATATCCCCCGTACGAAACCAACCGTCGCTGGTGAATCGGTCGGCTGCGTCAGGTCGCTTGTAGTAAGCACCCGCGATCCACGGCCCCCGCACTTCCAACTCGCCCATCGTCTTGCCGTCCCAAGGAACGATTCCGGCTTCGCCACGCGCTCGGATTTCAACGAAGGGCACCGGATGGCCTTGGCGCAGTCGCACGGCGTACTGCTGGTCTTCGTCCAGCGTCTCTTGCCCTGGTCGCAGCATGGCTACAGTGCCAAGCGGCGTCGTCTCGGTCATTCCCCAAGCATGCACGAGCCGAATGTTGTGTCGTTTCTCCAACTCTTCCATCAGGCTCCTCGGCGCCGCCGAGCCACCCACGATCAGACTATGCAACGCCGATAAATCGTACTTGCCTTCGCATTCATTCAATTTATCGAGCAACGGGATCCAAATCGTTGGTACGCCTGCCGAGATCGTTACGCGCTCTTGCTCGAAGGCCTGGAGCAAGCTCTCCGAATCAAGATGCCGGCCCGGCAGTACCAATTTCGAACCCATCATGGCACAGGTAAAAGGCAGTCCCCAGGCATTCACGTGAAACATCGGCACGACCGGTAAGATGGCGTCGGCCTCTTGAATGCCGATCGCACTGGCCAGCGCCGATCCCAGCGTATGGACCACAATCGCACGATGCGAGTACAGCACCCCCTTCGGCCTGCCAGTGGTCCCCGACGTATAGCACATGGCCGCCGCTTGGCTTTCTTCCAACTCGGGAAACTCGTAACCCGTAGCGTCGGTGGCATCAATCAACGCATCGTAGTCGAGCATCCCCGCAGGTACATTGCCGTCGGATGTCACGACTATGATATGCTCGAGCGATACCCGCTCACCAATTCTCTCCAGCACCGGCAGCAACGTGTCGTCGATGATCAACACACGATCCTCAGCCTCTGTCAAAATGTGGACCAGGTCGTCGGCGTGAAGCCGGGGATTGATCGTATGCAGCACTCCTCCGCTACAGGGAACGCCGAAGTACGTTTCGAGATGGGCGTAGTGATTCCAGCAGATCGTCGCCACCCGATCGCCCGACGAAACTCCGAGCTTTGCCAACGCAACTGCCAGCTGTCTCGCGCGCCTCGCCATGTCGGCATACCCGTAGCGATGCCAACTGCCGTCGCTGCGATGCGTAACCACTTCTCGGCAAGCGTGAATTGTCTCCGCGCGACGCAAGATCACGTTGAGCGTCAGCGGGAAGTCCATCATCAATCCGTCCACGGCATCCCCTTGTCAGCTCACTTAAATCGAGGTCGTAACTTTCCACCAGGACTCATCGCCCTGTCGATCCTAACGTGACGCAAGCAACTAGGCAACAAAAACAAAGACCTTCGCACACAGGTCGTCAAACTCGGTTCCCGCCCGTCTTTGGACAATCAACTCCGGACACCGCTCAAACAGGTTTCATGATCCCACACGTCGGCGCTTTCCAGGCAAGTTGGGCATGCTCGGCGCACACTTCTTGGGTTGCCAGTTGGATATGCGGGGGCATCGGCGCAATGCATCGCTTTTCCAAATCCATATGCGCACCAATAAACTCGCATGTCGAAGAGAGCATATGGTCGTCGTCGTTGATCAGAAAGTGCATGAAATGAAACATCCGCTTCGAGGAGTCGAGCAGTCGGGTCCGTACGGTCACGTTCTTGCCAACTAGAACCTCGGCCAGATACTGGATGTGCGACTCCAGGGCAAACGTACCCGCTTGATACTC
Source organism: Planctomycetales bacterium (assembly GCA_020427155.1). GTDB lineage: Bacteria > Planctomycetota > Planctomycetia > Pirellulales > Lacipirellulaceae > Bythopirellula. Next base: position 8,082 of record JAGQOW010000063.1, on the reverse strand, counting down.
TCGGAAGTATTCCTCGCTCATGCCCATCAAGTGCAGCGTGCCGATCGTCGACGCACTGAATAAGTGGGTGTACCACGAGACATTCATGTGCCCCATCAAATCGAGATACGATTCGGGAATCACCTGTTGGTGCGTAATCGGCAGTTGCCCAAGATCGTCTGTTACCGAAAGCGACTTGGCGGTGCGTCGCGGCATTGCGTATTGTTTCCTTTCGATTCGGTCTGCTGGGAAGACAACCGGTGCTTAGCTGCTTATCAATGAAGAGATGCTCGTGTTTGCAATTCTAGAGTCATCCGTTTAGCAGCAGGATGGCGCCAATCAGCGCCACAAGCGCCAGGATGACAATCAGTAACCGGTTCAGTTTGAGTTCGGACGGGGCATGCGGTTTCTCTATGGCAGGCAAATCTGGGGTAAGCTTTGTCAGGTCCTTCCCAAATTGGTCTTCCAGCCGATCGCGGATCAAGCCTTGCACCGAACGCGCGTTAAACGGCCGTCGCTCTGGATCTTTTTCCAACAGTTGCATGATCAGCTTGTCGAACCACTCGGGGCACTCAATTCCCAACTCCTGCATACTTTTGGGTTTCGCGTGCAAGTGCTGATCCCAGATCTGCGCAAAGTTCAGCCCCGTGAACGGCGGTTTGCCGGTCAACATCTCGACTACTACACAGCCCAGCGAATAAAGATCGGCCTTGCTCGAAATATCCTTGTCGGCGCAAATCTGCTCGGGAGACATATAGGCATACGTCCCGACGGTAATCCCGTCGGCCGTCACATCGGTTTCATGCGTATCGCGCGCAATGCCAAAATCGCCCAAGATGAGCTGGCCTTCGTTGCCAAAGAATAGATTGCTCGACTTGAGATCGCGATGGATGATGCCGTGGTTATGCGCGTGCTGCAATGCCGAGGCAACCTGCGACGTATAGACCGCCGCTTGTTGCCAAGGCAGCGGCCCATGTTCCTGCAACCGATCCCGCAAAGTGCCGTTCTGTAGCAACTGCATGGCGTAAAAATACTGGCCGTCCATCAGCCCACCGCCGTAGTTCCTCACAATGTGCGGATGGTTTAACCGCTCCATAATGACGATTTCTCGCTGAAAGCGGTCGACGATGTTTGGATCATTCGCAATCAGCGGATGCAACAGCTTGACGGCAACTGGCGCATCGATGTCAGGGCTCTCGGCACGAAACACTGTGCCCACCGTGCCAACGCCCAGCGGCTCCAGCAACTTAAACGTGGCGGCCGTAGGCAAGAACTTCAACTTGCGCTGCGATGGTTTGGACGATGGTTCGCTCATGACGCAGGGTTATTTCGACGTTCGGAAGCAGCTCGAGGTCTCGCGGACCTGATAGTTCGTACCGGGCTCCCCCGGCAGGAGGATTCCACGACCCCCGCGACTCGAATCGAGAGGCAGTACGATGGTCATACCATACACCAGGCGAGCCTCGCCACGTAGTGCCCAACCTCCCGGCAGCCCTTGCGTGGTTGCTGTGCAGGGAGTCGCCCGGGCCCGCACCGGTGGAGAAGCGACCTACCAACCGTAAATGATAGCAAAAAAACCACTTACGGCGATTTCGCCCTCTCGGGCCGACGAAGTGGCATTAAGATTGCTTAGGTCGGGATCTAGCGAGGCGGACGCTATCTTTCTACTATGAGGGCTTGCGCCGTCGCCACCAGGCGAGTGTATCTCTGTCGGCAGTCCCTTGGGGTGCTCAAGCGGTGAACCAGGTTTCCGAGTCAGTTGTCTACAGCGGCCAACAGAATCAATCCCCAAGGATGGGTCGCCAACGTCACTTCCGCAACGGATGCATCTTTTTAGGATTTCAGTCAAACAGAATGAAACTGAGGAGCAAGTCAGAAAATGAGTTACAAGCTTGAGTACATCTGGTTGGACGGTTACAAACCCGAGCCCAATCTGCGTGGCAAAACAAAGATCGTCGATAGCCAACCAGCTAGCCTCGAAGAATGCCCAAATTGGAATTTCGATGGCAGTAGCACCGAGCAGGCCGAAGGCAACTCTTCCGATTGTCTGCTGTTGCCGGTAAAGATGGTGGTCGATCCAAAACGCGAGAACGCCTCGATCGTGCTCTGCGAGGTGCTCAATGCCGATGGTTCGGTCCACGCTTCCAACGGACGCGGAAAGTTCGAAGACGACCCCGATCTGTGGCTCGGCTTTGAACAAGAGTATACGATCATGGAGAATGGCAAGCCCTTGGGCTTCCCCGAAAACGGCTATCCTGGTCCCCAGGGGCCCTATTATTGCTCGGTCGGCATCGACAACTGTGTCGGGCGAGAGGTCGTCGAAGACCATCTCGACACTTGTCTTGCTGCTGGCTTGGCAGTGACCGGCGTCAATGCCGAGGTTATGAAGGGCCAATGGGAGTTCCAGTTGTTTGGCAAAGGCGCGAAAAACGCCTGCGACGACCTCTGGATTTCTCGCTATCTGATGTTCCGCAATGCAGAGCAGTACGGACTGACCATCGAACTGCATCCCAAGCCCATTAAGGGCGACTGGAACGGTAGCGGCATGCACACCAACTTCTCGACGACTAAGATTCGCGAAGAGGGTGGCGAGGACTATATCAAGGGCATCTGCGAGAGCTTCAAGAGTCGCCACACCGACCACATTGCCGCCTATGGGTCGAACAACGATCAGCGGCTCACGGGTCTGCACGAGACGCAAGCGATTGACAAGTTCAGCTACGGTATAAGCGATCGTGGTGCTTCGATTCGCATCCCGGTCGGCACCGTTCAGAATGGCTGGAAGGGCTATCTCGAAGATCGTCGCCCTGCCTCCAACGCTGACCCCTACCAGGTGGTGCGCGAAATCCTGGCCACGCTTCGTCAATAGCACTGCCTACGCGGCTTGCCCTTTCGTCTCGGACGTGGGCCCGTCGCTGCGGTTTAATGACCAACCCCTCTTCGCCCTGCTGGCGGAGAGGGGTTTTGTGTTGTATGGTCGAGTTTTCGGCCAGGGCTGGTGGGCCGTTAGATTTCGCCAGCTACCAGGCTTCAACTATCAAAGGGCTATGCGATGACGCCACAAGATGTCTTGGCCATGTGCCGCGAGAGAAGCGTAAAAGCGGTTGACATGCGATTTATGGATTTTCCGGGACTTTGGCAGCATTTTACGATCCCGGTCGACAAACTCGAAGAAGAAGTTTTTGAAGACGGCCTGGGATTTGACGGCTCGAGCATCCGTGGCTGGCAGGCTATCAACGAAAGCGACATGCTTCTCGTGCCTCAGCCCGAGACGGCCTTTATCGATCCCTTCACCGAACTCGCCACCCTTTGCATGATCTGCAACATTCAAGACCCAATCACCCGCGAAGACTATTCGCGAGACCCGCGAAACGTTGCCCGCAAGGCGGTAAACTATCTTCGCAGCACAGGGGTGGCCGACCATTGCTACATCGGCCCCGAGGCAGAGTTCTTTATCTTCGACGATATCCGCTTCGACCAGACGCCCAACAGCGGCTGGTACTTCATCGATAGCAAAGAAGGCGAATGGAATCGCGGCACCGACGAAGGCCCCAACCTTGGGCATAAGCTACGCCATAAAGAAGGGTACTTCCCGGTACCACCTGCCGATTCGCTGATGAACATTCGCAACGAGATGATGCAGACCATGATCGACTGCGGTCTCGAAGTCGAAGCGCAACATCACGAAGTCGCAACCGCCGGCCAGTCGGAAATCGACTTACGATACGCCGACCTGGTTGAAATGGCAGATGATATGTGCCTCTTCAAGTACATCATCAAGAACGTGGCCTACAAACATGGCAAGACGGCCACCTTTTTGCCAAAGCCAATCTTCGGCGACAATGGCTCGGGAATGCATACGCACATCTCGCTATGGAAAGGCGAACAGCCGTTATTCGCCGGGGGCGGGTATGCAGGGCTCAGCGACGAAGCCATTCACGCCATCGGCGGCATCTTGGCTCATGCGCCGGCGCTGCTGGCCTTCACCAACCCCACCACCAACAGCTACAAGCGGCTCGTGCCTGGATACGAAGCGCCCGTGAATTTGGCATACTCGCAGCGCAATCGCTCGGCTGCCTGCCGCATTCCCATGTACAGCCCCAGCCCGAAGGCCAAGCGAATCGAGTTCCGTTGCCCCGATCCCAGCTCCAATCCGTACCTCGCGTTCTCCGCGCTCATGATGGCCGCCCTCGACGGAATCCAGAACAAAATTCACCCAGGCGAGCCGCTCGACAAAGACATCTACGACATGGAACCCGAAGAATTAGCAAAGGTGCCCACCACGCCCGGCTCGCTTGGGCAGTCGCTCGAAGCGCTGGCACGCGACCACGAGTTCTTGCTCCGAGGCGACGTCTTTACTCAGGACGTGATCAATACCTGGATCTCCTACAAACAGAAGAACGAAGTCGAAGCACTAGCCCTCAGGCCCCATCCTTACGAATTCTGCCTGTACTACGACATGTAAACGAATCCGGGAGGTGACGATCGAGAGCAGGCTTCACGCTCACGCCATACCATAAAACAAGGCCGCCACTTTCGAGCCGAGAGTGGCGGCCTTGCGTATTTCACAGTATTCTCAGCCTGACGACTTCTCAGTACTCGATACCAGTATTGATACCGAAGCCATGGAATGCCAGGTCGCCCAACAGCTGGCTGTCCCAACGCTGGGCTTCCCAGAAGATGCCCAGCAGCCAGTCGAAGCTGTCGTACTCGCGTTCCATCTGCAGTCCAGCTTGAACCTCCCAGACTTGGACAAACTCGTCAGGGATAATGATTCCGCCACCTGCTCGCCAAGCACTGAACTGCTCGACTTCGCCGTAGAGCAACGAAGTACGAGCGCGGCCAAAGAAGGAGATCTCGTCGGTAAAGATCGGTCGGCTGCCTTCGACCGAAACGGTCGGGCCGGCGCCCTCAAACTGGACACCCGTCGAGCCAAACCATACCGTGTCGCTGAAAGACTCCCAGTCTATGTCCATCCCAGGGTCAGAAATGTCTTCCCGGATCGACACGCGGGCGTAACGAGCACCCGCGGTGGCTACCCAGTCCCATACGTTGAATTCACCCCGTTGGGTAAACTCGGCATCGAGCGCGTCGACATCGAGATTCAGGAAACCTGTCAGGCTAACAAGTCCATCCGTCTCGTGGTCAACTTCACCATTATACCCTACTTGGTTGTCAAACGTAAACCAGCGCACTTGAACCCCGCCGCCTTGATCGCCTTCGTATCCGATGATCAGACGCTGGGCGAAATCAAGTTCCGAGCCCGAGATGGAGCCGCTAGCGGCATCAATCGCTCCCACGCCTTGGCCATAGAAGACGTTGCCAATACCAGTGCTGCTGAGTTTGGGAGAAAGAAACAGCAGGTCGACTCCTGCCCGCAGTCCCTCATCCGCCTGAGTTCTGCTGCCAAGAATGCCGACGGCGACCAGCGTCGCGGCAAGCAGCCATCTAAGTGACCGTTTCATTGAACAAACTCTCCGTAGTTTTGGGTTAATTCCTCAGCTCCGCTGAAGTGGGTCAGTTTAGTTCACTTGGAACACACTATCCCTCAGTATTCACAGATCGACTGCGGTTTTCCCTAGAACGACAACTTTAAATCCGAGAGACACGATCGTTGCGATCAACCAGCCTTACGCAGGCGTCAATCTTTACCCGGTCTGAATCGGCGAATCCCCCGAGAGGAGGCAGAACTTGCTCAGGATGGCTCTTTCTGCGTAACAGTCTGACTCATCATCTCGGCCAAGCGTTCCAGCGCCTGGCTGCAATCTTGCCGATCGAGGTGGACATGCAGAATGCTCGGCCCTGACGTATCGGCCCAGGCGGCGGTCAAGGCCCGATCAAAGTCGCCCTCGCTATGAATGTCGTACCCCGCCCCGCCCCCCAGCAGGGTGGGCAGCAAATGGTACTGCCACGAGTAGACCTCGTTGAACTCGTACTCGCCCGGGTGCAACAAGCGTTCGGTCCCGTAACCGCCGTTATTCAGCAGGATGATGATCACCGGCAGGTTGCGCCGCACTAGATTCGAGAGTTCCATACCGGTCATCTGAAACGCTCCGTCTCCCACAACTACCACCACCCGGGCTTCGGGCCTCGCCATTTGGGCCCCCAGGGCAGCTGGCACCGAGAAACCCATTGAGGTGTAGTAGGCAGGGCTCACAAACTCGGTGCGCCCGCGGGTAGTCAACTCGGTCGAAGCAAACAACGCGTCGCCGATGTCGGCAATCACGATCGTATCGTCCTCAAGCTGCTCGTCCAGCCGATCGATCAACCGCGTAATAGTGATCGCTTCTTCTGGTCGGAGTTCAAACGCCTTCTTGTCCCACTCCGTCGGCGCAGGCGGCAGCGCATGGACAGGCTTTAGTCCACGATCGGCAAGTTCACGCAGAAAATCCTCGAGACGAACCTCGTGATAATGATGATGCCGAATGCGAAGCTGCTCGCTGGTGACATAAATACAATCTGCAATGTCAAGTTCTGCAGTGTAGATTCCCAAATTGATGTCTGTCATGAACGTGCCCAGCATGATAACGCAATCGCTCGCTTCGACATACTTGGTCACCTCTTCGCGCCCCAGCGCTCCTTCATAGAGCCCCATATACTGCGGATGCGTCTCGGCAATCACGCCTTTGCCTAGCATCGTGGCAGCCATGGGAATGCCCGACGTCTCCGCAAGCTTCAGCACAACATCTTGCAGACCAAACCGATGCACCTCGACGCCCAGCAATAGCACAGGCTGGCGGGCCGACTCAATTCGTCGCGCCGCTTCTTCAACCGCCTCGGCCAGGGCACGCGTGTCGCTGTGCGGTACGTGTTGCTCGAAGGGCGGCGATGCCGCGGGACGTACGTGCACCATGTCTCGCGGCAGCTCGATATAGACAGGGCGTTTATACCGCTGGCAGGCAGCCAACACCCGATCGATTTCGTGAAACGCGGTGAGCGAATCGTTCAACTCAGTTCCCGCGATGCAGAGCTTTTCAAACACGTCGTACTGGGTACGGAAATTCCGCACCATGTGATGCAACAGCGGATTGTGAATCCGCTCTCGCATCCCCGGCGAACCGCTGATAAGGACGACGGGAGATTTCTCGGCATAGGCTCCCGCGATCGAGTTACATACGCTCAATCCCCCCACGCAGTAGGTGACACATACCGCCCCCATGCCGTGGATTCGAGCATACGCGTCGGCGGCAAAACCGGCGCAGTCTTCACGGGTGCAACCGACCGTGTTGATCGGACTCTCCTCGAGCATCGTATAGAACGACAAGACATAATCGCCCGGTATGCCGAATAAGTCCCCGATTCCGTAATCCTGCAGACGCTGGATCAAGTATTGGCCGATCGAAAGGCCTTCACCCCTGCGCTCCGAACTGCTCATGGGAAACGTCCTCCTTGAGAGTTGCCATCGTCTCAACATTGACTGGTTGAATTATACCGCGTTCGGTAATGATCGCCCGAATCAATGCCGCCGGCGTCACGTCGAAGGCAGGATTGTAAACCGACACCTCTGCTGGCGCCGTCGCTTTGCCAAACCCGTGAGTGATCTCCTCAGCCGCGCGCTCTTCGATCGGGATCTCCTCGCCCGAACTCAGCGCCATGTCAATCGTGCTCGTTGGAGCCGCAATATGGAACGGAACCCCATGGGCCTTGGCGAGCACCGCCACGCCGTACGTGCCAATCTTATTTGCCGAATCGCCATTCGCCGCGATGCGGTCGGCGCCTGTCACTACCGCCTGCACTCGCCCCTCGCGCATCACTTGCGCCGCCATCGAATCGCAAATTAGCGTGCAGTCAATTCCTCGCTGCCTCAGTTCCCAAGCCGTCAGCCGAGCGCCCTGCAATAGCGGACGGGTCTCGTCGACCCAAACATGCGGCCGCCGGCCGCGTCGTGCTAATTCGAAAATGACCGCCAGTGCCGTGCCTTCGCCCCCTGTGGCCAACGCCCCGGCGTTGCAGTGGGTCAGCACGCTGCTCCCCTCGGGAAGATCGGCCAGCAGGTCAGCCCCATGCCGACCGATGGCCGCACACATGTCGCGATCTTCGGCATGAATCGCCCGAGCTTCGTTGAGCAGCTCTGTGGCAAGAACTACAGGCGAACAATCGCCA
>JAGQOW010000656.1 GCA_020427155.1 Planctomycetales bacterium | reverse complement strand
TACCTCGAAGACCGTTATCACCCGACGCCCATTTTTCATCTTGGCGCGAACCAACCATGAGCCACTCGATTGCTGACCAACTGAGCAAACTGCGCGACGAGATTCGCTATCACGATCGCAAGTATTACGTCGAAGCGGCGCCGGAGATTTCCGATCTGGAATACGACCGGCGGATGGACGAGCTGAAGCGGTTGGAGGCCGAGCACCCGGAACTCATCACGCCCGACAGCCCCACGCAGCGGGTCGGCGAGCTGCCTGTGTCGGACTTGCAACGCGTGACGCATCGCGTGCCGATGTTGTCGATCGACAATACATATAGCGTCGAAGAGCTGCGGGCCTTCATGCAGCGAACCGAAAAGCAGCTCGACGGCGAGGCGGTCGAGTGGGTCGTGGAGCTGAAGATCGACGGCGTGGCGGCTTCGATCATCTACGAAAACGGCTTGCTGGTGCGAGCCGTCACGCGCGGCAATGGCGAAGTGGGCGATGACGTAACGCACAACATCCGCACGCTGG
>JAGQOW010000655.1 GCA_020427155.1 Planctomycetales bacterium | reverse complement strand
GCCATTCCTGTGAGCGAACAGGAGTTGGAAGATTTTCGCATCGAGGATCCTAATCGGGCTCAGGATGTGAGTCTTCGCTAGTGGTTGTTTCTTAGGTTCAGCGAAGCATGGGTAGAGTAGAGAGCAGGCGTCCCCTTCCCGTAGGTCCGACCTATCCGTTTCCGCCCCTTTCGTCCGGCGGTGCCTCAGTAGTCGGTCCATAGTCAGGATAGCCAGCCCTCCCTCATCAAACCGTGCGTACAGTTCTCCCGTACACGGCTTTCCGATGTCCTTCACACCGAGGCATGCGCCGATCGCCAGGGCGCCGTCGTCGGCAGTTTGAACAACCCATATCGTCCGTAGATCACCCGTCCCGGAAAGCGCTTGTAGGCTTGGGCTCTGCTGCCGAGCTTGTGGCGGCGGCGCAGTTGGGTGCGCATGCGTTCTTCGACATGCATCTTCACGTTGGAGAAGGCGTTCGAGCTGTTGCGGTAGTGGAAATAGGCACTCCAGCCGCGTAGCGTGCGGTTCAGC
>JAGQOW010000654.1 GCA_020427155.1 Planctomycetales bacterium | reverse complement strand
CCCCCAACACCGATTGAGCGTACTTGGCCCGGATGCCGCGTACGATCAAAAAATAAAGCAAGTCCCGATAGGCGGAAAGCTCCTTCCAGTCGATCAGTTTTAACCTGCTCTTTTTCTCTATTACAATTGTTGCCGAATCCACCGTTACCCTTCGTAATACCCCTGCCCGTTTGATTTTTTACCGTAGCCGTAGCCATAACCGTAGCCGTAACCATATCCGTAGCCGTAGCCATAGCCCATCCCGGATTTGTAGATGTCGTTCAACACGATGCTGATGTTTTTCAGCCTGCCGGATTTGTAGTAGTCGTCCGCGATGCGCAGCAGGTCTTTGTGGGTGAAGTTTTGGCGCACCAAAAAGAGGGTGTGGTCCGCAAAAGCGGAGAGCACGAAGGCATCCGTGACGATGGCCAGGGGCGGGGAGTCCACGATCACGTAGTCATACCTTTTCCTTGCCTCTTCCACAAAGGCTTTCATGTTTTGGGTCAACAGCAGTTCGGAGGGGTTGGGCGGCACG
>JAGQOW010000653.1 GCA_020427155.1 Planctomycetales bacterium | reverse complement strand
GCCTGCTCGACGAAGCGAACTCGCTAGGGGTGGTCGTCGGTGGCACCTATGCCATGTCCGATGAAGGCTTGGTCCAACTGGCGGGCGCGGGAGATTGCGATCTGCTATGCACGGACACGGACCCGGCCTGAGGTGTTTGCTTGCAAAGGTGCTGGCAGACTAGTTCGAGCCAATTTCAACTAGGGTCCAGACTCATTGATGCTCAAAGCCAGAAGATGACAGTTGCGGCGAGGGCGACGGCGGAAAGGAAGGTCTTGGCGCATCTGTCGTAGCGGGTCGCTATGCGGCGCCAGTCTTTGAGCCTGCCGAACATGATCTCGATGCGGTTGCGGCGCCGATACCGCCGCTTGTCGTAGCGGACAGCCTTGCCGCGCGACTTCCGAACGGGGATGCAAGGGCGTATGCCCTTGTCTTTCAACGCGTCCCGGAACCAGTCGGCGTCATAACCCCGGTCTGCGATTATCCATTCCGCAGCGGGCAAGCTGCCCAGCAGGGCTGCGGCTCCGGTGTAGTC
>JAGQOW010000652.1 GCA_020427155.1 Planctomycetales bacterium | reverse complement strand
TCGAAGCCTGTCCCATCGGTCCGCTCTAATGCGTAGTTAGCCATCAGCTCGACCCCATGAAAGGACGCTCACCCCACATCTCGACATAGAGATTGCGTAGGTTCACTGGGACAATGCCCCAGCCAGCTCGAAGAGTGCGGTCATCCTTTGTGCTCCACATCAACGCCTCGACGTAGTACACATCAATGCAATTGGCTGTCGGAGTACTCGCGCCTTCAAGAGCCCGCGACATGAATTGGAGGTAGCCCTGAGCCGTGGAGTACTCGCGGGCTTCAATTGCCTCAGTGGTCAGCTGCGAAAACTCCTCGACCCATCGGTAGGGCGACTCCTCTGCGCTGAAGCCGTGATGTTGAAGTCGATCGTCGATCAGTGCCGACTCGCCAGGAAACGCTCTGCGGATCGATGCCACCATATCAAGAGCGCTGAGGAGCATTGTGTCGTCTGACATGATGGCTAACGCCGCATTGAGCGGCCGATGGCCGATATCATCTCAGGAAACATCGAAACACGTCCCA
>JAGQOW010000651.1 GCA_020427155.1 Planctomycetales bacterium | reverse complement strand
GAAGGACAGGCGAAGCGCGTGGTTTCCGACATCGGGAAGCGAGCGGGAGTTGTCGTGAGCGGCAGCGGGAAGACTGCATCCGCTCACGATCTGCGGCGTTCGTTCGGCCAGCGGATGGCCGACGCCGGTGTCCCCGTTCGACTGCTGCAGGCGATGATGCGGCATCGGTCGTTCACGACAACCGAGCAATACTACTTGCGGGACAAGGTGCAACAGCAGGCAGACCAGCTTGCGTTGTACCTAGGTACAGTTGGGCAGTCCGCCGAAGCAGTGAATTGACGTAAGTCCTTAGTACCAGAGGTGGGACTCGAACCCACACAGGATTGCTCCTACTGGATTTTGAATCATAGAGCCGCATCTGGCTATCGTCCGGCCATCGTTATTCCAGCGGCAACTCTGGATTGCTGCGTCTGCAGAATCTGGCAGAATTGCAGGAGCGAACTGCGAAAGTGGGTACAGTTTTCGAGGCGTACCCAGAATTGGCGGGGCTAGGGTAGCTCCCGAAGAGTCGGCACC
>JAGQOW010000650.1 GCA_020427155.1 Planctomycetales bacterium | reverse complement strand
TGAGCTAGGGCAAGTCTCTCGGCCCCGTGTGACGCAGATCATGAACCTGCTGGCACTGGCCCCGGAGATCCAGGAGGCGTTGCTTTTCATGGAGCGGGCTGGCGTGGGGCGTGAGGATGTTACCGAGAGGTCGCTGCGAGAGCTTTTGGGGGAAGTAAGTTGGGCGGCGCAAAGAGTGAGGTGGCCTGGAATTGTTTCCACCGATTGAATTGAAGGGGCGGATCGGCGAACTCCGGCACAAATGGGCAATTCGTGCCCTCGAGATTCGAGCTCGCAGGGGTCGAATGCCGCCAGTAACCTAGCGAAGCGATCAAGTCGATGCATCGCAAGGCGGCTTGATGCTGGCTTTGGTTGCCGCTTTATCGACTGCGATTCCGCGTTCGCGGTATGCGCCGACTGTGAAAATCAGCCCTTCGCCGCTCCAATCAAGCCTCTCTCACGGCCTCCCGACGTAGGTAAACGATGGTCCGACGTCAGCTTCTGATTGTTGTCTCGTCGCTTGGAGCTTGTCGTTCA
>JAGQOW010000649.1 GCA_020427155.1 Planctomycetales bacterium | reverse complement strand
CGCCACGCGCTACAAAACGTCTGAACATCGCGCGGTACAAAACGACTGAACATGGTTTCGACAGGCAGAATCCAGGGCCGAAGCGTTAAGACAACGGTTGAAAACTGAGCTCGAACCTCGGATCGCCTGCGGCGGAGAGCGGGGGTAGGGTCCTGATGCGGACGGCGACGACCTGATTTTCACGGTGGGCGCAAACCACGAACGCAGAAGATCGGCCAACGGAAAACTGGCACTGGCCAATCTCAAGCCGCTTTGCGATGCATCGACTTGATCACGCCGCCGAGCTGCTCGCGACATTCAAGGTCCTCGCCCCTGATCGTCATCGCCTTCGGCATGCTTTCTTGTTCACACGGAGGCCTCTCGTCAATTCCAGGCTACACCGCTTTCTTCTTGACCTGGATATTGAGGCCCTGGGACATTGAATCCTGTGAGATGTTGTCGCAACGGGCCAAAACGGGCCGCGTGAAAATCGACGGGCGACCTCAGGTCCATCCGACTTCTCGACAGTCGTTTTGA
>JAGQOW010000648.1 GCA_020427155.1 Planctomycetales bacterium | reverse complement strand
AAGCGGATTTCGTTGCGCCAGTCCGCGTTACCGGCGGGCGACTCCTGTGACGGGATGCTAATAGTTCAATGAGAGTCACGTGAAGGCTAACGCCACAATGAGCCGCGCTTGACGGCGACGACTGGAGCGGTAGCGAAAGGAGGAGCGGTCAAGCGTCGGGCTCCATTGTATTGTTAGGGTGCGAGCCTAAGGCCAAGCCTTTGGGCGAGACACAACGCCCCGCGACCCAGTTCTATAGCAAGTAAAGTCGCGTACCCGAATGCGAAATCAATCGTGACCCAAGTCATCGGTTCGAACGGTCGGGATCGGCCCATCACGTCACCGAACAGATATATGAGGTAGATAGTGGTTACCTGAAAAGGCGCGAACACGATCGGGAATATCCACATAAGCAGGATTCGCTGTCGGTCCGACTTTGCTATCGAGAGTAACCACCAATATAGAATCGCAAAGGGGATGTATCCAAGACTACCGAACACCATGAAGACAAAAAACAGGAACCATGCATCCATTAGCC
>JAGQOW010000647.1 GCA_020427155.1 Planctomycetales bacterium | reverse complement strand
CTGTGCGGGAATGTTGAGGAAGAACCCGCCTTTAGGATCGATGAAACTCGTGAACGTGAGCTCGTTGGGTAGCTCTTGGTTTTTAACGTGCCATTGCTGAGCCAGTTGCACGGCAAGTTCCGCGTCGACTACCCCGTGGGCATAGCCGATCTGTTCGCCGTAGACGCCTTTGCCCTGGCTGATCGTATAGCCTGCCCCGTTGGTCAACACCTGGGGAGTTGGAGCGTAATGCGCGCCTGTCGAACCTGCTGAATTCAAGAACAAACTGACATAATTCGGATCGGGCCCAGGTCCAAAGTAAAAGCCACCACTTGTCAGATTTGGGTCGAGCGTGGGGAAAGCCGTTTGAGTAAACGGATTGATCGTCGGGTCCCAGACATCGGGGTCGTGGAACACGGGCATCTGGTTGATAATCCAGGTATTCTGGGTCGTACCCACGCCTGCTGCGTGAGGCACTTCGAATTCTGCATTCTGACGCGCCGAACGAACCAAAATCTCCTGCACGTCCCGCCAGCTAA
>JAGQOW010000062.1 GCA_020427155.1 Planctomycetales bacterium | reverse complement strand
ATTTCCTGCCTTCGGCGTGCCCTCGCGCGAAGCGCGCGAAGGAGTGGAAGTTGACGGGATTGTCGCTCCAGGATTGGGCGACCCGAACGATTTGCACGGCATGTCGGTATGGACGGTCGACATTTCGCAGCGCGGGGCCGAACGGGTGGTGGCTCGGGAAAAGACAGGTCACCTGGTCGGCGAGCAGTTGGAGGAGTTTCCCGCCGTCGGCGGCAGCAGCCCCAATTCGGTCGTGGCAACCAAGCATCACGTGTTTGTATCGAACGGCAGCAACGACAGTATCACCGTCTTTGAGACGGCGACTGGAAAACGTTTGCCCGACATCGACCTCAAGGTCGACCCGCGACTCGATCACTTGCGCGGGATGATTCCGTTTGGGTTGGCGCTATCTCCGAAGAACGACTTGCTCTACGTCGCCGAGGCGGGGATCAACGCGGTGGGTGTGATTCGATTGTCCGATTTCGAAGTCTTGGGCCACATTCCTACGGCGTGGTTCCCCAGTAAGCTGGCGGTATCGAAAGATGGCAAGCAGCTTTTTGTTGCTTGCGCCAAAGGGATCGGTTCGGGGCCCAACGCGGGCCCGCAGCATCAGCCGGGCGACACGACGAGCATTGGCGGGCTGATGCGCGGATATGTGAACATTATTCCGCTGCCCAAAGAGGTAGGGCAACTCAAGCGGCTGAGTCAGCAGGTGGTGGCCAATAACGCAAGGTTCGTTGATGCGAAACAAGATACGCGGCAACCTGGTTTTCCTGTGCCGCCGTATCCCGGGGCATGGCCGAGCCCGATCAAGCATGTCATCTACGTGACGAAAGAGAACCGGACTTATGACGAAGTTTTTGGCGCGTTGCCTGGCGGTCGCGGAGATGCCGAATTGTGCCGCTTGGGCCGTCCGATTGAAGTTTCGAACAAGGAGGGCACCAGTACTGTGAAAGACGTCGTGCTGATGCCTAACCATGTGGCGCTGGCCAAACGTTTTTCTATTAACGACAATTTCTACTGCGACTCGGACCACTCGGTCGACGGCCATCGCTGGCTCGTGGGAACTTATCCTAACGAGTTTATGGAAGCCCGGATTGGCGAATCGGCCGACGGCGACGGCCCGGGGAACCATTCGTTCATAGGCTCTTCAGGAGCGATTTACCCGGAAGACTACAACGAAGCCGGTTCGATTTGGGAACATTTCGAGCGGCAGCGCGTGTCGTTCTGGAATTATGGCCTGGGTTTCGAATTCAAACCGCAGGATGAAGAGCGGGAATACAAGTACACCGGCATCCGCCTGCCGATCAACTACCCGATGCCGCAAGTGTTGTTCGAAAACACGTCGCGAGAGTTTGCCACCTATAATACGAATATCCCCGACCAGTTTCGCATGGATATGTTTGAAAAGGAGTTCAACGAAAAGTGGGTTTCTGGCAAGGAGAAGTTTCCACGCGTCATTACGATGATGCTGCCGAACGACCACGGGGCTGGCGAACGTCCTGACGAAGGGTATCCTTACTGGGGATCCTATATGAGCGACAACGATTTGGCGCTAGGACGCCTGGTCGAGTTGATCAGTCATAGCCGTTTCTGGCACGAGACGGTGATACTCGTTACCGAGGACGACGCCCAAGGCTATCGCGACACGGTCGACGCGCATCGTTCGATTTGCATGGTCATTAGTCCGTACGCCCGGCGCAATCATATCTCGCACACGCATTCGAGCACTGCGAGCATGCTCAAGACGCTTTTTTTGATTCAAGGCATGCCGGCGCTCAATCAATACGACGGTTGTGCGAGCGATCTGTCGGACATGTTTACTCACGAAGCCAAGAACGCCATGCCCTACGACGCGCTGCCAGTGAATCAGGAAATTTTTGATCGGTTCAAGGCGGTCGATCCGACCGATCCGAATTTCGACTGGAATGCAGCGGCCGACTATGTGCCGATGGATGATCAGCATTTTCTCGATACCGACCGCTACGGTCACAGTGGTAAGCAAGGGCACGGAGCCAGGAAGCAGCCTGCAGAGACCGCGCCGAACTATTGACCTTAACGCCGCGAATGAGTCCCCGCCGGAAACGATTTCTGCTGGGAGGAATGCGTTTCGGGCGGGGCACTGGGTTCGTTCGAGACGCACGGATCAATAGGGCCATTATCAACAGTGGCAACCAGGCCCCGTTTAGGTGACAATGGGCCCTTGAGCGAGGGGGGCTTGCACCGAGCGAAGCGCCGATCACAGAGTGCAGCAGCTCTCGTTAGACGTTGAATGCCGAATTGCCGAACTGGGGGCGAGTTCATTGAAGATTACTGCGATTGAAACCCATGTCTGCAATGCGCGGATGCGCAATTGGGTGTTTGTAAAAGTGGTTACCGATCAGCCGGGGCTCTACGGTTGGGGCGAGGCAACGCTCGAGTGGCACACGCGCAGTGTGGTCGGGGCGATTGAAGATTTGGCGACACTTGTCGTTGGAGAAGATCCGCGCCGCATCGAGCAGTTGTGGCAAATGATGTACCGCCAGCATTTCTGGCACAGCCAAGGCATTGTGCGCGGGTCGGCGATCGCCGGAATTGACTTGGCGCTGTGGGACATCGCGGGCAAGATCGCCAACATGCCGTGTCATCAGCTTTGGGGCGGCCGAGTGCGCGATTACGTGCGTACCTATTGCCATTTGGGCGGAGGGCGGCTGGAGGATTTCTATCAAACCTCGACCGAAGACGCCAGGCGTTTCGGCGAGTTGGCAAGCCAGGCGGTGGAGGACGGCTTTACCGCGATGAAGACGATGGCCGTACCGCCGACCATGCCGCTAGAAGGGAATCGACCGGTGCGGCAAGCGGAAGCATGCGTGGCGGCCATGCGCGAGGCCGTGGGCCCCGACATCGATTTGATGGTTGATTGCCACGCGCGGCCCTCGCCTGCCATGGGGCTTAAGTTTGCCAAGGCCCTGGATCAGTACGACCTATACTTTTTCGAAGAGCCTTGTTGGCCGGAATCGATCGAAGCACTGGCGCGAATCAACGCCGCGGTGACGACGCCGATCGCTACGGGCGAACGTCTGACCTATCTCGAACAGTTTCGCGATTTGTTTGCGGTGCAAGGGTGCGATGTGATCCAATTTGACATTGCCCATTGTGGCGGCCTCACGGCTGCGCGGCGCATCGCTGCTTTGGCCGAGGCGTATCGAATTGCTATTGCGCCTCACAATCCGCTGGGCCCAGTTTGCACTGCGGCTTCGTTGGAATTTGGTTTCTCCCAGCCGAGCTACATCATTTGCGAGGCTGTCCATGCCGATGTGCCTTGGCGTTTTGACGTGGTCGAGGAAGGTTTTGAAGTCGATCCTAAAGGCCGCATCGTGCGTCCGAACACGCGTCCCGGTTTGGGGATTGAAATCAACGAAGCGGAAGTGGCCAGACATCCTTTTGAGCAAGAATTGCTGGAACGCGTGTTCTACGAGGACGGCAGCGTAGGCGATTGGTAGCTCGCGCCCTTCGGCAAGCGACCCAGTTGGTACATTCCAGCGGTTAGTCCCGGTATTGATATTCCGACCTACAACTCTGATGAGAGGCAACTAAGTGATGCGTATTCCTGGACGGTTTTGGAGTCTCATTTTGGCTACGTTTGTGTTGAATCATGGCGCCAACGCAGGCGCCGAGATTCCGCACATGAAGATCAGCAAGTTTTTGCAGGAGGGCGCCAAGTTTTATACGAGCGCAGACGGCCTGCCCTCGGACAATGTGCTCGCGGTGCATCGAGACGCCGACAATGTCCTATGGGCCGAGACGGACAAGGGTTGGGCCGCTTGGAAGAAGGGAAACTGGTCTGGTGCTGCAGCGCCTTCGCCTAGCACGCTGCTCGGCTATGTACCCGGCAGTAAGAAAGCAGTGGCTAAGGGTGAAGTGAATCAATGGGCAGTTTCTCCCTCAGGTGAATCTATTGTCGCAACGAGTGAGGGTTTGTTCGTCTCGGGGGCTGAGGGGATGAAGCCGCTTGTCGTCGCAGACCAACTTGGGCGACGCTGGGCGACTGCCGATGTGCGGGGAGCAGCCTACGACTCGCTCGGTCAGCTGTGGGTTGCCACCTTGGCGGGCGTGGCTTGCCAGACGAAAGACGGTTGGAAGTTCTATACTGGCAGCGAAGGATTGCCTTACAACGATTTCACGGTAATCGAACCGGGATTAGACGGCGTAGTGTGGTTCGGCACGCACTTGGGAGCGGTTCGCTTCGACGGCAGTGAGTTTGCCTATCGCCAGGGGCGACGTTGGCTGCCAGATGACGACGTTCGCGATATTGTCGTCGACAAACATGGCAACGCCTGGTTTGCCACGGCTAATGGAGTGGGCGTCATCGGTCGGCAGGAGATGACTCTGGCCGAGAAAGCCGAGTTCTACGAAGACGAAATGGAGCGTTATATTCGCCGAACGCCGTTCGGCTATGTCAGCGAGGTAGGGCTAGGCGGGCCCGGGGATAAGTCGGAGATCCATTACAGCGATAGCGACAACGACGGCTTGTGGACCAGCATGTATGGTGCGGGAGAATGTTTCGCCTATGCTGCGACTGGCGACGAGAAGGCCAAAGACCGGGCTCAGCGTGCTTTCGAAGCCCTGCGGTTTTTGCAAATCGTTCCTCAGAATTGCGAGCATAGTCCTCCCAAAGGCTATGTGGCACGGACAATTCGCTCGACCGAGCTTCCCGATCCCAATGTGGGTCGACCAGAAAGCGACAAACGAAATCGCGAAACCGACGACGCCCTCTGGAAGGTGTACGAGCCCCGCTGGCCGAAGAGTGCCGACGGTAAATGGTATTGGAAAAGCGATACGAGCTCCGATGAGTTGGACGGCCACTACTTCTTCTATCCGCTCTATTACGATCTGATTGCCGACACCGAGGAGGAGAAAGAGCGAGTTCGCGAGGTGGTGCGCGATCTAACAGACCATCTGATCGCGCACGATTACAACCTGGTCGACCACGACGGCACGCCCACCAGATGGGGCTACTATGGACCGCAGGCGGTGAATCACGATCGCGCCTGGTGGAGCGAACGCGGTTTGAAATCGCTGAGCATGCTTTCGTATCTAGCCGTCGCGCGGCATGTCACGGGCGATTCGGCTTACGGAGATCGCATGCGGGAATTGATCGAAGACCATGCTTACCTGACCAATGCGATGATCTACAAGATCCACCGCGGGGTCGGTTCAGGCAACCAGTCGGACGATGAAATGGCGTTCATGTCGTACTACAACCTGGTGAAGTATGCGCAGGACGAGGACCTGCGGGATCGCATTTTGCTTTCTTTCTTTAGCGCATGGGTCAATGAAGAGCCTGAGAAGAATCCGTTTTTTAACTTTGCTTATGCGGCATTCGGAGTGGGGGCGGAGTATCGCGATCAGTGGGGGACGCATTCGCTCTCGCCCTGGGAAGGGTGGCTTGAGGACTCGATGGATACTTTACTGGGCTTTTCGTTAGACCGAGTGAATTGGTCGAGCAAGAACAGCCATCGGCTGGACATCCAGTATCTCCGCCGCCAGCAGTCTTCGGTCGACGTAACCGACGGGCCGGAACATCGGCGGGGTTGCCTCGTTAGCGGCAAAGTGCTGCCGGTAGAGAACCGGCATTTCAACCATTGGAACACCAATCCCTGGCAACTCGATTACCATGGCAACGGGACCCAACTGTCCAGTGGAACCGTCTATTTGCTTCCTTACTACATGGGTCTCTACCATGGCTTCATTGTCGAGACGGAGTAGCTGGCGGAGCCTGAACAGTTTCTTCACCGAAACTTCGCAAGCTTGATTTACCATCTCACTTCGCCAAACGTTGGCATCGTTTAATTCTCCGTTACAGTACCCTACGGGCGTCGATATGCTTTTTCGTTTTTCCTTGCTTGCCGTCTTGTTTCTCTCCACGATTTACGCTGCTAGGGCCCATGAGGTGGCGGACCATGGGCAGCCGGCCGAGATAGCGGAGGAAGTCATCTACAGTTCGACGGCTATTCCCGAGCGGATGCTTATCAGCTGGAAGGGCGACCCGGCGACGAGTCAGGCAGTGACCTGGCGTACCGACACGAGCGTCGAGCACGCCTTTGCGCAGATCGCTGTGGCCGAGGACGGGCCGTTGTTCGTCGAAAAGGCCAAAGCGGCGCAGGTCGAAGCGACCACGACGCTGGTGAAGACCGATTTGGGCCCTCGGTATTATCACGC
This sequence comes from Planctomycetales bacterium, assembly GCA_020427155.1. Lineage (GTDB taxonomy): Bacteria > Planctomycetota > Planctomycetia > Pirellulales > Lacipirellulaceae > Bythopirellula. Next base: position 18,572 of record JAGQOW010000062.1, on the reverse strand, counting down.
GGTCAACTTCACCGGACTTGAGCCGGAGACGCTCTACGTCTATCGAGTAGGAGATCGGACGAATTGGAGTGAGTGGACGCATTTTCGCACGGCCAGCCAGCAGCCTAAGCCGTTCTCCTTTGTCTACTTTGGCGATGCGCAGAATAGCCTGAAGTCGCATTGGTCGCGTGTGTTCCGCGAGGCGTTTGCGGATGCGCCGCGAGCCAGTTTTATGTTGCATGCTGGCGACCTGGTAAATTCGGGCAATCGCGATGCCGAGTGGGGCGAGTGGTGTGCTGCCGGAGGCTGGGTTAACGGCACGATTCCGACGATTGCCATTCCGGGCAACCACGAATACGACCTTAACCGTGTTAATCCCACCCCCGAAGAGGTCGAAAGTGGTGACAAGACACTTTGTCGCCGGTGGGGAGCCCGGTTCGAGTTTCCCGAGAATGGACCGCCCGAACTGCTCGAAACTTGCTACTACTTTGATTATCAAGGCGTACGGTTCGTGGGTTTGAACTCGATGGAAGATTATGACCTGCAGGCCCTTTGGCTTGATGGAGTCTTGGCCGAGAATACCAATCGCTGGACGGTCGTTACGCACCACCATCCGGTCTACTCGGCGAGCGTGCGTCGCGATAATCCCGAGCTGCGGGACGCCTGGCAACCGATCTACGACAAATACAAAGTCGATCTGGTATTGACCGGCCACGACCACTCTTATGGTCGTACCAACCAGAAGATGTATGGCGATAACGAGGCCACGGGCGTACGCGTACAGAGCGAAGAGGGCGGCACGGTGTACGTCGTTTCGGTCAGTGGACCGAAGATGTACGAGCGTAATAACTTCCCCTTCGTCCGCCGAGCGGAGGATACGCAGCTGTATCAAATCATTTCGGTTGAGGGAGACCAACTTCGATACCAGGCGAAAACTGCCACGGGCGCCCTCTACGATGCTTTCACGCTCAAGAAGCAGGAGGGAGCCCCGAACGAGTTGGTCGAACAGGCGCCTGCCACGCCCGAGGCACGACGTCCCGAAATACCTGACGAAAAACCGCATACCGCGATGACTCTCGCCCCTAGCGAGGGGAATCCGCGGAACAGCGAAGGCGATTTTATTCAGCTCAAAGACGGACGGGTAATGTTTGTCTATACGAAGTTTTCAGGCGGAGCCAGCGATCATGCCGCGGCATCGCTGGTAGCCCGCTTTTCCAGCGACGAAGGGGCCACCTGGACCGACGACGATGAACTGGTCGTCGCCAATGAAGGCGATTGGAACGTGATGTCGGTTTCGCTCTTGCGGCTGCAAAGCGGCGAAATTGCGCTATTCTATGCCAGAAAAAACTCACTTTCCGATTGCCGGCCGTTGTTGCGAATCTCGACCGATGAGGCGGCATCGTGGAGCGAGCCTATCGAGTGCATCGGCGACGATGATGTCGGCTACTTTGTTCTGAATAACGATCGGGTGGTACAGCTGGAAAGCGGTCGGCTGGTGATGCCGGTCGCCTTGCACAAGCGTCCCGAAGATGCGGAGTCTGATTGGAAAGGCCACATCATGTGCTACCTTTCCGACGACGGTGGCAAGACTTGGCGGCGGAGCGATACGGTGATGACCGCCGTCGACGAAGCGGGCAAGCGATTGGTAGCTCAAGAACCTGGCGTAGTGGAATTGGAAGACAAGCGGCTGCTGATGTTTGTCCGATCGGACGCAGGCAGCCAATTGCAGTCATACTCTGACGATGCCGGAGTTACCTGGTCGGCACTGAAACCGTCGAATATTATTTCGCCTGTTTCGCCTGCGACAATCGAGCGCATTCCCAAGACGCACGATTTGTTGATCGTATGGAACAACCATGCTCATGTTGATCCGATCTACGAAGGAAAGCGGACCCCGTTTAACATCGCCCTTTCCTACGACGACGGAAAGACCTGGCGTCGGGTGAAAACCTTGGCCGATGATCCGCACGGTTGGTATTGCTACACGGCGATGGAATTCGTCGGCGACTTTGTCCTGCTGGGGCACTGTGCAGGCGACCGCCGCGAAGGGGGCCTGAATACGTCGCAGATCACGCGCTTCCGCGTCAACTGGTTGTACAAGTAGAAGCTGCAACAGCCGGGGCACGGTTCAGTTTTTCGCTAAGCTCCAAATTTCGCGAGTCGCCCCGCATTGGCCAGCGCCAAGGGCATCAGGTACTTTGCCTCGAACTGCCCGAGGCCGCCTTGCAGACACTGCCGTTCGCCGAAACTTTCGCAGCCGTCGGTGCGGCAATTCTTGGCGACCAACAGGGTTGGCACGGGGTGCCAACTGTGACTGGCCAACATAGCCGGTGTGCTGTGGTCGCCGGTGCAGATGAAGACGTCGGGTTTCAGTGCCATGATGCGCGGCACACAGGCGTCGACCTCTTCGGTACGTTTCACCTTGGCATCGAAATTGCCATCTTCGCCTGTGCTGTCGGTGTATTTGAAATGGATGAAGAAGAAATCGTATTTGTCCCAATTCTCTTCCAATACGGCCATTTGTTCGTCGAGCGTTTGTGCCGTGCCGACAATCTCCATGCCAACCAACTGGGCGAGTCCTTTGTACATTGGATAGACGGCAATCGCCGCAGCACGGAGGCCGTAAACTTCTTCGTAGCTGGGCGGGTTGGGTTTGGGCGATACGCCGCGCAATGTGCAACAATTGGCCTGGGGCTGGTCGGCCAGAAGTTCGCGCGCTTGTTTGACAAATTCGGCCGCGACTTCGGCGGTCTTTTTGCTATCAGGATTGGTAGCTCGAGGCGCGAGCGGCGGGACGCCCGTCGCTTGCGGGTCGGTATCTGCGACGTTGCCGCCGAGTCCCTTACCTCGCAGCACGACGACAAACCGATGTTCTTTTACGGGTTCGACGAATACCTCGACACCGGGTATCGAAACTTGCCGCAGTTTGATGGCTAGCGGGGCGCTTTGTTCGGTCGGGATACGGCCGGCTCGCCGGTCGGTGATGTTGCCGGCGGCGTCGAGCGTACAGAAATTGCAGCGGATCGCGACGTCGCCTTCCTCCAGCTGGAAGCCAATACCGGTGGCTTCGAGTGCGCCGCGGCCAATGAGGTATGCGAGCGGATCATATCCGAAGAGCCCGAGGTGACCTGGTCCGCTGCCTGGGCTGATGCCGGGCTTTACCGGAATGCTACTGCCACAGATGCCTTGTTTTGCTAGAGCGTCGAGATTTGGAGTCTTAGCCGTTTCGAGCTCGGTAAGCCCCCCTGGCTGCTGCGGCAGGCCCCCCAGGCCATCGGCGACCAGCATGACGATTTTCGAGTCGTTCTTCACATGGAGTTGACGGGTCAGCTTGTGCATATCCATTTGATTTGCGGGTCCTTGAATTCGTTCTCGAGCGAGCCGTGGCGCGCTGTCCGCGGCCAAACACCTCTATCGTCTCGATCCGACAGAGAACTGGCAAGGCCCATCGACACGATTCGCGACTTGCCGCCGACCGATAGGCCATGACGAGCTGCGCTGCGAGCGATAGAATGCAGTGCAGAGAAAGATCCTATGTCGCTGCTGGAAAGGATTCGATATGTCGAACGAGCTCATTTCCTACGACCCTGCAGGGGTGTTGTTGCCCGAACATGGTTTGGCCCCCGATGCGTTAGGCCAGTTGGCTTCGAAACTCGAGGCAGCCCGAACCGAAGTCTTTGACGATGCACGCCTGTTTGCTTCGGGCGGGGAGGCGCCAGCAGAAAAACAGCCGTTGGACGCCGGTTTCCATGGCTTGCCGGAACGGCTACTGGATGAGTACCGAGAGCAAGGCTCGGCCAGCGAAGTTGCCCGAATTCAGGCGACCGCCGATCGCCTGGCCGGTGTGGTCGACCGCGCTGTCGTCCTAGGGATCGGTGGTTCGTATATGGGCGCCAGGGCGCTACTCGAGGCCTGCTGCCACCCGTATTTCAATGAGTTGCCACGCGCTGCCCGAGGCAATCGTCCTCGAATTTCGTTCGAAGGAAATAACGTCGACAACGATGCAGTGCAAGGACTGCTCGATCTAGTGGGACGCGGCGCAGCTGCCAAGAGCTTGGAAGAGCGATGGGGGATCGTCGTGATCAGCAAGAGCGGCGGAACCTTGGAAACGGCTGCGGCGTTTCGGATTCTGCTGCGCCATTTGCAGGAGTCCTGTGGCAACGACGACGCACAGGTAGCGAACCTGGTTGTGCCCGTGACCGGATCCTCGGGAAAGCTGTTCGATTTGGCCCGGGGATTGGGTTGTCAGGAACTCTATCCCGTTCCCGATGGCGTAGGGGGCCGGTTTTCGGTGCTTTCGGCGGTGGGATTGCTGCCGGCGGCAATTATGGGGCTCGACATCGTAAAGTTGCTCGAAGGGGCGGCCGCCATGAACGAGCATTTTCGGCAACAGCCGGTCGGCGAGAATGTGGTGCTCGACTACACGGGCATTTGCCACTTGATGGAGGTTGAACGCGGTTGCGATGTGAGGCTTCTCTCTACCTGGGGCAAGCGGCTGGAGTCGGTTGGCCTCTGGTACGACCAGCTCCTTTCCGAGAGCCTCGGCAAACAGGAACGTGGCGCCATGCCACTGACGGTCGTCAATACGCGTGATTTGCACTCCCGAGGCCAACAGCATCAAGAAGGCAAACGCGATAAGTTGATCACGAACATTACCATTGGCAGTTGCGAACGCGAACCGCTGGCGATCGGCGTCAGCGAACAGGATCATGATCAACTGAATTCGCTTGCCGAAAAAACCTTGCCCGAGGTACTCCGCGCCGCCACGCAAGGCACCAATCAAGCCTATCGCGAAGACAATCGACCGACGGCAGAACTGCATTTGCCGCAGCTCAACGAGCACACGCTTGGCCAGCTTTTTCAAATGCTGATGTTGGCCACGGTAGTCGAGGGTCGCCTGATTGGCATCAATCCCTACGGGCAGCCGGGAGTCGAGGCTTACAAAAAGAACATGAATGCAATTCTGAGGGGGTGATCAACCATGTCCACTGAACTCACCTGGCTGGGCCATTCGTGCTTTGCCATTTGTACTGAAGGCTGCAATCTGCTGGTCGATCCATTTCTCGACGATTCGCCGACGGCGCCGCTGAAAGCGGACGAAATCGCCGCTGATTTTGTTCTGTTGACTCATGGGCACTTCGACCATGTTGCCGATGCGGCGGCAATCGCGACTCGAACCGGCGCCACGGTCGTCGCCAATTTTGAAATCGGCGAGTGGCTGAAAGGGCAGGGGGTGGCAGAAGAAAACGTGGTCGCCATGAACACCGGCGGGAGCGCCGAACTGGCGTTTGGGCGTGCGAAAATGACATTGGCTCACCACAGTTCCGGCTTGCCGGATGGCAGTTATGGTGGTTCAGCCGGCGGGTACATTCTCGATCTGAAGGGGAAGCGGGTTTACCTTGCCGGCGACACTTCACTTTTTCTCGACATGAAACTCTACGGGATGACTGGGCTCGATCTGGCCGTCCTGCCGATCGGTGATCTGTTTACCATGGGGCCCGACGATTCGATCGAGGCCATCAAGATGCTGAACCCACGGCAGGTTGTGCCGTGCCACTACGGAACCTGGCCTCCGATCTCCCAGGATGCATCGGCCTGGGCCGATCGGGTTCGCTCGCACACAGCGGCCGAGCCTGTGGTACTTGCGCCGGGTGAAAAGCTGCGGCTGTAGCTGCCTGGGGGAGTCGAATATTTTTCCCCAGGGCAAGGATTCGGGGTGTTGCCAAATGATCGACGGCACGATAATGCCCCAAACGAACCAGATCGCCTCAAACGCAATCGAACAGGATTTCAAAAGATAGAACAGGGGGCGGTGTCTTCAGGGCATCGTTGTTTGAAGGTCGAACCACTGCTTACTTTGCTTTCCATAAGGATCATGGCATGAACCGTCTGTCGCTCCGAACTTTCTGGCATGGCCTTTTCGCTGTGTCTGGTCTCTGCTGTTTGATTGCGCTGAGCCGAGGAGCCAGCGCCGCTGAGCCGTTGCTGTGGAAGTTTGCGGCGGGCGATGCGCATCATTACCAAATGGTGCAAGAAATGAAAATGACGATGAACGTCGGCCCAGGCGAAGCGGCTACCTCAGCGATTAAGCAGACGATCGACATGGTATGGGAGATCGAATCGGTCGAGGAAAACGGCAACGCCGTGCTGACGCAGACCATCGAACGAGTTCAGATGGGAATTGCTGCGCCTGGGCAGGCTGAAGTCCAGTATGATTCGTCCTCGGAGGAGCCGCCGCAGGGCTACGCAGCGATGCTAGCTCCGATGTTCCAGGCGATGATCAGTGCACCGTTCAAAGTCACCATGTCGCCCCGAGGCGAGATTGTTGACGTTGAGGTTCCACAATCGCTAATCGAAGCCATGAGCCAAATTCCCGGCGGGGCCATGTTGGGATCGCTTGCGACTGAAGAGGGATTCAGGAACATGATCAGGCAAAGCTCGATCCTATTGCCCAAGCCAGAGGAATTGGTCGAGGGGCATCAATGGACCAGTTCGATTGAAATGGACAATCCGATTGCGGGAAAAATCATTACCGAAACGACCTATCAGTACCAAGGCCCCCGAGAGGTTGAAGGCCAACCGATGGAAGTCTTTGTGCCCTCGATCGAGACAAAGTTCACAGGTGGTGAAGGAGCTAACTCTATTGCCGTCGAAAAACAAGACGCGACCGGCGAGATTCTCTTTAATCGCCAGGCGGGCCGACTCGAATCGTCGAAGATCGTGCAGCAGATGCAGATGGTTATTACCGTTGGAGATAACAAGATCAACCAGAACCTGGATCAGACGATCAGTTTCCGTATCGTGCCCGATGCCGGGGGGCAGTAGTCTGCCGCGCTGCATACAGCGAGCGGTCAGCGTACGTCTTCGAACACCAAGGGATCGGTATCCTTGGCGTTGACGATACGGATCGACTTCTTGCCCTCCAGCAGGTCGTCGATCACCTTGCCAACGAGTTCTGCGCGCCAGCCTCTGGCGAGGCTTGGTAAGGGAGATCTTCCGTCGCGCGACGAGCCTTCAGACGGGAAACCCATGCGGTAGGCAATCAGATCGCGGACACTGCTGGCGGTGCCTGCCAGGCTGGCAGCGAGCTCGGCGCGATGGCAAATCGTTCCCAGGGCCGGGGCCAGAAACTGGCCCAACAAATTGAGTTGCGAGGGAGGCTGTCGCCGCTTGCCGCGTTGCTCACTTTCGACGGGCGACTCGAGGCCGCGGCGAACACAGGCAGCCAATTCGGTTGCGTTCTTCTTTACCGCGCTGCGTTCCATTCCCCGGACGGCCATAATTTGCTTGGGGCTATCTACTTTGCGTTTGGCAAGCTCGACGATCAGATCGTCGCGCAGAATCCGGCGTTGAGGACGATTGCGCCTTTGGGCTTCTTCGTAGCGCCAGTGCCAAAGCTCGCGGACGACTGCCAAACTAGCGGGACTCAGTTTTCCGGTTCCAGAAACCCGGCGCCAGTCTTTCCGATCCTGGGCAGCAATCACGTCCTCTTGCCAGCTTTGCATCTCTTCCTCAAGCCAACTGAGTCGTTCCCTTTCGGTCAGAATTTGAACGATGCAGTGGTAGAGAGGCAGAAGATAGCGAACGTCTTCTAAAGCGTAATTGATCTGTGCATTGGTCAGCGGCCGTTTTCGCCAGTCGGTGCGCTGTTCGCCTTTGGCGGGCTTGTGTCCCAGAAAACGGCTCACCACCGAGCCGTAGGCTGAGGGGTACTCGTTGCTGCAAAAACCGGCGGCGATTTGTACGTCGAACAGATGCTTAGGTACAGCGCCAACCGCGCGTAACATGAAATTCAGCTCTTCGCGCCCGGCGTGAAGAATCGTGATGTGGTCGCCTTGGGTGAGTACTTGCCAGAAGGGCCGAAGATCTTCGATGGCGAACGCGTCTATGGTGGCCAACTCATCCTTCGTGGCGACCTGAATCAGGCAGAGTTCGGGAAAGAAGGTATCTTCGGACACAAACTCGGTATCGATGCCAATATGCTGAGCAGAGCCAAGCCGGCCGCAGAGTTCGCCAAGACGTACAGGATCGGTAATCGTAAGCGGATTCACAGAGAGACTAGAGGCTGGAGTCGAGAGGCTGGAGGGCGGCAGCGAAGTGCCAAGGCCTACAGCCTACCGCCTGGAGCCATGTATCTCAATCCGAGCCTGGTATTTCAATGCGAAGTAGTTTCTACGGAAGAAACCATCGCCTGCTCGGCAGGCGGAGGCGACTGCTCGGAGGACAAGTATCGCCAGTTGGCCAGCAGGAGAATTGGCAGCAGGACCAAGCAACTGTAGGCCATGTATCCGAAGAAGCTGGGCATGCGGACGCCCGATTTCTCAGCAATGGCCTTGACCATGAAGTTGGGGCCGTTACCGATGTAGGTCATCGCCCCCATGAAAACAGCTCCCAAGGCGATGCCTTGCAAGACCATTTCCGGTACACCTCCGGTAGCTCCTCCGACCGTAGGATCTTGGGCGGCTTTGAAGAAAACCAAATAGGTGGGGGCATTGTCGAGGAAGGACGACAAACTGCCAGTAGCCCAGAAAAATCCTGCGGGGCTCAAGGAGTCGGCCAGTACTTTTCCCTTCTCGGCCAAGATCTGCAGCGCAGGTTGCATACAGATAAAGATACCCAAAAAGAGGGCGGCAACTTCGATGATCGCGTGGTAATTGAATTGGTTCTTCTCACGAATCTTTTGCGAGCCGAAATAGAGAGCCAGGGCGACTAACGCGAGTTGAGTGATTTCGCGCAGGAACATCCAGGCATGCCAGTGGGTGCCCGGCACGGCTTTGCTGGGGTCGAGCAACGCAACAGCAAAGACAACTCCCAGCAGCAGCGGTCCATTCACCGCTAGCCCGCTGACAGTCAGTTTGCGTGTTTGTTCCAGATCGCGTTCGATATCTTTGATGGTTTCGTGGCGGTAGAAGAAGAACTGATCGGCGAGAGAATACGTGAGCAGCAACAACCCATTGACAAACAGCCAAGGCCCCCAGAGTCCTAGAGTCCAGGTAAAGCGGACGCCTTCGAGGTACCCCAGGAATAAGGGAGGATCGCCAATCGGCAGCAGGCAACCGCCGCAATTGCAGACGACAAAGATGAAAAAGACGACCGTATGGGCGACATGTTTACGTTCTTTGTTGGTTTCCAGCAGGGGACGAATGAGCAACATGGCAGCCCCGGTGGTACCGACAAAGCTGGCCAGGAGTCCGCCGACGGCCATAAACGAAGCATTGGTGAGCGGGCTGGCCTGCAAGTCGCCTTCAATGCGAATGCCACCCGCTATGGTGTACAAGCTAAACAGCAGCACAATAAAGGGGACATACTCCGAAAGTAAAGCATTGCCAAGAATCGCTGCCACAAAGCTGCCCTGCAGCGCTCCGTCGCCTGGTTCGACGACGCTGTGTGCTGGCCAGTGGGCTTCGACGGGCGCATGGTGCGAGACGGCGTAGTAGCTAAGCGTAATCGCTCCCAAGACCGCAGCGACTTTGAAGCGGTTGAGATTACTCTCCCACCAATGCTCGGTTATCTCGAGAAGCGGAAAAACAGCTATCGCTCCGAGTAGCAGGACGAAAGGAATGACGGTCCAGTAGGGCGGAGCCAATGAACCGGGGTGGTGCGTCTCTGCGCTCTCATGACTAGTGTCGTGGGAGGCCGCGGCGTGATCATGAGCGGCCGTAACCAGCGAAGTGGCGTGTTGCGGAAGGCCGTACAGCGCACTGGCAAGGTAAAGGATTACGAGGGTCACGATGGCCCCCACTACGACATTGCCGCGCCCCAGATGTCCGCTTGTGGTCATGCTCGCCATGTCCGTCGCCATTGTGATACTCGCCTTCAGGCGGTAACGATGAACTGCTGATTGCGAGCAGCTACAGTCGTCGACCGCGCAACGTAGAACCAAGATATAAGGAGTGAGTGACTATTCGTCCAGTCTGGCTGGCGAAAAGTCGCTTCAGCACCCGAGCGTCGAGGAGCCTGGCCTACTCGTTCGAGATTGCAGACCGGATGCCCGATCTACTGCCCTAGCCCCTGCATATACGCTGAACGCTACGTCATGATCAGGCAAGGTAGTTGCTCCGTCGCGGCGATCTGATTGAAAACCACCCTGAGATTCTCTCAGCAATATCCTTGAAATCGTTATCACCCGCCCGATCTGCTTCCGGTGCAGGGCTTTCCCCGGTAAACTTTCGGTACCAACATGCGACGTCCCTGCAGCGGGGGCGCCATCGAACGCGCTGAAATCGGAATGAAGAAATGACTGAAGTTTGGCTTCATTCCAATCGCCGAGTGCTCCTCTTGGCCTTGGTGCCAGCAGCAATGCTGGGGCTAGTCGCCATTGCCGCGATGAACCTTGGTCTGGGCCCTGTTGTCGGAACAGCCGCTTGGATTCTGTTGGCGGTTTCCGTGCTGCTGGGCGTCGGACTGATTCTGCAAGTATTCCGACCTCGCGTGGCGTACAGCCGGGGGAAAGTGCTCTTCTATCTCAAGTCGGGAGACCCTATTGCCGTGCCGTGTGAAGTAGTCGAAGCGTTCTTCCTCGGCCAGGGCCCGGCCAATCTGCCTGTGCAGGTGGTTGAGAAGGCAGAAACCGTTAATCTCATCGCACGGCTTTCTCAGCGGGCCCCGGAATGGGAGCAGCAAGACGTAAAAGCCGCACTGGGAGCGTGGTGCGACGGTTACGTGACTATCCGAGGTACGTGGTGCGAACCTCTGAACGGCGAAGTCATCCGGGGGCTGAATCGTCGTCTTGCAGAGGTTTGCCGAGAGAGCCAGAGCGAGGCGAAAGAGGATCCGCAAGAATGAGCACGGGCACGATATCTGGTTGTACGGAATTCTCCACGAAATCTCGAGCGGTTTCCTCCGTTCCGAAGTTGTTGGTCAGCGTGCGCGACGTTCGAGAGGCCGAGATTGCCCTGGAAGGGGGAGCGGATTGGATTGATCTCAAAGAACCCTTGGAAGGTGCTTTAGGAGCAGTCGAAGCGAATGTTGCCAGGCAGGTTGCTGAACGGATTGCGCAGCGTAAACCACTCTCTGCGGCACTAGGAGAACTTATCGATTGGCCAACTTCAAACGCGCAGAAACTGCTAGAAATCGAAGGGATCGGGGTCGTCAAACTCGGCCTGGCTGGCTGTGCGGCAATGCAAGACTGGCAGGGCAGGTGGCAGTCGGCAGCCGAGTCGGTCAGCAACTCTCAGAAGTCGCTGGTTGCAGTCGCCTATGCAGATTGGCGACTGGCCCAGGCCCCGTTGCCGCAGGAGGTAATTGCCTGCAGCCAAGCCAACGGCGGAAAGTATCTGCTGATCGATACATTTGCCAAGCAGGCAGGGTCGGTGCTAGATCACTGTTCTGGCGAAGAGTTGCGTGCGTTCTTGCAACTCGCCAAATCTGCGGGCCTGCAAACCGTGGTTGCGGGGAGCCTGTTACCGGCGAGTCTGGCATGGCTGCCTCCTACGGGAATCGATCTGGTTGCCGTACGCGGTGCAGTTTGCGAAGGAGAACGTACTGAGGCGGTGAGCCGAGAGCTTGTCAAAGGATTTCGTGCGGCTATGGCTCATCGTTGGCTAGAGTAGCCCGGTTGTCAGAGCCAAAACGGAGGCGGCAACAGGATTGCCAGTTGAGCGGCTTTGGGTTAAAAACCACTTCACATTGCCCCATTTGCCTGGCTGAGATCGCAGGAGTCGAGTTGTGCCGAAGCTAAATTTTGAGGTTCCCCATCCCCTATCGGTCGAAGATGCCAAGTCGAAGCTCCAGAGGTTTGTCGAGGCGCTGCAGTCGAGATTTCAGGGGCAAATCAGTGAATTGGAGCAAACCTGGGAGGGCAACGACCTGGTTTTTGGTTTCAAGACCTTTGGAATCAAGATTGCGGGCACGATTGGCGTTCAAGAAGGCAAGTTGCTGGTGGATGTCGAACTTCCGTTCTCGGCAATGATGTTTAAGGGCAAAATCGAGTCGGAGATTCGTGGCCAACTTGAGAAACAAATGGCCTAAGCGGCGCCACTAGCCCTGCTCTCTACAATTCATACGATCCGCATCGAATGCCTGGATAAGGCCCAGCTGGTTGGGCTTCTTTGATCGACGGGATGCATTTAGTTATGCCGAAGCGTTGGCGTGAAACCCGAGCGGTCTGGCTTGACTCGCGTTCGGCGTAACCTACGTTTCCCTATACCGAGGGCTAGTATGCTGCTGCAACTATGCGGTGCAGAATGGCCTGCCATGCGAGGTAGGAAGGTTCGCTGAAGAACGAACTTCTGGACTACAGGTGAGTTAAGAAGAGAGGATCCGAAGATGGGCACACGAGTACTCGTTGCAGACGACTCTAGCACGATGCGGAAGATCATTCTGCGATCGCTTAGTGCGGTAGGCGTGCCTTCAGCCGTCGAGGCAGCTGACGGGGAAGAGGCCGTCAATCTGTTCAGCCCCGGTTCGTTCGACCTGGTGCTTACCGACTGGAACATGCCTGGAAAGAACGGGTTGGAAGTCATCACCGAGATTCGGCAACAGGACAAGGACGTGCCAATTATTATGGTGACCACCGAAGCGGAAAAATCGCGGGTGTTAGAGGCCATCCAGGCGGGAGTATCCGACTACCTGGTCAAGCCGTTCACTGCCGACACGTTGCGAGAAAAACTAGAGAAGCACGGTTGCTAAGCCTACTGTGCTGTCGACCCACAGCTAAGTCAAACACAAACGCTCCTCGCGCCTGAGAGGAGCGTTTTTTTATGTCTCGTATACGATGCGCCCATGCTCTTGGCTGCGACTGATGCGATCGGTTGCGTAGAGTCCGGCGAGCACGAATTCGACACACGACGCGCGAACTGCCTCGTTTTCGCTGGCATTCACTTCAAACGCCTTATCCCAAACTGGCGGGACGCGTTCGAGCAGTTGGGCATACTGGTTCGAGGGCAGCATGTCGCCAACCTCGATCTTTACGCCTTGGGCAAATATCTGCCCGATCTCTTCCAGCCCGTGTCGATCGACGTACTCGCCGAAAACAGTCGCAATTGCTTCGGCCAGCACGGCATCGAGCACTTGACGCTCGCTCATCTGATGAGTTCCCATGAGGTCGAGTTCTAACTTGCCGAGCGACGAGGCATAGAGGTGGCCCAAGTCGCTGATACGAGGCACAGCGGGCCGTTCCCCCAGTACCACGGCGCGCTGCCGGGCGCTGGCTACCATTGTCCGATAGTTGGCGATCGAAAGGCGCGCGCTGACGCCCGACTCGTGGTCTACATATTTTGAAGTTCGGGCAGCCCGACTGATTTCCTCGATCAGTTCTTTCATGAAATAGGGGACTACCACAGGCGGAAAGGGCGACTGCTCGGATTGCTGCAAGCCGGCATGCGAATTCCTCATGTCGGAATCGATGCGCGCTTCCTGCTCCAGGATCTGCACCCCCAGTTCGCGCTCCAGCGGGTAATGCGTGTGGATGATCGAACCGATGCGGTCTTTCAATTGCGGAATCACCTTGCCGCTGCGATTGTAGGTCGCTGGGTTGGCGCTAAATAGAATCATCACGTCTAGGTCAAACTTGATTGGATAGCCGCGGATCTGCACGTCGCGCTCTTCAAGGATGTTGAACAGACCTACCTGAACCAGCTCATCCAGTTCGGGCAGCTCGTTCATGGCGAAGATGCCTCGGTGCATGCGCGGGATCAAGCCGAAGTGCAGCGCGTCTTCGGTGCTCATGCTTACTCCCGATGCCAGTTTGGCCGGGTCGATCTCGCCAATGACGTCGGCAAACTTCGTACCAGGAGACAACCGCTCGGCGTACCGCTCGGCACGGGGCCACCAGGCGATGGGAACGCTCTCGGGCGGGTTGTGGGCGATAAGTTCGCGGCCGCGCCGAGTAATTGGCTTCAGCGGGTCGTCGTGGACAGGAATTGCCGGATCGGCCAGATAGGGTATCGCATCGTCCAAGAAGGTGCTCAGCAGTCGCATCAATCTGCTTTTGGCTTGCCCTTTCTCACCGAGAAACAGCAAATCGTGCTGGGCAAGGATGGCAATGTTCAGCTCCGGAATCACGGTGTCGTCGAAGCCGATGATGCCGGGGTACAGTTGATCGCCAGCCGCTAGGGCCCGCAGAAAGTTGTCGTGGATTTCCTGCTTCACGCTCTTCGAGGCCCAACCGCTGTTGATGAGATCTGCTAGCGTAGCGGGAAGTTGGGGAGCATCTGCACTCATAGTCGGGCGCTGAACAAATGGGGCGGATGGGCAAAGTCGCAAAAAACAGTCAATTGATTATAGAGGCAGGCAAGATCATGCCAACCAACCCCGCCAGAATAACAAGTAACTGAAGCTAGCTGGTTGCATACCTAGAGACGATCGGCATTGTCCGAGTTTGGCTGCCGATCTACAGTCCGCAAGATGTTCCGTACAATACGCAAATTGCGGCGGCCTCGGTTGCGCATACCAGCCAGCCAGGTGAAAAAGACGCCCAGCGTGGTGATTCTTGCCTCGGGGAGCGCGCAGCGATGGGAAGGACTGGAGCACAAGCAACTGGCGTTGGTTGACGGCGAGCCGTTACTCTGCCGCACTTTGCGCCAACTGGCCGACCGACTCGATGTGCGACCAGTGGTCATCACTCATCATCCTCAGATCGCTCTCAGCGTAGCCGACCAGGCGGAAGTTCTGGAACTGCCTCCCGGCAGTAGACGCTGGATTGCCGACTCCGCGCTTGCAAGCCGCGGCCTCTGGGGAGATCCTACGCTGTTGCTTGCTGGCGACGTCTTTTGGACCGAGGAAGCGATGGACATCGCTTGTGGGATGAACTCGGGGGGCCCCCTGAGGTATCTGATTACCAGGGCTTCATTGGGCGACGACATCCTCGGTGTTTGGTTTCGTCGGCGCCACCGCAATCAGTTCGCGACAGCATTGCAACATGCGGTGCGTCATGCCGAACAAGGGGCCAACGCAAAACTCTGGCAGTCGTACCGCTCGCTCTGCGGCTTTCCACTCACGCGCCATCAACTAGAAGGTGTGCACTGCGTGCGGATCGAAGACGAATCGACCGACTTCGATAGCCTTGGCGAGTACCGCGCGTTTATCAAGCAACGCGGGTCTTGCGCGGCGTAAGGGCCTGCTCAACGAGCATGTGTGAGCCAAGCCGATTTACTCATCGGTCACGCACCCTTCGCTGGCGCTCTTTACGTTTTTGATGTACTTATAGAGCGTGCCGCGAGTTGCCTTGTAGGGGGGCGCTTTCCAGGCCGAGCGGCGGCTTTGCCATTCTGCTGCGCTGATGTCGACATTGATCGTGTTGGCCTCGGCGTCGATGAGAATCTTGTCGCCATTTTGGACCAGCGCGATCGGGCCGCCCACCTGGGCCTCGGGAGTGACGTGTCCGACAATGAAACCATGAGAGCCGCCGCTAAAACGGCCGTCGGTGATCAGGGCGACGTCGCTGCCCAGGCCCGCGCCCATGATGGCACTGGTCGGGGTGAGCATCTCGGGCATTCCCGGGCCCCCCTGCGGGCCTTCGTAGCGAATGATGACTACGTCGCCTTTGTTGATTTTGTTTTGCTCGAGCGCGGCGAGCATTTCTTCTTCCGAGTCGAAAACGTTGGCAGTGCCGATGAACTGAAGACCTTCTTTGCCCGTGATCTTGGCGACCGCCCCATCGGGGCAGAAATTGCCGCGCATGATACGAATATGCCCCGTCGCCTTGATGGGATCGGAGAACGGATGGACGACATCCTGGCCCGGAGTCAGACCGGGCAGATCTGCCAGATTCTCCGCCAGGGATTTGCCGGTAACGGTCAGACAGTCGCCATGGATCAGTCCTTCTTCCAGCAGCAGTTTCATGACAGCGGGCGTACCGCCAATTCGGTGCAGATCTTCCTGTACATACTTGCCGCTCGGTTTAAGATCAGCCAAGAACGGGACGCGATCGCTGACCGACTGGAAATCGTCGATCGTGAGTTCGACGCCGACGCTGCGGGCCATGGCCAGCAGATGAAGCACGGCATTGGTCGAGCCGCCCACAGCCATGATCAGCACCATGGCGTTTTCAAATGCTTCGCGCGTCATCACGTCGCGCGGTCTGATGTCTTTCTCCAGGCAGATGCGAATCGCTTCGCCGGCTTGCAAGCACTCTTTCAGCTTGTCAGGATCTTCGGCCGGAATCGACGAACTGTAGGGCAACGACATGCCCATCGCTTCGATGGCCGAGGCCATCGTGTTAGCCGTATACATACCACCGCAGGCGCCCGCGCCGGGGCAACTCTTGCGTACGATCTCCTGCCGCTCGTCTTCAGAGATGCTGCCGGCCAGGAACTCGCCGTAGCATTGAAACGCACTGACGATGTCGCGTTTTTCGTCGTCTTGGCCGAAGTGAGTAAAGCCGGGTTTGATCGTACCGCCGTAGACCATTATGCCAGGGCGGTTGAGTCGCCCCATCGCCATCAGGCAGCCGGGCATGTTTTTGTCGCAGCCGGGCAGCGCGATACAGGCGTCGTACCATTGGGCGGCCATCACCGTTTCAATGGAATCGGCAATGAGATCGCGCGATTGCAGCGAGAAGCTCATGCCGTCGGTCCCCATCGAGATGCCGTCGGACACACCGATGGTATTGAACCGCATGCCGACAAGCCCGGCCGCTTGGACGCCTTCCTTGACCTTCGCGGCCAAATCGAGCAGGTGCATATTGCAGGTGTTGCCCTCGTACCAGACGCTGGCGATACCAATCTGCGGCTTTTGGAGATCGTCGTCGGTGAGCCCTGTGCCATAGAGCATGGCCTGCGAAGCCCCCTGCGACTTGGGCTGGGTGATGTGACGGCTGTATTTATTCAATGGTTCGGCCAATGCCTCGTCCTCTCCTGGATAGCTCATAGACAACGAATGGTTCATTTGCTGGGTCGAAGCCAGCCATTGTAACTCATGGCGAAAGACAGGTCAGTCCCCGAGAATTGCCGGGAATGCCGCGATTTGACGTGCTCCGGTCCGACTTTTCGGTTCGCGCGGTTCTACTGTGGGATAGGTCACGTTAATTCCTGGCGAATCTGACCAGAATAATCCTTGTAAGATTCGGCGGCCAGCTGCGACTAAACATGTGGGAGGGGTTGTCTGCTGCCGATAGGCCTGCTTTTCTCATCGATCTAGTTCAACGGGACAGTACGAATGGCGGTAGGCGAACCGAAGAGCAAGACCAGGAGTGCCGTGTCCAGCGGGCCGTTACCGGAACCGCTCCAGCCGCAAGATCCGACCGTGTGGGTGGATCGCTATGGTGACATGCTGCTGAGTTATGCCCTGTCTCGTATTCGCCAGCGGGAGATCGCCGAGGATCTTGTGCAAGAGACCTTTCTGGTGGCTTGGAAGACGAGGAAGGATTTTGCCGGGCGATCGCTATTCTCCACCTGGCTCGTTTCTATTCTGCGGCACAAGATTGCCGATCACTTTCGCCGCGAGAGTGGGCGAGCTGCCCAATCGCTTGATAGCTGGGAGGACTGGCAGGAAGCGCAGCCTCCTTTTACGAAGCGGGGGAAGTGGAGCCGTGCTCCAAAGGCCTGGTCGGCAGCTCCCGATGAACTAGCCGAGAACCGTGAGTTCTGGAGAACCGTTGCCGGTTGCCTGGGAGAGATGCCTGCGCATTTGGCGTACGTTTTTCGCTTGCGAGAGTTGAAGTCGGCGAAGACGAAGGATATTTGTACTTTGCTCGATATCAGTTCGTCCAACGTATCGGTGCGGCTGCATCGTGCGCGGCTGTTGTTGCGAAAGTGTTTGGAAGATAAGTGGTTTGAGTAGTTGTCTTACGGCCCCTGATTTGAAGCTGGATTAACCGAAATTGTTTATGAACTGCCGACACGCCACAAGACTTCTTTCCGAAGCCCAGGAGCGGCAACTTTCGCGCCGCGAACGGTTTGGGCTGAGTTTCCATGTGATGATCTGTGGAGCTTGTCGGCGCTTTCAGAAGCAGTTGCGTCTCTTGCGTCAGCTTCTTTCTCAGGCCTCGCCCAAGACGCTTGCAGCAGTCTATGCCAGCGATGTCAGACTCTCGGACTCGCGGCGACAGAACATCAAAACTTTGTTGCGCGAAGCAAGTCACGCTGAGTGATAGAAAAAAAGCTCGTGTTGCTTGTAAGGTTTGCCCGGTTCCTGCGACTAACCCTCTAGTGCGACTGTGTAGCGGCTTTCGATCGAGCATTACTTGGCGATGGCAATTCTGTCAGACGCCAGGAGAGCGCTTCGTCATTTGAGCTGCGTGCGTCGCATTTTCTGCGTGGACTCCTGCGAAAACCGCTAATGCAAGCAAGCTGATTGTCGAAGCACTGAGCCGCGGTGTATCTCACGCGTGAAAGACCGTAGTGGATGGAAACCATGCTCACTATCGTTGCTTCGCGAGTTCATTTCTGTTGACATTTACTTCTTAGAATACTTGAGGAACTGTAAATGAGTAATCATCTGAGACTTTCCACTACCACTAGATGCCTAGGCTATGCTGCGATTGGATGCTTGTTGATGGTCGCTGCCGAGCAGCGGATTTTTGCACAAGCGGTAAGGATCGAAATTGAAAACCTGGGTGCCTCGACCGACTTTTTTCTTACACCCCTGTGGGTTGGACTGCATGACGGTAGTTTTGACCTCTTCAGCGTGGGTACCGCAGTCACGCCAGGCTT
>JAGQOW010000646.1 GCA_020427155.1 Planctomycetales bacterium | reverse complement strand
ACCGACTACCGCGATGTCTACTTCGAGGAGCCGGAGACGCTGGCGATGAAGCTACGGAGCGACTTCATGCAGCACGCCGCCGGCCGGCTCCGCGAAACGCTGACGGCGGGCGACGTGGACGACGATACGGTGGTCGCCGTCCAGGGCGTGGCGTGCCTGTTCGGCTTCACCCGCGTTTCGCTGGTGCTCAAGGAAGTGGTCAAGGACATCCGGGGCCGGCTGGTGGTTTTCTTCCCCGGCGAGTACGAAGACAACAACTACAGGCTATTGGACGCGCGGGACGGCTGGAACTACCTGGCCGTTCCCATCACGCTCCATAACGGGGTAAACGACTGATGAAAAACCGACAACTCTTCCAACGCGATCCCGCTGTATCGAAGCTGCTGAACGACGGCGTTGCCGCCGTGCGCGAGGCCGCAAGTGACAAGGAAATCGAGACGCTCCGGTACGAGCTTGAGCACTTCGTGTGCGAAGGCCAGTACGAGGACGGCTTGATCCGCATCCTCGAATCCTACCTC
>JAGQOW010000645.1 GCA_020427155.1 Planctomycetales bacterium | reverse complement strand
TCGAGCCAGCTCCTGACTTTACTTTCAAGATCGGTCATACAGATGGCTAACGCAATGTTGAGCCGCGCTTGACGGCGACGACTGGAGCGGCAGCGAAAGGAGGAGCGGTCAAGCGTCGGACTCCAACATTTTGTTAGCTTGCCGTTTTCAAGTTGTGCATTTTGCACCAGCTTCTCAACGCTCTGTGCACAGCTTTGGCCTGATATTCGTACCACAGCTCCAGCTTTTTGTTTCTTTCCAGCAGGTCTCGAAACCGCCCGTAGGCGCCTTTCTTCTTAAAGAATGCTTGCACCACTTCGTATTCGTCCGAAAGGTGTGCCTCTGTGAACTCGAATGCTAAGCGTCTATCTAGTTCTAGTTCATTCTTCGTCGGAACAGCAATGAATAGAGATTCGTCGTATACGTTCGGCGGCAATGGGTCTGATTCGCCGTCTTCTATCCAAACGATGACCTTCAAGTCTGAGCGCCGGATGTATGCCTCTGAATCGATTCCGGATGCAGCGCTTACAAGTTCCACAG
>JAGQOW010000644.1 GCA_020427155.1 Planctomycetales bacterium | reverse complement strand
AAGCGATACTTCTCCCGTAACCGTTACAAGGTGATCTTTGGTCATCACCTCTGCTATCAAGGTGTCGCTGGTTTCCAGAAACCGCAGATCCCTTCGTGTCAGAATGCCTACCAATCGGCCATTTTCCTCGGTGATTGGCACTCCCGAGACGTTGTGCTGCTCCATCACCTCGCGAGCCCGCGACACGGGTGCGTCGGGTGGTAACGTCACCGGATCGACGATGATCCCGTTTGCACTCCGCTTCACCTTGCGAACTTCTTCGGTCTGGGCAGCGACCGACATATTTTTGTGAATAACCCCTAATCCACCCACTTTAGCCAGAGCGATGGCCAACCCGCTTTCTGTCACCGTGTCCATCGGCGAGCTGATCAGCGGTAGGTTCAGGCGGATGTTTTTGGTCAGCTGGGTACTGACATCCACTTCGGAGGGGACCACCGCGCTATAACGGGGCTCGAGCAGCACATCGTCGAAGGTGATGGCGGTGGTTCGGACTTTGTCTTCCATGGTCACTCTCGCGGTC
>JAGQOW010000643.1 GCA_020427155.1 Planctomycetales bacterium | reverse complement strand
CATCTCTTTCCTCCGCTAATATCTGATTCTTCCGATTTCCGTACTTGGATTGTTTAAGTGCGGCTCCAGCAGCCAGGGCGCCGACCGCACCGAGGGTCGCGACCACAACCCACATAAGGGCGGTACCGGATTCCATCTTGGCCGATGCGTCTCTTGCAAGCTAACGCCGCGCTGAGCCGCGCTTGACGACGACCGACCGGAGCGACAGCGAAGGAAGGGAGTGGTCAAGCGTCGGACTCCAGCGCGTTGTTGGGTTGCGACGGAGCTTAAGCCTTCGATTCCCTTGGAGCGAAGGGGCCGGCGCACGGCATTGAGCGGCAAGGCGCGTAAAGCACGGACCAGTTTTGGCTGATGCATTCACCGACCAACTTTCCTCCCCAATGCGAAGCCACCTGGGCTTGGCTTCCGGATTCGAGCGCCGCCGCAGATTGCTCTCCGGTTACCCCGGCCGATCACTGACGGCTTATCGCATCCATTCCCGATGCTTGAGTCTACTCCCACCGATACTTGATTAAAGCCTT
>JAGQOW010000642.1 GCA_020427155.1 Planctomycetales bacterium | reverse complement strand
CCAGGACGATCCGAACCCGATCACGGATCGGCAATGGCGCACCTGCAGTGGCCGGTTCGGGCCCCTTCAATTCAGCAAGAATCTCGACCGCATATGCAGCGAGTTCCTCCGGGACCATCACACACTGGGTGTTGTACGCGTCTATCTGAACGCCAGGGAGCATGCTGGCGATCCCGCGGCTGTGCACAAAGGTCGGAATCCTGTGAGCCTCCAAGAGAGCCGTAGCGACCAGCACTTCCGACTCGGTCTGTGGCGAAAACACTCGCACGAGAGCCATGAGGCCTAACACCGAATTGAGCGGCCGATGGCAGACATCATCTCAGGAAACATCAAAGCCTGCCCCATCGATCCGCCCTCATGCGCAGCTAGGCCGAACTGTGGATGCGCGTGAGTACCCACTGGGGAAGCTCAGGAAACTCTTTGAAGCTGCCCGGATATAGGTCAGCGTCCAGCTCTTCAGGGCTAAACGGGGGAAGCAGCCGATCACACTTGAGGTGCTTTCCAATGCAGCGAACCGCGAT
>JAGQOW010000641.1 GCA_020427155.1 Planctomycetales bacterium | reverse complement strand
GACTGCTTGAATGCGTAGTAGATGGTGACCGGAATCGCTGGGCGTGCCTGGTCGGCTAGGCGGTGCATCGCCTGCGTCATGCCGTCCAAGAAGAATGTTTCGGCACTTTCCTTGCTACCGTGGCGGTAGGGTGTCGCCACAAGTTCCTCCGACTTAGGGACGGCGAGTGTGGCGAAGATGTCGGGAAAGACGGATCGCAGTGAGCGGCGCAACCAGACGTAGAAGAAGTCTGAAAGGTCGGCGTAGCCGATATTGTCGTAGTATGGCGGATCAGTGGACACGAGCTTGTCAGCGCTGACTGATTGGCCGGATGCATCATCTTGCGCAGCTTGGCCCGACATCGCGGTAGGCGATGCGGCGAGCAACGCTTTCGCGACAAGGTCGACAGCTCCACAGTAGTTGCCCGAAGCATCGCCAAGTGGATTTGACTCGGCGAAGTCCCATGTCATCGGCAATGCCTGCCGACTGAACGTATTTATGATGCCGCTTTGGGTTGGGGTCGGGTCCCAGCGGCCGAGCGTA
>JAGQOW010000640.1 GCA_020427155.1 Planctomycetales bacterium | reverse complement strand
GACGGACAAGGAAAAAGAACAACGGGATAGCCTGGCGCGATTGGTCAAAGGCAACCATCGTCCAGCGAACATCTACAACGGGGTCCTAAAATCTCATTTGGGATATGGGATTCGAGGCGCCATCTGGTATCAAGGCGAATCGAATGCACCACGAGCTTACCAGTACCGTGACCTCTTTCCGCTTATGATACGTACTTGGCGGGATGAATGGGGCATCGGAGATTTTCCTTTCTACTGGGTGCAGTTAGCCGACTTTCGCGATGAAAAAGACTCTCCAGGCGAAAGCGATTGGGCCGAACTGCGCGAGGCTCAGACCATGAGCCAAGCATTGCCTCACACGGGGCAAGCGGTGATCATCGACATCGGTGAAGGCAAGGACATTCATCCCAAAAATAAGATTGATGTCGGTCGACGTCTGGCTCGTCTTGCATTAGCGGACGTCTACGGTATCGAGATAGCCAGTCGCAGCCCCGAATATGCCTCCATGAAGATTTCGGAGAACAAAGTGGTTCTAAGCTTCAAC
>JAGQOW010000639.1 GCA_020427155.1 Planctomycetales bacterium | reverse complement strand
GCCTAACGCCCAGGTAAGCGGCGTTCAGCATGGAGCGAATGCTCGGGCAACAATGGCGAAGCCATGCCCGAGCAGGCGCGGAGTGCTGAACGTCCGAGTGAGCCGCAGGCGAACGGCTTGACCGCCTTGTTAGGCTTTTGGCTGGCACGACAGACCACTGAGCCTTCAGGCCGCACCGAATCGCTAAGTGCACAGCCAAACCTACCCATTTTTCGTAAAACAACCACCCATTAGCGGCCTGAAGGGTGTGCCAGCGGGCGCGGACTTTGGCGACCCGCCTGGCTCGCGCGTTGGAAACCGTTTGGCCATCGAGCTTTTCGTTTGCCACTGAACAGTTTCTCGAACGCTACGGCCCGACAGCGGTGCCGATGGATAGTCAGTGGTCGAATCGAACACCGTTCGCTGCAGCTTCTCGCTCGCCCTTATAAGCATCAAAAACTTCCTCTGCCTAACGCCCAGGTAAGCGGCGTTCAGCATGGAGCGATTGCTCGGGCAACAATGGCGAAGCCATGCCCGAGCAAGC
>JAGQOW010000638.1 GCA_020427155.1 Planctomycetales bacterium | reverse complement strand
ACGGACCGGCTGGCTTGCAAGACAGCGGATGACACGACTTACGGCGGCGCAGGTCCGCCGGCCGCTTAGATCTCCCCGGTCTCGCTGGCGCACAACATCGCGCCGCGATCGCGAACAATCTCCGCATACCACTTTCCGCTGGTTTTGACGGTGCGCCGCTGGGTGGCATAGTCGACATGAACCAGCCCGAAGCGCTGCGAATAGCCATGCGCCCACTCGAAATTATCCAGCAGCGACCAGGCGAAGTAGCCGCGCAGATCGACGCCGGCGGCCTTGGCCGCCCGCAGATGGTCGCGCAGATAGCGTCGGCGTAGAGGGTCGTCCACCGCGCCGTCGGCCTGGGGCGGATCGTAGAAAGCCGCGCCGTTTTCGGTGATGTAGAGCGGCAACGGCCCGTAGCGGCCGGCAACCCATTGCAGGATATCGGTCAGACCTTGCGGATAGACTTCCCAGTCCAGACCAGTGTGGGTGTGCCGCGCCTGCCGGACTCGGGCGGCGGCCAGCGGCCAATCGCGAGGGTCGT
>JAGQOW010000637.1 GCA_020427155.1 Planctomycetales bacterium | reverse complement strand
ATGCACCTTGCCGCGCTCAGCGCGATCCACGAGGATCTCCTGCCGGCTATCCACCACATCGAGAACGCGCTGAAAGCAAAGTCTGACGAATTGATGCCAGTCATCAAGACCGGCCGAACCCACCTTCAGGATGCGACCCCGATCCGGCTCGGTCAGGAGTTTCTTGGCTACGCAGGACAGTTCGAGCTCGGGCGCCGCCGCCTGCGAGGAGCGATCGAGGAATTGCGCGAGATCGCCCTCGGCGGCACGGCCGTCGGTACGGGCATCAACACCCATCCCGAGTTCTCCAAGCGCGTCTGCGAACTTCTCAGCGAGTGGAACGACTTCGAGATAGCCGAATCGCCGCATCACTTCCAGGCCCAGGGAACGATCGACAGCGTCGTCGCGACAAGCGGCGCACTGAAGACGATCGCCGTGAGCGTCACGAAGGTCGCCAACGACATTCGCTGGCTCGGGTCAGGACCTCGCGCCGGCCTTGGAGAGATCGAACTGCCGGCCGTTCAGCCAGGCTCGTCGATCATGCC
>JAGQOW010000061.1 GCA_020427155.1 Planctomycetales bacterium | reverse complement strand
GCTCAAGTCCTGCCAGCCCGTTCGACCAGCATTCGCTCAGCGCTGCATTGCGCGCAGTGAGCAATGCTGTTAGATTGGCAAGGGAGCCTCCAGAGGTAATCAGTCCGCCGAATTGCCCCGGTGTAAAACCCATGGCCTCGCCGAGTTGTTCGACGACTGCCCGCTCGATGGCCGTGGCCCAAGGTCCCATCTCGTAAATAGCCATCACTTGATTCGTGAGCGTCGTTGCCGCGTCAAACAACGCAGCCAACGGTACCGACGCCGGCACCTGATGTCCCACATAGCGAGGGTGGTGCAGGTTCTGGCCATGACTGAGGCTCTGCTGCAGCAGTTGCTCGAAACGGGTAGCCAATTCAGCGTTTCCCACAGCCGGAGAAACATTTCCCTGGCGGATCTGAGCGCGAGCAAGCTCGATATTCTGGCTTGGCTCTTCCCAATTCAGGACACGCCCTGCACCGTCTTCGACCCGACGCAAGTGATCAGCCAGCAGCGCCGCCATGCGAGTACCCACCTTGCGCACCATCTCCGGGTCGTAGGCCGCGGAAATCAACCGATATTGCTCTTCGAGCGTTTCTGCTGGTGTGCTCATATCGATAATTGAGCAGAGGCGGATGTCGTGAGCAACTCATTCACATGTCGTCCAGAGAGAGCCTGGGCGCCAGGCGCCGATACTCCCCGCTAGCCCAACGTGGGATGTCGTTGCGATACCATTTCGAAAAGCGACTTTCGCTGGCTCCGCCGGGCAGGTTGGTCCATGCTTCGTCGGCGCCCAAGTCGGTTACAAAATGATAGCTGGGGGCAAAGCTCGATTCGCGCGTGGCTGTGGTCAGCAGGTGCCCCTGAAACGGCGTGGCCTGACAACCGGGCATGGGCATCTCGTCGGAGTGAAAACCTAACATACGGCCGACACGGCTACCCTCGAAGAAGCGGTTTGCAAAATGGAAAGAGTTTACTTCGCCCCAAGCCTTCTTCGGTTCTTCGGCAGCTCGTTCGGCAGCAGTGCGGATCATTTCGCCCTTCTCGCGAATAGACCACCACAGAGATTGATCTCGGCAGAGCAGGTTGTCGATCGCGGTGAGAATCATCGACGAATAGCCCATCCGCGTGCAAAGAAAAAACATGCGCCGCCAGCCAATACCTTTGTCCTGACCAAAAATCTCGAGCAAGACATGGCGATAGAGATGCTGAAACATCGTCGCAGCAGTGCTCCCGGGGTCGTAACGCATGTCCCATGCAAGCAGCGCGTCTCGCAAGGGGCCAGGCGGTACGTGGGGCAGAAAGATCGGCAACAATCTGCGGGCTTGTACGCTCACGACGTCGTATTGCAGTTGTTTCATGTCCTCGATCGTCGCCGAGGGCAGCTCGTGTAAACGCTCTACTATGCGCCGCTTACGATAGTCGGGCAACGCGTGGCTGTGAATCAGGTGTTCGCACACGCGGTCGAGATTCTCATTGGCACTGGCCAGGTATCCCTCGGGCGGATCATACAAATTCGGTAGTGGTTCGCTCGGTTGTCGGCCCTGCCAATGGGCTGATTGGTTCCACGCCAACGCTGGCAGTAGCCCGACTTGCCCAGGCGAACGTGCGGGGAGCCAGCCGCTGGCCTGGCGGCCAATATGCCCATCGCGGTCTGCAAGCACCCAAACCAATGTCGGGTGAGGATTCTCGCGAACTACTTTCATGGCTTCACAAACCGAGCTGCATTGCAACACGTCGAGCCAACAGCCGACCGAAGCTCCCGAGCCGATCTCGCTACCGATCCACTTTGCCGATATGTACTTTCCCGGTTGCTGATCGGTAAGATCCACTCGAAGCGTGCCGACTGGATTCTCAAAGACACGCAGGGTCTGCGGCTGTTCGCCTTTGAGTTCAATCGTCTCGACACGAATCTGAAAGTCGTGCCATTCGTCGCCACGCCGATATTGCCACTCAGAGGAACCGCCTGGGCGGCAGTCTTCGACGAAGTAGTCGCTCGTGTCGGCATGCAGGTAAGTGACCCCCCAGGCCAGTCTCTTGGAACGTCCTACGGCCATCAACGGGCAGCCTGGCAGCGTGGCGCCCATCACGTATTGCCCACAGTCGTCTTTACCCGATTTGCCCCAATGCAAAACAGCTTCGTACCATATGGCCGGCAAACGATTAACTTCTAGGTGCGGATCCGAGGCCAAGAGCGCATGGCCTGTCCCGCTACGGCGGGGGCTGACCGCCCAGGCGTTGCTGCCCGCCAGTCGGGGCAGATCGGCAAGCATTTCCAAGGCTTCGTCGGACAGACGCTTCTCAATTTGGACTTCCATTAGCGGGTCCAGATCGACGCCATCGAGATAAGGCGACATCATTTCGCGGAGCAGCTCAGTGTCGACTCCGCTCTGGATAAGTTCGAGCAGCAGTCGCTCGTTTTCTTGTGCTGCTACGGCAAGTCCCGCGAAACTCAACAAGTTGCCGATCGCCAGCACCGCCGTCGGGTTCCAGGGCCGCGGATGAAAGCCCGTCACCCACATCGGTAGCGATCGCCCCGCATCCTGCAGCCCGTCGTTCAGCCCGTCGCAGTACCTTTCGAGCTGCTCGCGTGTGCCAGGTTTCAAGTTTTCGACCTCGCGTTCCAAGTTGAGGTGCAGCCCGGCCCTGCGGAAAAAGCGGTCGGTTTCTAGCAGCTCGGGCTTGTTGGCAATGCGAGCGGCGGCCTGGCCGATCGCTACATTACGCGAAAAGAACACTTGGGTCGGTCGGTCGATCGCATGCAGGTACCCTAGAGCATAGAGCGCATCACTCCAGGTTTCCGCCATTACGTGAGGGATCCCGGCATGGTCCCGTACAGCCTCGAATCTTGCCCGAATCGAAGGAGTGGAAATGCGGTTCATAAGGAATTGAGGCTGTAGGTTTTTGGCTGAAGACGGTAGGTTGAGGGCCGCAGTTTTGCGTGCACTTGGAGCCTACAGCCTAAAACCTTCAGCCATTTGCTGACAGCCCACTATCTGCGCCATGCACCGTAGTGAATCTAGAATTGGCGTTGCGATGATTAGCCCTTGGCTGGTCGGTTTTTGTGTGTTGACGCTTTTTCCCTTCGGAGCATCGCTCTATTGGAGCTTCTGCCGCTACGACTTGCTCAGCGAACCTGCTTGGGTGGGCCTCGACAACTACCGTCGTCTGGCGGGGGAACTCGCCGAGGGAGGCTCCTTTGCCCGTGCCCTAGCCAACACCGCCTACTATGCCCTTGCCAGCGTGACCCTCTCGGTAGTGCTTGGTATCACGCTGGCATCCTCGCTCGCCTGGAAGGTGCGCGGACGGGCCTTCTACCGCACGCTCTGCTTTCTGCCAACGGTCGTTCCCACGGTTGCTGCCGCCGTGCTCTGGTTGTGGCTCCTCGACCCCCAGCTGGGCCTAATCAACGGCTTCTTACAGAAACTCAATCTACCGGCCCAGGGTTGGTTTCAAAGCACAAGCGCTGCCGGCTGGCCCCCGGCATGGCCGGGCGACCATGCCGGCCGCGTCTTTGGCTCGAAAGATGGCCTGGTGCTGATGAGTCTTTGGGGCGTCGGCAATCTGCTCGTTATTTATCTCGCAGCACTCTCCGACATCCCCAAGACGCTCTACGAAGCCGCCGAACTCGACGGCGCAGGACGCACGCGGCAGTTCTGGCACGTCACGCTCCCGATGTTGACCCCGGTTGTGTTTTTCAACGTTGTAATGGGACTTATCCAGTCGGTTCAAGCTTTTACCCAAATCTATCTGGTGAGTGACGGCCAAGGAGATCCAGCTGGCTCGACGCTTACCTTGTCGCTCCACCTGTTTCTCACAGCATTCAAAGACCTCGACATGGGTTACGCCTCGGCCATGGCCTGGGTGCTTTTTGTTCTGGTCACTTTGGTTACGGCATGGCTATTTCGCACCTCACGCCATTGGGTTCACGTATGAGCAATGGGCGAAAGTGCCGTGTCAGAGCTACTAATCAGACGAACTCAATCGAAATCCGAACCTGGCCACGATCGGATATTTCGCCAGAGTCACTGCAAGGCAGATGGTTGTTTAGTATGACGAGTATCAAGCCAAGTGCTGCACGATTTGCCGCCGTCGCAGCGTCCGTAGTATTCGTAGCGCTATCGGCATGCGGCGCAACTAAAGCTGTCGGATTGCGCGAAGAAGTCGTCTTCTGGCATTTCTGGGGTGGGCGAGATCGGCCGATCGTGGAAGAGATCGTCGAGCACTTCAATACCTCGCAGACTCGGTATACAGTGCGCGCGATTGCGATGCCGGGCTCCAATCTTGATCTGAAGTTCTTTCTGAGCGTCGCCGGCGGAGATCCGCCCGATTTGCTTAACCACGACGACCCGGTGGTCGCCGATTGGGCCCATCGCGGCGTGCTCACGCCGCTCGACGAAATCGCGACTGCCGACGAGTTGAGTCGACTCCGAGCCTGGTTGTTTCCCGCGGCCCTGCAGTTGGGATCCTACCACGGAAAACTCTACGCCCTTTGTAACGGACTTGATATTCGTGCCCTCTATTGCAACAAAACACTGCTGACAGAGCACGGCCTCGACCTGCCCGAGACCATTGCCGACCTCGATCACATTGCCGAAACCATCGCGCCGCCCGGGCAAACCACTAGTCGGCTCCGGATGGGCTATTTGCCCGACCCCCGTCGGCTCTGGGCCTGGGGGGTCGTCTTTGGGGGCAGCTTTGCAAATCTGCATGCCGAAACTGCCGAGCAGATGATTACAGCCGACTCGCCTGAGATCGTTGCCGCGCTCGCCTGGATGGCTGACTACGGGCGGCGTTATGGCCCGAGTGAAGTCGCCGCATTTCGTTCGGGAGAACAAGCGCTGACCGGGGCAGCCTTTCCGCTGCTCGCCGATCGGCGCTATGCGGTCGTAATGGACGGCCAATGGCGCGTCCGCGACCTCGAAACTGCCCGGCAGGCCAATCCATCGCTCGACGTTTTTGCCGTCAAGCCGCTCCCTGCCCCGCCCGGAGGCCGAAAAAATGCTGGTTGGGTGAATGGCAACTTCTTTGTCGTACCCGGTCGTGCTCGCCACAAACAGGGGGCCTGGGAGTTCATGAAATACTGGAGCGGATTCGACGGCCACGAGGCCGGGGCAGCTGTTGCATGTGCGGCTGGCGGATGGATACCGGCTTCGCAACATGTCGTCGATCAGCCAGCCTACCAGCAAGCACTCCACCGCTGGCCTTTACTCAAGTTATTTGTCCAATTGGCTGCCAGTCCCGATCAGGTGCCAGTCCCCCCGCTGCCGGTCGGATCGCTCTACTACAACGAAGTGGTGCAGGCGGCCCAAGAGGTTCTCTACCGTGGAGCCGATCCGGCTACTGAACTAGGCCGGGCGTCCAACCGCGTGCGTGCTCGCTTGTCGGAGGTGCTCGATGAACGCTGACCGCACGCCACGTTGGGCCCACTTCTGGCTAGCCATGGTGACAATACTTATGGTGTCGCCTTTGGCTTGGATGGTGCTAACTTCGCTCAAAGGTCCTGACCAGCTTGCTGCCGCCCCATACTCCTGGTGGCCCAGTCCTTGGCGCTGGCAGAACTATGCTGATGCCGTCGCTACGATTCCTTTCTTGCGCTATCTACTCAACTCGATACTGCTTTGCTTGGGCAGCGTGGCAGGCACTCTTCTCTCATGTTCAGTTGTCGCCTATGGCTTCTCGCGATTGCGCTGGCCAGGACGAGATCTATTGTTCGGAGCCCTGATAGCCACCATGCTGCTTCCCTGGCAGGTGACGATGGTGCCTCGGTTTCTCGTCATTCGCGAGTTGGGGCTTTACGATTCGCTTTGGGCACTGGTGCTCCCCAAGTTCTTTGCCGAAGCGTTCTACGTGTTTCTACTTCGGCAGTTTTTTCTGACGGTGCCTCAAGAGATGATCGACGCGGCGCGCGTCGACGGCTGTAGCGAGTTAGGAGTGCTCTGGCGAGTGATGCTGCCACTGGCGCGCCCTGCACTAGCCACGGTAGCGCTGCTCGAGACGATTGCCGCCTGGAACGATTACGGCGGCCCTCTGCTCTATCTTAACGACCCCGAGCGTTTTCCCCTGGCCTATGGGCTCGAACAGTTCGTCAGTGCCCACTCAAGTCAGATGCACTTGCTAATGGCTGCTGCTGTGTTGTTCACGCTGCCAATGGTGCTTCTTTTTGTGCTCGCCCAGCGCGTATTCGTCCGCGGCATCGCGACGACGGGGCTCAAAGGTTGATTCTCTGCAACGGCAGGGCGTTGCAATCAACCGGAAAGTTACTTCTTGCGATGGCGAATCTTCGCCCGCATGCGGCGCTTCTTTTGCCCGACCTTACGTCGCCCTTTGCCTGACTTTTTCGTACCCAAGGTATTCTCCAAGAACTCTGTCAGTAATAAACTCTCAACAAAACCCGACACAGGGTTGAATCGCTCAGTATAGCATGTTTACAGGCAGCGTCGACACCGTCCATTTCGCCTGTCGGCACTCAGGCCACGCCTTTCCAGCAGCCGATTCGACGATTCTCAAGGCGATTGACCGCCAGTTGCCCACCAAAAGTGCGAGAAAGTCCAAGCTCGGTCAGTTTTGGGCGACCTCCCGGCCGCCACGCTCAATACTGATTATCGATTTCAATTGGCAAGACCGATCGTCCTGGAGCTGCCCAAGAGCTAGGTTCAAGTCGTGCTTGGCTTCGCAATCCTTAGGCTTTACGCAAAACGATCGGTTTTCTCCTGCCGCTCGAGAGCCCCAGTGGCATTCCAATCGCGGCGAAATACGTTGCGGACAATCGTAGCACTTAGACCATAACGTCAATCAGACAGCCAACTTCCTGAGGTTCTCCCCAACCAAGCCGCCGGAGGGCAAGGCACATGGCAGTACAATAGGCGGTTTCCCGAACCTGGTCTGGTCTCCAGTAGCCCCCACGCGTAGACCTCGGTTAGAATAGGAGCACTTTGTTTCGAACAATCAAGACAACGTATCAAGATAGGTGTAAGGATTTGGCGGTGCACAGCAGCAAGCGACTCGATGTCATAATCGACGGCACAAGTTTGAATCGAATGAAGAAAGCTCG
Source organism: Planctomycetales bacterium (assembly GCA_020427155.1). Lineage (GTDB taxonomy): Bacteria > Planctomycetota > Planctomycetia > Pirellulales > Lacipirellulaceae > Bythopirellula. The sequence continues at coordinate 18,025 of JAGQOW010000061.1, read as the reverse complement.
GTTTGCATTCGTTCCACTGGTTCTGGTAGGACTCGTGAGCTGTGCCTCCGAATCGTCCAAGGTGCCGGTGGGCGAACCTGCCGAGAACATCAGGCAGCTTGCCTTGGCCTATGTGCAGTTTGCCGCTTCAAACCAGGGCGTTGGTCCGCCCAATCAAGAGGCGCTAAAGAAGTTTCTTATTCAGGAGGATCAGTTGAGCGAGGCCGATGCCGATGCACGCTTCATCTCCTCGCGAGATAGCCAGCCGTATGTGGTCCGTTGGGGCGAGCGACCAGAAGGCTCTGGACCGATGGGTCCCGAGCCGCCGAAACCGCCGATCATCATCTACGAACGTGTGGGCGTCGACGGCAAACGATATGTCGCTAACGGCCGCATGTCGATTCTCCAACTGGCCTCTGCCGAGTTTTCTGAGGCGGTGCCCAATGCTGAGACCGAATAATCTGCGACTTTCCGTGGCATGCCCTTGCCGGAAAGGTCGCTTGTTGCGTTAAACTAACATATAATCCTAGTCTTAAGCTCATCGACGTTTCTCTTCTGGGGAGGTTAGCCGTGCTGTATCCAAAGGTTCGAGGTCGCTATCGTGGTTTTACGTTGGTCGAACTCTTGGTTGTCATCGCCATTATTGGTGTGCTGGTCGCCCTCCTCTTGCCGGCGATTCAGGCCGCCCGAGAGGCTGCTCGGCTCAAGCAATGTGCAAATCAATTGCGGCAAATCGGGCTGGCCAGCAGTCTGCTTTACGATTCGTATCAGATGTTCCCCGGTGCCGGACGCGGGCCCTGGCCCCAGATCATTTTAGTGGGCAATGCCATCGCTAATCCTGACGAGCAGGAAATCGGCTGGGGATATCAAATCCTCCCTTATCTCGAGCAACAAAACGTTCACGACATTCGCGGCAATAGCACGGCCGTCTTCTCCAAGGGCGAAGTGGAAATGCTGGTTGGTACAAACGGGGTCGAGTATTACTTCTGTCCCAGCCGCCGAACTCCTTCCACTCAAGAAACCCGCTACTTGATGGACTATGCCAACTCGGTTCCCACGGCGCTCAACTTAAATCAGCCGCCGACCTTCGATTACAGCGAATTCTGGTGTGGGACAGATCCGCACAGCAATAACAAAGGACGAAATGGGGGCCATCTATGTACGGCCTTTGGCATCATCAATCGAGCACCTCGATTCGGCACTGCAACGCGGATCGCTCAGGTGACCGACGGTCTGTCTCAAACCATGATGTACGGTGAGAAGTGGCTCAATCCGGACAACTACCATACTGGCGCCTGGAATGACGATCGCGGCTGGACCGACGGCTACGATCCCGATATCACGCGTTCCACCGCCCTGCCGCCACGTGCCGACGATCATTTGGAAAACAATAACGACGGCTTTGCCTTCGGAGGAGCCCATCCTGCCGGCTCCAATGCCTGCTTCGGCGATGGCTCCGTGCATTTTGTCTCCTATGAAGTAGACCCCACGGTCTATAACCGCTGGGGCAATCGAGAAGACGGTTACAACGCGGAATCGCCCAATTAGCTTGTCTCACACATCGTCATTGTTCTTTCGCTTCTTCCGTTTGGAGCGTGCCGAGGCGTCTGTACTTGCCGTGGCCATCAGGTTTGCCGCAGTTCAGGTCTTATCGAATGTCTCGTTTGGTCCAGGGGCGGCCGAAAATCTTTAGCTGGCGTCGCTGCATTTTCGCTCGTCTGCCTAATCGTCTTCTTTGGCGCGGTCGATGCAAGAGGTAGACATCCCAGATTCTGTGTCTTCCCGTGTCGAGATCGAGCTAACGAGACCGTCCCATGAATCGAGTGACCTTTCTTTCGGTGAGCCTGTGCTTCTTCCTTTTTTTGGGCTGCACGAGCCACGAATTTGAGCAATTGCGCGCAGAGCTAAGTAAAGCCCGCTTGGCGGCAGAGGTTGCCCAGCAACAGGCCTGCGATGCCAAAGAAACAGCTGCCCAGGCCAGCAAAGACGCGCAGCAACAGCTCGACGAAGCACGCCAACTTCGCGACGAAGCCGCAAAGTTGAGCCAGCAAGCGGCATCGCAAAGTGCCGCTGCCCAAGCAGCGTTGGCCAGTGCCAAGCTCGAGCATGAAGCAACTCTGGCCATCTGTGCAGATGCCAGTCGGTCGGAGCAACGGGCTACCGAATCGCTCGTAGCCGCCCAGAAGCTTCGTGCTAAGAATCTTGCCGATCGCCAGCAGCTCACGCAAGACATCGCAGCCGCTCACAGCCTCCTTGCCCGCGCAGAAGTTGCCCGAGACGAAGCTGCCAACGCGCAGGCCGTCGTCGACGAAGTGAATCGAACCGCTGCCGAGGCTCGAGAGGATCGCAGGGCAGCCGAGGAGTCATTAGCCAAAGCCGAGACAGTCTTTGCCAGTGCCAAGTCCGAAAGAACAGCGGCCGAGGCCGAGCAAGCCGCGGCCCTCGCCGCCATTGATTCCGCTCAGCTGGAGCGAGTGGCCGCTCAGGAATCGCTCGCGGCTGCGAAAGTTGCCAAGCAACTTGTAGTAGAAGAACGGGCGGTTCTCGAGGATCAGCGTGCTGAGATACAGCTTGTTCGAGAAAGCATCGAACGAGAAAAGCTGGCTGCCAAGCAGGCGTTTGTCGTTGCCGAAGAAGCTAAAGTCGCAGCCCGGGCAGCTCGGGCCGAGGCGGTCCATCAGCAACTGCTGCTCGCCGAGCGGCTCGACGCCATCAAGTCGACTGAAGAAGCAGCCCTGCTTGGGCAGCACATGGCTCAAATTGCCCGGGCAGCAGCTGCAGCCGAGCACTCGGCTGCCAAATCGGCCCGCGATGCCGCCGAGCTAGCACAGCAAGAGGTGTTTGCCAAGCAAGAAATCATCCGCAACATGGTAGCGCAACTTCGCGCCGGGCGATACGGCGCCGTTGTCGAAGGCAAAGCTGAAACTGCCAGGACGCCCGAAGCCCAGACTCGTTAGCAGGAAGTACTTCAGAAAGCACGCATTCAGATTCGCAGTGAAGTATTGACGCAGCGTTGAGGTGCACAGCAGTGGTTCTTGCCAAGACGACAGTTCTGACCGGCGCGCTGATTGCCGTATTCATGTGCTTATTCCCGCCTTACAAGGGGCAAGCCGTATCGCCGCGCAAGACGATCCCGCTGGCCGCGGGCTACCACTACATTCTTGATCCGCCACAGGGAGATCGCTTTAATACAGGGCATAGCGAATTCGTTGTCACCTACGAGCTCAATTCCGATCGGCTCGGGGGGCAACTCTTGTTGGTAGGGCTTTTCACGTTCAGTACTGCCGTTATTCTGCGTTGGAAGGCGCTGCACTGATTTGTCGTAGCGGTACGTACTTCTATTGAACGAGGAGCTTCTATGCCCGGCCGGCCCTATGTTTTGGCAGAAACCAACTACCGCAGTGTTGCTCAGACAGCCTACGAGGTGGCAGTGCTCCCGTGGGGAGCAACCGAAGCGCACAATTACCATCTGCCCTATGCCACCGATAATATCGAAGCCGAATCTGTCGCGATCGAAGCGGCCCGCTTGGCTTGGCAACGTGATGCCCGCGTCGTCGTGCTGCCAACGATTCCTTTTGGAGTGAACACACAGCAGCTCGATATCCCGCTGACGATCAACATGAATCCTTCGACCCAGTTGCTCCTATTGCGCGATGTCATCGAGAGCCTTGGGCCACATGGGGTACGAAAGTTGGTGGTCTTCAATTTTCATGGTGGGAACAGTTTCCGTCAGATGATTCGCGAGGCTCAGGCCAAGACTTCGCTCTTTCTCTGTGCTGTCGATGGACACGCTGCCGTGCCGATGGAAAGCTTTTTCGATCGCTTGGGCGACCATGCCAACGAAATGGAAACCAGTCTCATCATGCACCTGGCACCCGAGCTCGTGTTGCCACTTGCCGAAGCGGGCGATGGCGCTGCCAAGCGGTTTCGCATCGCTGCTTTGCGAGAAGGTTGGGCCTGGGCTCCACGGCAATGGACGCAAGTAACTTCTGACACGGGGGTCGGCGACCCTAGTGCCGCTACCCCCGCAAAGGGCGCTCGCTACTTCCAGGCCGTCACCGAGAAAATCGCTGATTTCTTCGTCGACCTCGCTGCAGCCGATCCGGCGGATATGTATGAGTGAAGCGGTCCCTGTTTCCATTGCCTCCCGCCTGCTCGCAAGGCTTCAGGCCATGGCTTGCTAGCACCGTTCAACCGATATTGACGTGCCCTCTCAATTGGCACACATTCGCACCATCGAAGCCACGCGCTTTCCCCCTCTCCCCGTGCAAATGGAGGTGCACCCTATGAATCGAGACCTGGATCTGATGCGGCAGCTGCTGCTTGACATAGAGAACCGCGGCTCGGACTGTTCGGTCAGCGTTCTACGCTCGGAGCCCGATCACAAGACCGAAGATCAAATCCGCTATCATCTGCGGCTGCTGATCGATGCCAACTTGCTCAAAGAAGTCGATCGTACCAGCACAGGTATCCCCTGTGTTCGACTCACTCACGAGGGGCACGAACTATTGGAGCTCTCCCGTATCGAATCCCGATGGCGCGAAGCCAAGTTTGCCTGTCAGGATCGCACCGGGGGGCAGTCGCTGAATGTCATTCGCGGCATCCTGCTAGGCTGGGCCATGGGCAGCCTCCAACGTTTGCCCCGCCAACGTCGAGTCATTACCTCGCGTCGACTGCGTTACGAGCCTGAAGCTTTTCGCGAACGCGCCGCCTACCGGGTGGAGCCTCAGCGACTGGAAGATCGTTCGTACTGGGAAGAAGACGACGTGCGCTACATTCGTGTTAGAGCCGACGAGAGCGACTTCCGCGATCGTTGGACCCGCAATGGAATCGACCTCGACGGCGACGGCTTGGCCGACATCACCTATGAATCGTCGTTGCCAGGCTATCTTATCTAGTTGATGGTCCGGCAAGATCAAGGCATTACTGAGAGGCGCTGCTCCTGGCTGAGCAGCGCCTTTTTCGTATAAATCCTGCGGCTAGCGAGCTCGCCATCAAGCCATATCCCATCAACATGAAATCGAGGTTTACGACATGCGTTGCAAACCGTGCCATTCAGCTCCAGGGTATCGGCGAGTCTTCTTTCGACTGATTGCCGGCGCTAGTTTCCTGCTCGTCGCCAGCCCGATCGCGGCCGATGCTCCAGACTTGACCAACGAACAACTGCCTGCAGCAAAGTCAGTGGCTGAAGAGCTCCTAGAGATTCAGAATCGTCTGGGGGGCTCGATCGTGACCGACCGCAATGCGATGCAGGACTACTCGGTCTCTCCAGGTGCTTCTGGGGTGGGATTCTCCGAAGCAGGGAATTCGTCATCCAAGGTGATCGGTGCTCGGGGACCGGTAGAAGCGCTTCGCGACGTTGCTTGGAAACTCGACCAATCAGCCGAAAAGCTCGAGCGCGCCGAGCTCTACAAACAAGCTGACGCACTGAGAAACCTCGCCCATCAGTTGCGGCTCGACGCCCGGGCGATTCGTGCCCAGGTAGAATAGTAAGCCTCACGATGCACCCCGATGGGGCAAAATCAAAGCAGTCGATTCGTTGACAGCTTGCCTCAGTCGCATTAGCCTAGCAAGTAGGCCAAGGCTGGATATTTTGCGCAAATCCTCTACCCGTAGCGACTTCCGGCTGCCAGGGCGTTTCGCCCTCTCGCCCGTCGTCGCGAGTGCGCCCCGCCTTTTCGCAAACATTATCGTCTAGACAGAGAAGAACCAAACAAACATGGCCGACCTCGGTGATTACCTGATCAAGAAGGGCATTCTCGGCCCCGAACAATTGCAAGAAGCCCAGACCGTAGCGACGTCGAGAAAGCTGAAGCTGCAAGACACCGTCGTCCAGTTGGGCTATGCCACGGCCGAACAGGTGATGCGAGTCCTGGCCGAGCAACATGACTACGAATACTACGACCTCGATAACGTGCCCATTCCGCCCGCGGTTGTTGAATTGGTTCCCGAATCGGTGGCCCGCGAAAATGCAGTGATCCCGTTTTCCGAAGAAGACGGCAAGCTCAAGATCGTGGTCAGCGACCCGCTCGACTTCAATACGTTTGACAAACTCAAGTTCATTTTGAACCGCGAAGTAGAAATCGGTCTTGCGACTCGCGAGAAGATTCTTGAAGCCATTAATCGCAACTACGGCCAGATGGACGGCGAAAGTGCCGACTCGATGCTTCAAGAGTTTACCGACACGGCCATCGACTTTACCGAAACCGAAGACGATGCCGATAGCGACGATGAATCGGTAGTCGACGAAAACAGCGCGCCGGTCGTTCGCCTGGTCCAGCTTATGATCACCGAGGCCGTACAGCTACGGGCCTCCGACATCCACGTCGAACCCTTTGAAAGCAGGATTCGAATACGCTATCGCATCGACGGCGTGTTGGTCGAACGCGATAGTCCTCCGCGTCGGTTGCTTAGCGCCCTGCTGTCTCGCATCAAGATCTTGGCAAAAATGGATATCGCCGAGCGTCGTCGCACTCAGGACGGCCGCATCAAGATCACCGCTGGCGGCAAAGAGCTCGACTTGCGGGTAAGTATGCTGCCCACGTCACACGGCCAGTCGTGCGTGATGCGTTTGCTTGATAAAGACAATATCCGCGTCGGCATCCGGCAATTGGGGCTCAGCGAGCGAGACTTCCGAATCTTCCGTAACCTTACGCGCAGGCCCAACGGCATTCTACTGGTTACCGGTCCCACCGGTTCGGGTAAGACGACGACGCTTTATGCGGCTCTCAACGAACTCAATCGCCCTGACCGCAAAATCATCACTGCCGAAGATCCGGTGGAGTACTACTTGCCGGGGATCAATCAGGTGGAAGTTCGTCACAGCATCGGTCTCGACTTCGCCCTCATCATTCGAGCCATGCTTCGGCAAGCTCCCAACGTGATTTTGGTCGGTGAGATGCGAGACTACGAAACGGCCTCCATGGGTATCCAAGCCTCGCTCACAGGCCACTTGGTCTTCAGTACGCTCCATACCAACGACGCTCCTGGTGCCGTTACTCGCATGGTCGATATGGGAGTTCCCGCGTACCTGGTCGCGGGAAGTATCGTTGGCATCCTTGCCCAACGGCTTGTCCGGGTCGTCTGCACAAAATGCAAACAACCTTTCACTCCCAGCGATGCCCAGATCGAAGCTGCCGGAATCACGCCCGAGCAATTGGAAGGAGCATCTTTTATGAAAGGAGCCGGTTGTTCCCACTGTGGGAAGAGCGGCTATCGTGGACGGCTGGGCATTTTCGAGTTGATGACGATGACTTCCAAGGTGCGGGAGCTCTCCTTTGCTGGGGCTTCGACCGTCGAGATCGCAAAAGCCGCCATAAGTGAAGGAATGACAACGCTTTATGACGACGGAATCCGCAAGGCCCTCGCTGGAATCACTACTTTAGAAGAGGTCTTTCGCGTCGCCAAAAGGTCGTGAGTCCCACGAATTGAGGCCTTTATTGCTGCTCTGGTTCGCCGAGTGATTAGAATTGAGAGCTGGATCTGGCGTCTGGGCTCAATCGGCCTGAGAACGCTGTGGCACTGAAACTAAGGGCGATCGCCGAGGGCGATTATCCTATTGGCATACTTGAGTTTATATCGTTTATCGGGAATAATTCCGCCGGCGAGTTGTCCTTTTCGCCTTCTCGAAAAGCGTTTCCTTGGTGCACTGCTTTGGACAGTTGAACACTACGAGAAGCGCTCCAGAGGGCGTTTGGCAACAGTGCAGCGGGGAGCTCCCGCCAGTGACCGTCGGGAACAGCGGTTTGCTGGCAAAGAGGATGTGAGCTATCGACGTTTGGCCCCCGAGGGGATGGCCCGTGGGTTCTTCGCACTGCCTGGAACCAGGGCTGAATGTTCGTACGCAACATTCTAGGACAGGGAAGAAGCAAATATGGGTACGATTCTCATCGACAAGTTGCTGTCTGCTCAAGTGAAGCAGGGGGCGAGCGATCTTCATATTACTGTCGGTCAGCCACCGGTATTGCGTCTCCATGGGCGCATGCAAAAACTCAAAACCAAGGTGCTGGACCCTTCCGACACCATGGGGCTGATGAAGAGCATCACCCCCGACCGTTGCCAACAAGAGTTTCAAGAAACCGGCAGTGCCGACTTTGGTTTTGCCTTTGGCGACCAGGCTCGGTTTCGCGTCTCGATCTTTCGCCAACGCGGCAATGTTGCCATGGTGCTTCGGCAGATTCCCGTCGACCTGTTGTCGATGGAGCAGCTTGCTATTCCCCCGGTCTTCAAAGACATGATCATGCGCCCTCGAGGGCTGGTGCTCGTCACGGGGCCAACCGGTTCAGGGAAGTCTACCTCCCTGGCGGCGATGATCGACTTTCTCAATGACACAGTCGATCACCACATTATCACGATCGAAGACCCGATCGAGTTTTATCACAATCATAAGAAGTCGACCATCAATCAGCGGGAGGTCGGCGTCGACGTGACCTCGTTTGCTGAAGCTATCCGACGCGCTTTGCGGCAAGACCCCGACGTGATCCTGGTCGGCGAACTTCGCGACCTCGAAACCATTGAAGCGGCTATTACCGCTGCCGAAACGGGTCACGTGGTCTTTGGCACTCTTCACACCTCCAGTGCCGCCGGCACCATCAACCGTATCATCGACGTCTTCCCGACCAACCAGCAGGACCAGATTCGCACCCAGTTGGCCACCTCGATCATTGGCATCCTTGCCCAGCAGCTTTGCCCGCGGCTGGGAGGGGGCCGGATCGCTGCCTTCGAAACCTTGGTGGTTACGCCAGGTATTGCCAACCTGATTCGCGAAAACAAGATTTTCCGAATCACTTCGGCGATCCAGACCGGCTCGAAGCACGGCATGAAACTCTTGGACGACCATCTCTTCGAACACTGGAAAAACGAAAGAGTCTCCAAGGAAGATGTCCTCGGCAAGGCGAATTCGCCCGAAGACCTGGCCAAGCGAATTGCCAACGCCGAACGCGGCGCCTTTGACGAGCAGCCTGTAAGCGACGACGATTGACACTCCGGCGGTCGGACCGATCGCACCCAATTCAACTTATCTGAAATCTCAACTTGTCTACGTTTCTGATTCAATAACTCCAACCCCCGTTTTCCTATGGCACTCCGCCGTCTTGGTCAAATCCTGGTCGACCTGGGTTACATCTCCGACGAACAGCTGGAATTGCTCGTCGACGAGCAAACCGAACGCCCTGGTCAGTTGATCGGCCAGGTAGCCATGGATATGGGGTTGATCGACGACGAGCAGTTGTCCCAAGCGCTGGGCGAGCAGATGTCGCTCCGTACCGTTTCGCTGGGCGACCTCACGATCGAGCCCGAAGTCTTGGCCATGGTCACCGAGCCGATGGCGCAAATGTATCGCATCGTGCCGACCGAGTTCGTCGACAACACGCTCACCGTTGCCATGTGCGATCCCCAAAACCTTGGCGTGCAAGACGAACTTCGCACCTTCCTCGGATACAACATCCAGGTAGTTGTCGCCACCGAACCGGCAATCCTGGCCGCGCTCGAACGCTACTACGGCGAGAACACCGAAAGCGTCGAAAGCATCGTCTCCGATCTTGAAGAAGACGACGAACTAGCCGCCGCCGTTGCCGCCGCCGAAAAGGGCACCGTCGATCTGACGAGTGTTGAAGCTCTCGCCGACAGTGCCCCGGTTCGCAAGTTGCTCAACATGGTGCTGCTGATTGCCATTAAAGACCATGCCAGCGACTTGCATTTCGAACCCTTTGAGGACGAGTTTCGCATTCGTATCAAGGCCGACGGCGTGCTCTACGAAATGGTCCCTCCCCCGCGTCATCTGGCGTTCGCAATCACCACCCGCATCAAGGTGATGGCCGATCTCGACATCGCCGAGCGCCGCTTGCCACAGGATGGCCGCATCGAACTGAACGTCGGCGGGCACCCCGTCGACCTGCGGGTGAGTGTGCTGCCAACCATGTTTGGCGAAAGCGTCGTCATGCGTGTTCTCGACCGCTCAGTCGTCTCGCTCGACCTGAAGAACGTCGGCATGGACGACAAACTGATGAAGGTCTTTCGCGATGTGATCTCCAAACCCAACGGCATCGTGTTGGTGACCGGCCCCACGGGCTCGGGAAAAACTACGACGCTCTATTCTGCGCTCAACGAACTCAACGTCATCGAAGACAAACTCATCACGACCGAGGACCCGGTCGAGTACGACATGGAAGGCATTATTCAGGTGCCCATCGACGCCTCGATTGGCAATACCTTTGCCCAATGTCTGCGGGCGATCCTCCGTCAGGATCCCGACAAGATTCTCGTCGGCGAAATCCGCGATCTGGAAACTGCGGAAATTGCAGTCCAGGCCTCGCTTACCGGCCATATGGTTTTCAGTACCCTGCACACGAACGATGCCCCTAGTACTATTACCCGGCTCAAAGACATGGGGGTTCCCACATTCTTGATCACCGCCACGGTTGAATCGATCTTGGCCCAACGCTTGGTCCGAAGGGTCTGCGACAAGTGTCGAGAAGCCTACACTCCCTCCAGGGAGGTGCTCGACGACCTGGAATTGACGGCCGAAGATATCAAGGGCAAGAAATTTTATCGTGGTGGAGGCTGCGAAAACTGCAACAATACAGGATACAAGGGCCGAGTCGGACTGTTCGAGCTGATGGTCATGAACAACGAACTTCGTGATCTGATCATGCAGAACGCTTCGACCGACGATCTCCGCGACGCGGCGCGCCGAAACGGGATGATCACCCTCCGCGACGCAGGCATGCTTGCCGCCTACGCAGGCACCACTACTACGGAAGAAGTCGTCAGAGAAACAATCATTGATGCCTAAGAAGCCATAAGCAGATAGGGACCCGGGACTTGGGTTTGGAGACTAGGAAAAGACACTTCCTGACTCCTTCGCCCAGTTCCCAGTCCCCAACCCCTAGCCCCGTTCACTGCCATGCCTACTTTTCAATTCGAAGCGATGGACTCGACCGGCTCCGAGATCAAGGATGTCATCGATGCCGCTACCGAAGAAGATGCCCAGGCAACCATTCGCCAGATGGGCTACTTCGTTACGAAGATTTCCGTCAAGAAGGCGCGAAAGAAAGCCGACACGGGCGGCGCAGGCGGAAAGAAGCGCGGTTTTGTCTTCGGTGGCGTCAAGTCAAAAGATCTTACGGCCTTCACCCGCCAACTCTCCATTCTTCAAGACGCGGGCCTCCCGATTCTCCGCAGTTTGCGCATCCTCGGCGAACAATCCAAACCCGGGCGGCTTAAGTACTCGCTCGAAGATACGTGCGATGCGATCGAAGCGGGCGACACCCTCTCGGAAGCTATGGCCAAAAGCCCCAAGGCTTTCGACCGCCTTTATGTCAACATGATCAAGGCCGGTGAAGCCGGTGGCGCGCTGGAAATTATTCTCCAACGTCTGGCCGACTTCAAAGAACGGGCCGAATCACTCAAACGCAAAGTCAAAGGCGCGATGATCTACCCGATTGTCGTCGTCACCGTTGCCGTGGGTATCCTCACGTTCATCATGATCAAGATCGTTCCCTCCTTCGTTTTGATCTTCGAAGATTTCGATCTCGATCTTCCGCTGATGACGGTCTACCTGATCGCCTTCTCCAATTGGTGCGTCGACTTCTGGTATCTCATCCCGGGGGTGCCGATCTTGATCTGGCTCACGATTAAACTCATTCGTAAATTCAAAGCAGGTCGGATGGGCTGGGATCAGTTCGTCATCAAGGTGCCGATCTTCGGCACGCTCATCGAAAAGAACATTATGGCGCGCACCTCGCGAACTCTCGGCACGCTGATCTCCAGCGGTGTGCCTATTCTCGAGGCCCTCAATATTACGCGCGAAACTTCTGGCAATGCAGTTTTCGAAAGACTCTATGCCAAGGTCAGCGAACGTATTCGCGAAGGCGACGCGATTGCCTTGCCCATGAAAGAGTACTCGAAGCTCAGCTTCCACCCCGTGGCTGCCTTCTTCTGGTTCTGCTTCATCGGCGGACCGGTCGGCATCCTCATGTACATGATGAAATACCGCCAACGCGTCGTTGACGATATCGTGGTCAACATGGTCGACGTCGGCGAAGAGACCGGCGAACTCGACACCATGCTCTACAAAGTTGCCGACACTTACGACGAAGAGGTGGCTGTCCTCACCGATGGTCTGACCAAGCTCATGGAGCCCTTGCTGATTCTCTTCCTCGGTGGTGCCGTCGGCTTTATCGTCATCGCGCTGTTCGTCCCGCTGGTCGAGCTGATCAACGGTTTGAGCGGCTAGGGAAGCGGCCAGAGGGGAAGGCGGAGAGGGGAAAGCGGAGAGGGGAAAGCGGAGAGGGGAAAGCCGAAAGCCGAAGGCGGAAAGCGGGGATCGAGAGCCACTTTGGGCCCTCCTGCCTGACGCCTGCACTCTCGATCCGCTCCTCCGCAGCCTCCCCCTGCTGTTCGATTTCGCTACAATTATTTGTGCGAGCTATCCAATAACTTGTCGCTAAAAGCCCCCTCTGTGGGGTTGATTCATCGCTTTTCGAGACAAACTGGGGGTTCCACAGCCAGAAATCGCCTAAAAGTCCCTTTCTGGCCGGCGCAAACCGCTACAAAAGGCTTTGCGCACGCCGTTTGCACAAGATGTTGCTACCAAACTGACGTAGGAGATAGGTCATGAGTCAGAATCAAAATGAGACGGTTCGAAATAGCCGAAAGCCGAATGCCGAAAGGGGCACCCTGCCTGCTCCTTCGTCCCGCTCATACCCTGCCGCTTTCCGCTTTCCGCACTCCGCTTTCACTCTGACCGAGCTGCTCGTCGTCATCTCGATTATCGCTATCCTCGCCACGCTCATTACCGGCGCGGCAGTCAACGCGCTCAACCGGGCCAAACAAGCTTCGATCACCCTCGAGATCCAACAACTCGCCAGCGCGATCGAAGATTTCAAGAACAAGAATGGGGCCTATCCGCCCAACGTGTTTGCCAACGCAACGCTCAGCAACAATCCCGAGAAAAATGCCAATGCTCAGACGTTGCTGCGCTTTATGAAAAAGGTGTCTCAAAGAAGCACGGAATTCCAGATCAATCTCACAGGCTCTACGCCTGCCAGAAACAGTACCGCCGCCAGCGATAATCTCTACCCGATCATTGACGTGGGACTCTCTCCGGCAGAAGCCCTCGTTTTTTGGCTGCAAGGTTTTAGTCAAGACGTTACCCGTCCGCTGACGGGAACCGATCTTGAACTGACTTCGATCGACGATAACGGTACAACCGTAAACAACGTCATTACGATCGATTCCTTCGAACCGCTCTATGAATTTGATCGCGGCAGATTACGGATATCTCGCTTTCCTGACGGTAGGAGACGTTACTTGACGGTTCAGCGTCTCACGGCGCCGTTCGAGGTTTACATCCAACTCTACGAGTACCTTGCTCCCAATAGCGAAGAGCCGTTCGTCTATTTCGACACCTCGCGCGAGACGCCCGAACAGGTGGTCAATAATTGGGCTACCACCGAGTTCTTCTACGCCAGCCCCACTTCGGGCGGCAACATTTTTCCTCTCAAAAAGATGCGCGCCAATGCGCCCAGTACTTTGCCAACCAATAAGCTGCAATTCGTCGAGTACGTCAATCCCGACAAGTTCCAGGTGCTCCACTGTGGATTGGACGACGCCTGGGGCGATTTCTCGGCAAGCACTGGCGCCGGTGGTCAGCTCGACGTTTCTGCGACGAACGGGAACTTCATCCCCAATCTTCTCTTTCCCACGGGTCCCTTTATCGGCGACATCGCCGATACCGTAGGCAACTTCGGCACAGGCACCCTGGAGGACGCACAGCAATGAACAGCCAAAGCGGAAAGCTGAAAGTGGAAAGCCGCAGCGTCGGGCGACGCTGCGCGCTCCCTCCGGCTTGCTCCGCTTTCCGCTTTCCGCTTTCCGCTTTCGCCTCGCCTCGCCGCGGCATCACGCTCATCGAATTGCTGATCACCATCACGATCATCGCCACACTCAGCGCGGTGTTTCTCGGCGCCAGTCGCAGCGCGATCGAACACGCCAACGCCGCCCGTACCAAGTCGACCATTGGCAAGATTCACACCCTGCTGATGGAACACTGGGCCTCCTATGCCACTCGGCGGGTGGATGTCAGTTCCAGTGTGCTTCAGCAGATCAACTCGGCGAACGCCAACGACACGCAGAAGGGCCAGATGTTGGCAGATGCCCGGCTACTGGCTACCCGCGAGCTGATGAAGATGGAAATGCCCGATCGCTGGAGCGACGTGCTACGAAACGTGGTACCCGATTCCAATCCGGCAAACATGAAGTTCAACTCCCCGCTGATGCTGGAAGATCACCCCGTTCTTGCCAAAAGCTATTTGCGCCGCTTCTATCAGGCGGCCAATCTTAAGAACGACGGCGAAGTCCTGCGGCGAAACCAGGGGGCCGAGTGCCTTTACATGATCATCACGCTTGCCACCGGCGACGGCGAAGCGGTCGCCCAGTTCAGCCCGCAGGATATTGGCGATACCGACGGCGACGGCGCTCCCGAGTTTCTCGACGGCTGGGGCCGCCCGATCCAATTCGTCCGCTGGCCCGCCGGATTCGTGTCCGACATACAGCCTATTTTCGATCCTAACGATGCTGCCAAACACATAATCCAGCCAGTGCCTGATCCCCTGTCGTTGCAGCGCTATTACGAGAACGACCACGACCCGTTCGACCATTTCCGCCGCGATTTACCAAACGTTACTTTCCCGCCTATCGGGCTCTACCCGGGTGAAATGAAGAACGCCATTTACTCGATGCGCACTCGCAATGCGATGTCGACGCCACACTCGGCGTTTCGGCTTACGCCGCTGATTTATTCGTTTGGCCCCGACGGTCTGTCTGACATCCTGGTCGACACGGGCAAAGTTGCTCGACTAGATCCTTACGACGCCATTTACGGCACCAACGACAGCGAACTGCTGGCCACCGCCCGCGATAACGACGGCGACGGCGACAACTGGATCGACAACATTCACAACCACCTGCAAGACGGAAGATAAGTGCGATGTACGATGTGGGTTATTTAATGTTTGCGGCAAAAGTAAAACGGCGCTCATGTTGCGCACATCAAACATCAACCACCCAACATCAAACGTCCCACATCCCACCTCGCCAGGCCCTCACGCTCATCGAACTGCTGGTGGTGATTGTCATCCTCACCACGCTCGTGGCCGGTGTGATTCCGCTGTTGTCGCCCAATAACGATACCCGCAAGATACGCGAAGCCTCGCGGATGTTGCAGACCTACATCATGCGCGCCCAGGCCGAAGCGGCCCGCACCGGTCGCCCGCAGGGCATCGCCTTCCGCGAAAGCTCCGCCGGCAGCGGCGTCGCGTTGGAAGCCTATCGGCTGGAAACTCCGCCCCCCTTTGCCGGCTTCAGCAACGCCTCGGCCGCACGCATTATCCGAGAGAAGACCGGCATAAACGAGTACGAGCACTACGTGCAATTCGTCTTAGCAGGCGGACCTACCGGTAAGCCATTCACGGATAACTTCGACGACTACACTTGGGACCCCTTGCCTCCCAAATTGATCCGCTATGGCGATTTGCTCGACGTGGGCGGGGTCGTGGTCCAGCTTACCGATAGCGATTTCAACGGCGATTCGAGACTCGACCAAAGAGATCCCCAGAGTGATTACTACAGTGTTTTAGGCAACGATACGCACAGCCAGTGGCGGTTTCAGTGCGAACTGGTAAACCTCGGGCAGCAAACCATTGCCTTCGATCCTGACAAGGTTTTCCCGCCCCCTCCCAATACTGCTTCGTTTCATGCAACTTTCCCCAAGCCCTATCGTTTCATCCGTCAGCCGCTCAATACGGTGGACGCTCCGATCCAGTTCCCGGCGGGGATTGCCATCGATTTGCAGGCTTCGGTCGTTGAAGGAGCTACTACGAATGAAGTTCCATTTGCTACAAGCGTTGCTTTTCCAACTGGCAGTTCGCTACATACTGTCTTAGCCTCAGGTGGGCAGAAGACCTATGCCGACTCAGTCGGCATCATGTTCTCGCCCACCGGCAGCGTGAGCGAGGTGTTGTTCAACGGCGTTTCGCTCGATAACGTCTCGCGCATCGCGCTGCTGCTCGGCCGCGTCGAAAACGGCGGACTTACTAGCGCTGCCTGGACGATCGAAGCCAGCGCATCGAACGACACCCTTGCCCAGCGACAAGCAGCAATCAATTGGCTCAACCTCGACAGCCGCTGGCTCTCGATCTCGCCCAGCACAGGCCGCGTGGTGGTCAACGAAAACGCCTTTGTCGATGCCAGAAATACCAACTTTATTGGAACCAACGATTTTGAAACGGCCGAATTCCAGATCGAAGCCGCCCACGAGTTTGCCCACCAAATGCGAACCGTAGGAGCAGGACGATGAACGGTGAAAAGCGGAAAGCCGAAAGCCGAAAGCCGGGACGACGGGTCTCGTCTAGCGATGCGCTTTCCGCTTTGCGCAGCGGTATCAGCCTCATCGAGATTCTCATCTCGATGTTCGTGCTGTTGTTCGGCCTCATGGGCGTCGCGGTGATCTTTCCCGTCGGCAACCAGTATGTAGTCGATGCCGAGAAGCACGATCTGGGCAGCAGCCTGGCCCAGAACGCGTTCGAAGAGCTTGTCGCCCGCGGCATGCTGCGCCCCGAATACTGGCACTATGCCGACCCCAATGGCAATTTGGCCGCCCAGACGGCCACTGCGCACAATCCCCCGGTGGAATTCAATACCTCGTTCATTCAGCCGGCGACACTCAACGGCAACCCCAACGCGAATGTCGGTTTGTTCAATCTGTCGCTTCCCGGCGGCATCGGCAGTTCCCAGCAGTTTGGCCCGGGCCATGCCTTCGTACTCGATCCCATGGCGACCGCCACCGCGCTGGCGCCCAACCCCGTACTTCCCGATCTCGATGTCTTTCCTTACATACTCAATCAGTCGGGCCGCGTTTATACCAGCAACCCCTGGCAGAATATCCTCGCCGGTCGCCGCTGGCCCATTCGCCGTCTGACGGTATTGGATACCAACGGGCTGATGAGCACCGCAGTTGCCGAGACGATCTTTCGGCTGCGCGACGATCTGGCCGTCGCACAACCCGACGAGGACGATCGCCCCAGCATCCAGAACTGGGATCTCAACACTGCAACCGCCACTCCTGCCCTGCTCCGGCGGCAATACCAGGGCGATTACTCCTGGCTGGCCACCATCGTGCCGACCAGCGGCGAGGCCCTGGTCGGTTTGCAGCCAGAAGTCAACGCCAACTCTTACGGCGAGCTGCGTTACGACATCTCGGTCGTCGTCTTCCGTCGCCGCGAAATCGCTCCCACGCCCACTAGCGAACGGCTTGTAAGGGCAGAGTTTTCTTATCAGGGTGAGCTAGTGATCTACGGCTCTTCTGCCGCAGAAGTTGATGCAGCCGTAGATGAGATTTTCCCAGGCAATTGGATTGCTGTTGCTGGCGTCAATCAAACGACAGGTGACTTTTTGTTGAAATGGTATCGCATCTTAGCACTAGACAAGGAAACTGTTTCCGAAGCAGATGCTAATTACGAAGTAGCTGAATCGGGTAATTTCCAAATGCGCTACGCTATGCTCGAAGGCCCTGATTGGCCCGTGAATTCGCAATACAACCTTCGCGCCATCATTCTGCCAGGCGCGATCAGCGTCGCCACCCAGCAAATGCACATGGAACACACGTCGCTTTGGAGCCAAGAGTAATGTTGGATGTAAGAGGTGAGATTTTTGATGTGAAGGAGGGCGATTCGCAACTCGCGACTCAAGTCCTGCATCAACAATCAAACATCCCACATCCAGCATCCAAGGGGCTAAGAGACTCGGAATAAGTGAGTAGAGCCATGAATACTCGGAACAAAAACAAGGCCTTCGCCGCATTGCCGCGCAATGCCAGGCGCCGGGCCTCCGACCGCCGCGGCATTCTGCTGCTGGTCGTCCTCAGCCTGCTCACGCTGTTCCTGATGATCGGCACCGCCTTTATCGTCACGGCCAATCAGTACCGCCAGATGAACAAGGCCCGCGGCAAGGTGGCCGAACAGACCAGCGCCCCGGTCCGCCAGGTGAA
>JAGQOW010000636.1 GCA_020427155.1 Planctomycetales bacterium | reverse complement strand
TAAATTTCAACACATTACAATTCTCTTTGACCGTTCGCTGCATTGACTCATTGAATCCGTCCTGGCTATTGGCCTCAATCTCCACAGATATCCTGACATTCACGCCGAGCTTGGCAGTGAACTGCTGTACGACTTCATCCATGATGGTGGCAAAGTCCATTTTGGCTTTGACCGGGTCGAGCGAAATCGTCCCGTAGAACTGCCTCTTGGTTGTTGATGGTGTTGTTGTGCCAGCACCTCCTGACCCACCGGGCGTCGGGGTTGGTGTCCCCGTGCCGCCCGTACCACCGGCCGGTGTGGTCGGGCTTCCGGATTCACCGCCCACACCACCGGGCTCAGGGCCAGGCTCAGGTGCCTGTTGCGTACTTTCGCGGTAAGCGATTGCGGCCTCACGATCTATCAGCAGAGAGGATTCATCCACAGTGGCTATAGAACTACGTCCGAACGTGAAACCGAGATAGCGGTCTCCTTCCCTGGCGGAGGCGAAGGCAAAGTAGTCTTCGCTTTCCACGCCCTGGGTGATGG
>JAGQOW010000635.1 GCA_020427155.1 Planctomycetales bacterium | reverse complement strand
ATTCACTACAAGTGACTTTGTCGTTGCTTTTCAGGATGGTGGCTACGAACAAGGTCCCAGAACCGCCGTGGCCTCCGTTCCGGAACCGCACGCACTAATTCCTTTTGTCATTGGCGCCATCGGATTACTCGCCAAGAATCGCGTGCAGAAGAAGTACGCCAATGGGTGACTATGATCAGATAAGGCGGTACGACATCAAGTCGACGTCCAACGTCTTGGCTGAGGCGGTTTCCGTAGCTTTCGTTTGATTGCCTGGAACTAGTTCGAAGATTCGTTCTGTCATCCGCTCGTCTTCGTCTTCAACCGATGGTGTAACGTTCTTTCTGTAAAAGCGCAGTCAACTTGAAATTACTGCGCGTCCACGACAGTCACCAGCGGGTGTTGAAAAGTTGTGGGCCAATGTTGATCTTCTTTTCGCAAGTCATCACTCAAGCGAAAGGAGACCCTCATGGCCCACGACGATCAATGTACCGCGATCAACGACGTTCTCCAACTCCTGGCAGATCAAGGCTTCGACGGCATGGCA
>JAGQOW010000634.1 GCA_020427155.1 Planctomycetales bacterium | reverse complement strand
AAGCAGCTTTGCCATTTGCCGTCCTTGTCATACCGATGGACGTAGAATGAACCGTAGCCGTCCACCAGCAGGAAGCCGCCGTCGTCGAGGAACGCGAAGTTAGTCGGCAGGAAGCGGTCGCGACCCCAGACCTTCTTCGCCTTGTCCGGATCGGCCTTGTCGACAAACGGAATGTTCTCCCCATCGGCGTACACCCCTGACTCCATCGGAGCATACTGCTGCCAGATGATCCCGCCTTTAAGGTCGAGCTTGGCGAACGTCTTCTCCTGCTGATACGCACAGGCGTAGATGAACTCTTCATTCCCTTCCTTGCGGATCTCGATTCCGTGCCCGCCCCCCTGGAACTGGGCACCGAAGGATCGGATGTACTTCCCATGCGGATCAAACACAAAGATCGATGGGTGGTCCTTCAGTTCCCGGCGACCTTCGTGGATCACATACAAGTTCCCCGCTTCGTCGACAGCCACGTTGTGCGTCGTCTGCCAGGAGAACTGTTCCGGCAGCTGCGGGAAGTTGTGGATCACCTCG
>JAGQOW010000633.1 GCA_020427155.1 Planctomycetales bacterium | reverse complement strand
CGAACCTTGCCGCGCCCCCGGCGGCTCGGCGTGGTGGGCCTCGGCGTCGGTGCGATTGCGGGGCATCTCGAAGCCGGCGAGCACGTCTCGTTTCACGAGATCGATCCGGTCGTGGTCGAGCTCGCGGAGCGCTTCTTCACCTACCTCGACGGCGAGGGCGAGGTTCGTCTCGTCACCGGCGACGCGCGTCACACGCTCGCCGCGGAACGACGCGAGGAGATCGCGCCCTACGACGCGCTGGTGGTCGACGCGTTCAGCGGCGACGCGGTGCCGCTGCACCTGCTGACGGTCGAAGCGCTCGACCTCTACCGCGCGCGCGTCGGCGACGAAGGGCTCGTCGTCTACCACGTGAGCAACCGCTACCTCGACCTGCGCCCTCCCCTTCGTGGCGCCGCCGAAGCGCGAGGGCTGGAGGCCTGGGTGAAGGACCGCGGTCGGGACCTCGGCGTGCTCGAAGACGCGTCGCGCTACGTCGCGATCGGTTCGCCCGAGCGTGTGCGCGCGCTCGAGAGCTTCGGCTGGCGTCGCA
>JAGQOW010000632.1 GCA_020427155.1 Planctomycetales bacterium | reverse complement strand
GCCGACGTAGGCGGCGGCCAGACCGTGCGCGAATGTGGCTGTTGCTCCACGGCGCAAATCCATAGCGGTGAAGAGCAGAAGGAGCACGTCTACGAGCGGCAAGCAAAGCAGCATTGCGCGGCTCAGCGGTTCCTTGCGAAGCAGGTAGCGAAGTGCAAGCGCCAGCAGCAAGATGACCCAGAAGCCGACCTCGCATGCAACGATCAGGGCGTAGAGCAGGTATGGCTCGTGTGGCATGCCAATGCGGGTGGTATCTGACGCCTAACGCCGCATTGAGCGGCCGACGAACGACATCTTCTCAGGAAACATCGAAGCCTGTCCCATAGGTCCACTCAAATGCGTAGTTAGGCGCCGGCGTCTAGATAGCGCACGCGCGCGACCCTTCCGCTGCAACTTGTACTTGTCGTCTTTCGGGCGTCTGCCTCGATTCTCGCCGTCATGTGGCGGACACCGAGAGCACTGTCCCTTGTCTTGTTCGAGCTTCAGACGGCGAAGCTTGCGGTCGACGCCGCTATTCGACTCAGCGGAC
>JAGQOW010000631.1 GCA_020427155.1 Planctomycetales bacterium | reverse complement strand
ACGGCTTCCAAACTTCAGGCATCACTGTCGCGGGGACAGAATGGGGACACGATTGGGCTTGGGTTGTGACTCCATCGCTACCTTGTTCCCAAGGTCGTTCCGAGACTCGCCACTCCTCGAATGATGCTCCTTCGGTTGGCAGCAATTTGACCGTCAGTGCGGGAACAAGTCAGTGGCAGATCAGTGGCAGAATTGGACGTTTGGTTGCCATTTGAATACAATCCAAAGCGAAGGTAGAATCGATGCAAGAGTAACTCGTCAACGGAGTTCCAATCCGTTTCTGATCCAAGTCCAATACTGCTTTAGTAGATTCAAAATCCAGTGGCCGCAAGGTCGTGTGGGTTCAAGTCCCACCTCTGGTACTGGTTACACAATAAGGACTTACGTCGATTCGGCGTGAGTCTTTTTGCGTTTCTTGGCATCTATCTCCCTCACTCCCCCGACAATCGCGCGGTGACTCGCAATCGGGCTCGATGGCTCCCACGCTGTCGCAATTCTTTCTAGTGTTCCGTCGGTCTTTAACTGCTGGTTGCT
>JAGQOW010000630.1 GCA_020427155.1 Planctomycetales bacterium | reverse complement strand
CACCATTCCTCGGAATGGGAGAAACGGCGTTCGAATTCTGCGAAGAAACACAATACCAATCAACCGAGTGCAAGGATCTAAGAAGCCTAAAAGAAGGCCGGGGCGAAGTGCTGAGCAATGTGCTTAGCATTGCCCAATACTTCGTCACCTTCGTATTCTCATTTGCTTGCTCCTTTTTAACCGGGCTTTGGTTTCATCTCCGCCCGGTCAGGCGGAATGCGTAAGTGCAGTAGGCTGGAAGGGGCTAAAGAATGTTCTCAGCGAATTGGTGGTTTTGGCCTATGAGCAAAAAAATGCCTAACAATTCGGTCAAGCCGTTCGCCTGCGGCTCACTCGGACGCTCAGCACTCCGCACTTGCTTGGGTGTGGCTTCGCCATTTTCACCCAAGCAAGCGCTGCGCGCCGAGCGCCGCTTACCTGGGCGTTATGTGCTTCGCAGCGGTAAGAAGAATGCCATTGCTGCGGGTTTGGGTAGCAAGTAGCAAATGGCGTGCAGCCGTTGGGTGTGGTGCAAGAAGGAGCGCCGCCTGATGGC
>JAGQOW010000629.1 GCA_020427155.1 Planctomycetales bacterium | reverse complement strand
CAGGAACTCACGGGGCGCAGCCGAGGGATTTCGATGGCGCGTCGTTTGACTGACCTCAATCGCTATTTGCGAGGTTGGATAGGTTACTTCGGTCTGGCTCGCCAGTTCGACGACTTCGCTGATCTCGACGGCTGGATTCGACGCCGCGTGCGGATGTGCTACTGGAAACAGTGGCGCAAGCCGCGCACCAAGGTGCGCAAGCTGTTGGCGCTGGGAACGAGCAGAGGGCAGGCCATCAGAACGGGGCTCAGTAGCAAAGCCTACTGGCACCTGGCGCGGACGCTGGCCACTCAGACCGGAATGACGAATGACTGGCTTAAAAGCCAAGGCTTGAGTTCCGTGCGTGATCTCTGGATGAAGGCGCATGGTTATGCCTGAGACCGTCGTGTGCTCCCTTGTTGTGAACCGCCTAGTGCGGACCCGCATGCTAGGTGGTGTGGGGAGGGCGGGCTAAACACCCGCCCTTACCCGATTAGCTTTCTTTGAACGTGACTTCTTTAGGAGCGACAACTTTTGGGGAAACAACTACTGTTCTG
>JAGQOW010000628.1 GCA_020427155.1 Planctomycetales bacterium | reverse complement strand
AACAAATGTCCTGCGATTAGGAGGCGCGCGGGGAACTCTCTGGGTTTGATCTCGACCGGTAGATAGACGATGGGTTCCATATTTACGGCAATTTTAGTTTGGCCCCAGAGGGTGCTCGGCAATTTGCCAACAGGGGGTTATATGCTATGACGTGCCGCTGAAACCTAGGACTTTTTCCTTATTTGGCCGTTAGGATTCGACCGGGTTTGCGGGTGTAGTTCAATGGTAGAACGAAAGCTTCCCAAGCTTTAGGCGAGGGTTCGATTCCCTTCACCCGCTCCATTTCTTCATGACAGACGCCACATCATCGGGTTCTTTATGACGGATAGCGACCCTCCCCCTGATGCTGTCGAGGCGCGCCATCAAGGCCCCGCGCGCAATACTCATTTTGATTTTCAGGCGAAGGTGTTTCAGGCGCCCGGCGCTTGCTTCGTGCTGCGCGGCAAGGAAAAGCAGCCGATGTTTTGCGTCGATATGGGGACAGGGCAAGGGTACATCTCCCTAAAGGATCTCCGCAGCACCTTTCACATCCCTGAAG
>JAGQOW010000627.1 GCA_020427155.1 Planctomycetales bacterium | reverse complement strand
AGGGCCTTGGATCAGTCGATGGAAGCTGGCGTCAAAGGTATTAAAGTTGAGCTGTCCGGACGTCTCGGCGGCGCAGAGATGTCGCGTTGTGAGAAGGCGAGTCGTGGATCGGTGCCTCTTTCTACTTTGAGGCGTCACGTTGATTACGGTCTGGCAGAGGCGAAGACAGCGATGGGCATCATCGGTGTCAAAGTCTGGATTGATCTTGGGGATTACAGCGAGGAGAACTCAGATGGCGCTGATGCCAAGACGGGTCAAGCATCGAAAAAGCCAAAGAGGTCGTATAAGAGGTAACGCGACTCGTGGTCATCGCGTCTCGTTCGGAGAATGGGGGTTGCAGTCTACTCAGCCCGGGCATATCTCAGCGCAGACGATCGAGGCCTGTCGTATTGCCATTATGCAGTACATCCGAGGTGAGGGTAAACTGTACATTCGGGTGTTCCCGCATCGGTCGGTTACCGCAAGACCGCTTGAGACTCGAATGGGTAAGGGCAAGGGTGAGCCTGATCACTGGGTAGCAGTGGTAAAGCCCGGCACA
>JAGQOW010000060.1 GCA_020427155.1 Planctomycetales bacterium | reverse complement strand
GGCGAGATGTCGTCGTCGTTGATTTCGTTGGCGATTTCGAGCAACCAGACATCTGTCAGCGAATCTGAGGTAGTTGTCGAGAGTATTTCGACAAACTCTCGCGGGTTGTCAGGCGAGCCGCCGGGATTGACGAATGCTTCATTGATCAGCAGTTTCGCACGGACAGGTTGTACGACTGTGCAGAAGCAAGTAAGGACTACAAGACCTACAATTTGGCGATTCACAAGTATTCTCTCCTCAAAGGAAATTGATTTCATTTGGTCGGCAGCAAGCCGGCGACATCCGACGAAGCCCAGGGTCGCAAATCCTGGACTTCGAGGGAGTGCGCGGAAGTCGTTTCGTTACAAGCTGTTTCAAACGCGACGTATGGCCAGCAAGAGCAAGCCTGTGGCAGCTAACGCGATGCCGGCTGGTTCAGGAACACCGACTGCGCCAGGAGAACCAATTGGCGGCGTCGAGAGCACATCGTCGGTCGCATTGAAATTGCCCTGGTAGGCACTCCACACGCCGTCCTGAGCAAAGGTGTTGTCTACCCAAGTGCCGTCAGGGAGAGAAACGAAGGACTCGACTTGAGGGTTAACGGAGTAAGCTGCGTAGTCCACTGGAGGCGATGACGCAGTGTTGCCCGTGAAGATTACTGCGGTATCTCCTCCGCCCCCCAAACCGCTACCACCATCGACATAACCAATCTGTACTCCGGTGAGGTTTCCTGCGGGAGCGCCCCACATGGAGGTAAATGCCGCGATCGCGTCGCCTACGCCTCCCGTGAACGTGTCTTCCCAAGAGACCAGGTAAATGACAGATTCGCCTGGGGCGATGGTGTCGACACCGAATAGTGCGTCGTCTTTTGTGGCATCAAACGAGTCGTCGTCGTAATAGAGCGTGCCGTCGAGTCCCGTGGCCGGCATGTCTCCGAAGTTGGTAAGTTCAAACCAATCGGAAGTAGCTTCCGCACCAGGAAGACCGCCTGCCCAAATCTCGGTGATTTGCAGATTGGGGGCAGCCAAGGCAGACTGCATAGCCGTAGTCGTAAAGTATGCAACGATGAAAGCAATCTTCTTCATTAGTACATTTCCTTTTCTAGGTCCAAAAAAAGTTTCCTCGTGACTCCTGTGAATTGGAACGTGAGACCGGCAAGGCTGTTGTTCAGGTCTCGTCCGTAGCCCTGGGGAAATAACTACTTCCTGAAGGCAAGCCTTGCCCGGCCTCACTTATCCTCCAACAGGATGCACGGAGATTAGTGCTAACGGATGAAGCTGCCGTGAAGGGCTTGTCAGATGTTGATGAAGAAAGCGTGAGGCTTTGCGCGCAAGCTGTTTGTCGGCTCTACTGACTACCGAGCGGGTTACGATTGACTTCATTTGTGAATCTTGGATAGTTAAGTAGGCTGTGGGCGGGGCTCAGTGCTTTGTCTGCTGGGGTATTCTTCCGATCGAGCAGTACGATGGAGGCGAAGAAAATGGCATCTGTTGGAGTCTTGAGCCTGAGCCTGCTGTTGTTGTTTTCTTCGGTGTGCCCCGCAGCTTTGTTGGGTCCTCCCCTGCCCTTGGATCCTGCGCTGTCGGCGATCGCGCCCGAAGAGTGCCTGTGGTACGGCTCCTCGGCCGGCACCGCAGTAGCCGACCCCAAGAGTGAAAACCAAACTGAGCAACTGCTGGCTGAACCTGAAGTGCAGCAGTTGGAAGCGGCCGTCAAGACTCAAGTCTTGCGACTGATCGGGCGCAACGTAGGGCCAGACCGTGAAATGCGCGTTTTGGCTCGCGAATTGCCGACGCTTGTCGAGGCAGTCCTCTCGCTGCCTCACGCCATCTTTGTCGAGGATGTTCAGGCGACTGAAGCTGGCGTCATGATTCAAGCGGGTTGGGTGCTCAGCGCTGGCGAGCAGCGAGGTGACATTCAGAATGCGCTCAAGCGTTTGCTCGAAACTGAATCGGCACAGCAGTTGGGAATCAGCAGTATCGAGTTGAATGGCGAAACATGGAGTGTTCTCAGGCCTACGATGCAAGCCCCCGAGATTCGATGGGGATGGCACAACAACTATTTCATCCTAGCAGTTGGCGACGGAACAGCTGCGAAGATCATCGAACGAATGGCCGGCAGCCCGCCTGCCTGGCTCGAAGAACTGCGAAATGAACACCCAGTCCAACGAGAGTCGTCGCTCGGCTACTTCAATGTCTCGCTCATTCTCCAGCGGCTGCGCCCGCTGCTCGAATCCCAAGACGCCTGGCCAATTGTCGAGAAGCTAGGAATTACAAGTATCGACTCAGCGCATAGCATTGCCGGTTTCGATGGCGACGGTTGCATGAATGTTTCTCATCTCGCCACCGACGGGCAGCGCCAGGGCTTGCTCGGATTGTTGCCCTACAAGCCCCTTTCAAAACGGGACTTGCGCACCATTCCCCGAGATGCCATGATCGCAGTCGCCGTGCGGGCCGATGTCGATGAAATCTGGGACGAGGCGTTGCGGCTTGTTAGCGAGTTTCAACCGCGGGTCATCGAAGAAGTCGACCGCGGGCTCTGGGAATTTGAAACCCAATTTGGTGTGAACGTCAAAGACGATCTCGTGAAATCGCTCGACGACGTCTGGGTCGCCTATTTGCCCGCAGGCGACTTGATGACTTCGTGGCTTGGCTCGGCTGTGGCAGTGCGAGTGAAAGATGCTGCTCGATTGAACGAGGCGCTGGACCAGCTGATCGCCGCAGCTGAGGCGAGAATGCATGGCGGCCGCCGCCGTGGCGTCTCGATTCGACAAAGCGAGTCTGAAGGGTTCCGGATTCACTATCTCAACTTTGTCGGGGAGTCGATCCCTGTTGCCCCTGCCTGGGGTGTTTCAGACGAATGGCTCGTGCTGGGGCTGATGCCGCAAACCGTCCGAAGCGTGCTGATGCGAGAATCTGACGAATCGTTAGCCGATGTCCCGGCAATCCGCGAGCTACTTGCCGCGAGCGACTCGCCGTCGATGCTCAGCTACTGCGATACGCCCAGTTTCGCTCGCTCGCTCTACCCGTTGATACAGATCGGAGCTCAACTGCTCAGTTCTGAGCTGCAAAAGCAGGGTTTTGACGTTGATGTATCTCTTTTGCCTTCTCCAGATTCGGTTATAGAACACCTGCGACCGAGCGTCGGGGCAGTTGCCCATGCGAGCGACGGGTATTACTTCACCTCGCGGCAGTCGCTTCCAGGAGGCGGCATGATCGGTTTCGCGCCGCTGGCATTCGGGCTCGGCATGCCTGCCGCTCAAGGCGCCCGGCAAGCAGCGCGGCGGAATTCTGAGCTAAACAACATGAAGTTTATTGCCTTGGCGTTTCACAATTATGCCAACAGCCGAAATCAGTTTGTTACGAACATCTACGACGACCAGGAAGAACCACTCTTAAGTTGGCGGGTTTCTTTACTGCCCTATCTCGAGCAGGAGACCCTCTACCGCGAATTCCATCTCGATGAACCTTGGGACAGTGAGCACAACCTCAAGCTGCTCGAGCGTATGCCAGCGGTCTTCGCATCTCCCCTTGCCGACCGGGCCGTCGCGCCTGGGCACACGCAGTATCTGGCTTTGGCTGGCGCTGAGACGCCCTTTCCTGGAAATAGAAAACTGACTTTCGTCTCGGTGAGAGATGGCCTGAGCAACACCCTGATGTTTGTCAGGGCAGACTCTGACCATGCAGTTCCCTGGACCAAACCGACGGACATCGAGGTTGACTCTGCCAGGCCATTCCAAGGACTTGGAGAGAATAGAAGCGCATTTGCGGCTGCTTTCTGCGACGGTTCTTGCCGCATGCTGAGCCTCGCTATTGGTGAGGACACGATGCGAGCGTTGACGACGCGGAATGGGGGAGAAGTCATCGAACGCGAAACGCTTAATCGATGACAGGACGTACAACTCAATAGTCGTACCAAAGGCCGAAGCCAACCTTCTGTTCGCTGTCGTCGAAGAACGAGAACTGGTCGCTCTTGCCATTGAAGTACTCCACGCCCATGCGGAACATGCCGCTGGCAGGATCGCGTCGCCAGGCCCAGCCAAGTTGGAGAACCATGTTTCCGCCGAAGTCGACCTCTTCGCGCAGATGTCCGTTGGCCGCGGCAAAAGGCTGTCCCTGGAGCCCCGTGGCCCCGTCGGGGGCGTATTCGACGCCGAACTGGAATTCCCAGGGTTCCGTCACATCGGCATGAAAGGCATAGCCGGCCTCCGAGTACACGCGCCACTGCTGAAGAGGGGAAAACGAAACGCCCCAAATCAGTACGTCGCGACTAAAGTTGAGCCGCGGATAAGTGGGATGCTTGAGCAAAAACTCGTCGCCTAAGTGGGAACTAAGATGGTAATAGCCAAACTTCACCTGGTAGGAATCATCACCCCAAGTCAGTGGCACGCCAAACCGATAGTCGGTCGCCATGACGTCTCGTTTTTCATCCAGATCGAGTCGAGTCAAACCGGCGCCTTCGATGCCTATCTGAAATCCCATGGGACGTTCTTCATTGGGAAGGCCGTAACGCAAGATGCCTACCTGCCCTCCGAGCGTTATATCCCAGATGCCTCCCTCGCCCTTTTCGTCGTGCCAAACTGATCGGATGCGAGATTCCTTGGCACCTGCCAAATATGGCCGATAGATGAGCCCTTTGGGCATCAGAGTCCACTCGCTTGCAGGCGCTGCCTGACGAGGCCTGCTGATCGGTTGATTGCCTTGCTCGAAGGCGCGAGGGGGAGCGAGCCATTGCGGATGGGGGCCCAGGGCGATAGCACCCTCGTACTCGGCTTCAGGAGCCCCAAAAGAGCCCGAACTGATTGACGACTGGTAACCGCTCGCCGTCGGCCCCGGAAACGACAGGGCTGTTTGCTGGGCGATTAGCGCGGCCAGGGCGATCGCCAGGGTCGCTCGAAATAAGGGGCGTGACAGGGCCATCTTGGTTCGTCAAAGGTCTGGGGACTGCGGGCAGAGCGAGACGGCAAGGCAGCACCAGACTTCGTGACAGGCAGATTCTGGGCTTGAGTGCGGTGCTCACCTTCGATGCGGGGTAGTGAGCCAGTCCGTACGTCCCTTTTCATCGGCATCCGCATGCAGACGACAAAAACCAGAATTCTCGAAATAATCAGCCAATTCTCCTCAAGGGCAACAAACTAGCTAAGCTTGGAGACTTGTTCCGAATCTCAATGACAGCACCGGTCAGTCGTATTGTGACATCGAAACTCGCAGGGCAGCCGTGGAGATCGAATTCAAACTCTTTTTGCCGCTGATGCAAAGCCCTGGAGAAACTCGATGCTACTAGGTAGCGAACTGCTGTCCAGTCTTTGAGGCAGCTTCTCCTACTCTTGGCGAGCCAGGGATGGTAACGATGCGATTGAGCCAGCTTATTTGTGTGCCCCTTTTACTGTTAGGGCTGGCTGCTACGTCGGCCCAGGCACAGTCGATTGGGCGATGGAATCTTCCCAGCACAACGGCTCAATACTTTGGCTGCGGCTACGGCCCAGGTCATCATGCTCCGATGGTTCGCATGCCGTGCTGCGCGCCAATGAAAGTTCAGCGGCTCGAGTTCGTCGAGACCCCCTGCCACAGTTGCAGCCCCTGCAATTGTGGTTTCGCCGGAGCAAGTTCTCCGTGCTGGAATCCAGGGCCACAACCTTGCTACGGTGGTTATGCTGCAGATCAGAACCTGGGAGGTTGCCCCTGCTCGGCACCACAGCAGCTGTTTTGTCCGCCTGCCATGCCGGCGATCCTCTCAGAGCCTCAACTCGGTCCCCCTCAGGCAGTAGAGGAGGCTCTGCCTGTACCGGACGGCGCGCAACCTTAGCGGTTGTCAGTCTAACGGATCAGGCGTAGATTCCAGGCAAAGCTCGAGGGCAACCTCTGAGACTCCCCATCGGCCGGAATCCTACAAGTTCGATTCGATCACATGATGCATGTTGTATTGACGGTTGCCAGCGGTTTTCTGCTGGCGTTGGTCGCAGGTTGGATCTGGCGGCGCTGGCGAATTGCTCAACTGGAAGCCAAGAGGCGGCTTGCCATCTTGGTATTTGAGGAATTGGAGCAGGAATTGCAGCAGGAGTTTCTTGCCGTTGCTGCCGCGACTGGCATGCCTCGCGGTTTGCGTTGGAAGGATTTCAATCTCAACGAAGCACGTCTGTTTGCGCGAGACCTTGCCACCGGCGAGTTGATTGCCCTGGTAAGTGCTACAATCAGCTTCGAAGCTATCGCTGGGGGCGATATGGAAGGGGTCGAAGCAGTTGGCAATCTTCGCTTCGCCACGGCAGTGTTTGTCCACCGGCATGGACAGTGGACGACCGACGGGCGAGTCATATTCAATCTCGAACCGTCCCAGGCTTGCGAGCACTATCGGGATGCCTTAGTGCCGGTGAGTGTGTCTTGAGGAATCTCCGGCAGCAGCGCATAGAGCATACGATCGATTACCTGGCCTTCCTTCACGGCGCTGCGACGTAGCGTAGCTTCCCATCGGTAGCCGGCTTTCTCCAATACGCGGGCAGAAGCGGGGTTCCAATGAAACACCCAGGCTTCAATGCGCTGTAATGAGTATTCTCGAATGGCGAAGCTGGAGATCGCTGTTACTGCTTCGGTTGCTATGCCGTGGCCCCAAAAGGGTTCGCCCAGCCAGTATCCCAGTTCAGCAACGTAGCGTTCGATGTCATCGCGTAATCGGACGCCAATTCCACCGACAGCGAGTCCGTCAACTTCGATGGCAAAATGGGTTTCAGGTGATTGATCGAGTGCGGTCGCAATGAAGCTACTGGCATGATCGGCCGTGTAAGGGTGAGGAAATGTGTCGCGGAGATTCCGGGAAATGTTCCTGTTATTTGCGAACTGCGGCAAAGTCGCGGCATCTTCTGCTCGCCAGGAGCGAATACCGCAGTGTTTCAAAGAGAGTTGCATTGTTTGCTCGGTGATCCGCTGGCAACGACTACGGAGAATGATACAGACGAGGACGGCTCTGGAAAGGAAAAGTTCGCGGTTAACTTTGCAACTTGCTTCTCTGGTCAAAGCGATGCTTACAGGTCGTCGTTCATGTTGGGTGTCCGACGTTGCATCTGTTGAAACAACGGGTTGTGGACGTAGTGCAGTTCTGAGGGCTTTTTCGGACGGATGGCGCCTCGGATCAAGTGAACAGCCGACACGCCGTTCTCCCAGGAGAACCACATGGGATCGGGAGATTCCTTGGTAGGCTCCCCATGTTTTTCAGCGACTGCTTTGCGAACGATATGAAATGAATCGGTATCGAAAAAAGCGGTAATTCGAAACAGTCGCCCGTCGAGGAATTGATAGATCAGAGGCTCAGCACTAACTCCGGCCACTGTGGGAGGGTTGTTCTCCGCTGGCAGATCGAGGCGAGCATGGACAATGCCACACCTCGCATGCCACGGTTCCGATAACAGCGCTTCGATCGTTTGCCCCGGCGAATCGCTGGAACACCAGGGCAGCATAATGCCGATGCCTCCCGTTTTACGGGCATGTTTTTTCTTAAAGTCGCTGAGGGTCATGCCTAGCGGATCGCCTTTGAATTCAAAAACGGGTGCATTCGCAGCAATAGCGGTGACCTCGCTACGAGCTTGCTCGATCCCTGCCGCGATGCGTCCAAGACTGCCTAAGGCATGGAGCTTTTTCGTGTCGTCCATATCGTTGGTCGAGTAGACCCGCACCTTTGCCTTCGCCAGCGTCGGCAAATCGTATTCGCCCGTCTCAGGAGTATCGAATAAGACCAGTACCGCACTACGGCCGCGGTGCGATAGCTCGTTGACGATCTCGTCGGGCGATGCCTTGGCAAGTAGCGTAGCAGTAGAAGTCGGACGACCCGAAACCGTGATTGACGCTCCACATTGTGGGCACTTGGCTTGCTTGCCGGCGAGTTCTTCGCTAACTCGGAGCGAAGCCTTGCATGCTGGGCATTGCGTCTCGGAAATCATGTTCGCATTCGACCTGCCAAAGCCAGGTAGTTGATTACCAATTCATCATATCGACGAACGGGCGTCCAATCTATTCCATCTGAGTAGCAAGCTGCCTGCACCGACTGACCGCGGGGGTGCTTAGTCAACGGCTTTTTCCAGCTGGGCAGGAATCCACTGACGAGGATCCTGACCGAAAAGCCGTGACAGGACCGAGAACAGCTCGCCATGTTCTCGGGCCAGAGCGTGAGGTCGAGTGATAAAACACTCGGTAGCAACCGCAAAGAACTCTGCCTGATTCTCTGCGCCATAATGGTCGAGCAACGTTGGACTGCCGCTGCGAGCAAACCGCAGTAGCCGGCGGTGTTCTTGGCTGGTTACACGATACCATCGCTTTTCGAACTCATAGTCCGTGATCGGCGGCGAACCGTCGGTCTGCCCATCCAGTCCATCCATATGGTGGGCAAACTCGTGAGCGACCAGGCTTCTTCCGCAACGGGCGCTTTGGCCTTCTTTGAGCACGATATTCCAGGCCAGGATAATGGGGCCGCCCTGCCAAGACTCTCCAGAGCGAGCGCTGAAGTCGACGAGAGCTTCACTGTGCTTGCCCAACAGCAAGTCGTCAGTCGACTCGGGCCGCGCTCGAAAAGGCTTGGGGTATACGATGATAGTACGCAAGCGTTCGAAAAAGTAAGGTTTGACAAACCCAAGCGTCAACAATGCTGCCTGGCCTGCAATGGTAATCCGCATTTCGTCGGTAACTACCAGCTTGCCGCCACCGGCCCATTCTTTCTCGTGGTACAGGATGCAGACGAAATCGTGAATCTTCTTCGCTTGTCGATCATCGAGATGTCGGTACTGCCAGACATTGCGCTCGAGCCACTCGCCCCACTCGCGAGGCTCTTGCCTAGCAAGCCAGCGCTTGCGCCTTCGGTTGCGAAAGAAACTGAACACGAGTAGCTGATTGTCTGCACAAGGTTTGAAACGGCGACATTTCTCGCCGAAACGGAGCATTGTCCTGCGCAATCAGTTTTGGGACAAGGGCATGTAGTGGTCGTTCCAGCCAGTAGGCAATACCTGCTGCTGCGGCGTCTACTCGCAACTCATGATTGAGAAGCCGATCGTTACAGGATGCAGGCCGGATTGGCCCACTGCCGAAACGAGCTCTCACTCAAGGAAAAGGCAGAATGTGAGTCTGAGTATGCTTGACTTCAAAAGCCAACTACTCACATCTCGGCCAGGAAAGCGAAAGCACCGGTTGCAACAGTCCTGCGGAAACCGTCAAGGTGCAAATCTCCTATTCCGCAGCGTGAAAGACCTGATATCGGTCTCTGAGGACTCACAGGAAGAGCCGCTCCGCCGTCGCGCAACGCACGATTGGCTTCAAAGGCAGCAAACGCAAGGCTACAACAGCCTTTGAACCAGTGAAGCTGTGCGTTTTCGCATTGCTCCACGGCTGTCGTCGACTCGTGGATCGGCAGCTAGCTCTCTAGCAGCTTTCGTAACACGGTTTGGAGAATTCCGCCATTGCGGTAGTAGTCCAGTTCCACTGGCGTATCGATGCGAACGGTAGTGGCAAACTCCTTCACGCTGCCGTCGGCTGCGGTCGCATTGACTGTGAGCGACTGACGAGGCATGAGGTTGTCGTCAAGACCTTTGACCTCGAATGTTTCTTCGCCAGTGAGTCCGAGCGACTGCCATGTTGTGCCCGGGGCAAACTCCAGCGGCAGCACGCCCATCATCACCAGATTGCTACGATGAATGCGTTCGTAGCTTGCCGCAATCACTGCCCGTACGCCTAGCAGGAAAGTCCCTTTGGCAGCCCAGTCGCGGCTGCTGCCCGTTCCGTATTCGGCGCCGGCAAGCACAATCAACGGTGTGCCTTCTTCCTTGTACTTCATCGCAGCATCGTAAATCGACAAAGTTTCGCCATCAGGCAAGTGGCGAGTGACTCCGCCCTCAGTACCCGGGGCGAGGTAGTTCCGAATGCGGATGTTGGCAAATGTGCCGCGAGTCATTACGCGATCGTTACCCCGGCGGCTGCCGTAGCTATTGAAATCGCGCGGCTCGACGCCGGCTTCTTGCA
Source organism: Planctomycetales bacterium (assembly GCA_020427155.1). Taxonomy (GTDB): domain Bacteria; phylum Planctomycetota; class Planctomycetia; order Pirellulales; family Lacipirellulaceae; genus Bythopirellula. Next base: position 15,141 of record JAGQOW010000060.1, on the reverse strand, counting down.
GAAACTTACCAGCCGGACTGTCCGCGGCGATCGATCCAGCAGGCGAGATGTGGTCAGTTGTCGTCGAGTCGCCAAGCATCGCCAGGCATCGTGCACCAGCGATTGGGGCTATCGGATCGACCTCACGTTTCAAGCCCACCAGAAAAGGCGGTTCCTGGATGTAGGTGCTTTCGTCGTTCCAATCGTAGAGATCACCGCCCGACAATTCGATGGCATTCCACTTTTCGTTCTGTTTCCAAACATTGCCGTATTGTTTCTGGAACATTTCGGGCAACACGCAAGCGTCGACCACGCTTTTCACTTCCTCGTGCGTCGGCCAGATGTCGGCAAGCATCACCGGGTTTCCGCTTTTGTCTTTGCCAAGGGGCTCCACCGTCAAGTCAATATCGGTGGTTCCCGCCAACGCGTAGGCAACAACCAGGGGAGGGCTCGCCAGATAGTTGGCCTTCACCTGAGGATTGATTCGCCCTTCAAAATTGCGATTTCCAGACAGCACTCCTGAAGCGATCAGGTCGCCCGACTTGATCGCTTTCGAAACAGGCTCTGGCAGCGGGCCGCTGTTGCCGATGCAGGTGGTGCAGCCGTAGCCGACGGTTTGAAACCCGATCGCGTCGAGGTCTTTATTCAGCCCCGATTTTTCCAAGTAGTCTGTCACGACGCGCGAACCAGGCGCCAGACTGGTCTTCACATGTGGCGGAACATTCAGTCCCTTCTCGACCGCTTTCTTGGCAACCAATCCTGCGGCGACCATAACCGAAGGGTTGCTAGTATTCGTACAGCTGGTGATTGCCGCTATTGCGACCGCTCCATGGGTAATCGTCGAGGAGTCGCCGTTGCTCTCTACCCGTGCTGATCTGGCCAGCGCCGCTTCATCGAGGGCAAAGCCCTGCGGGCCGACCGGCGCTCGTAATGATTCGTTGAACGATTGCTTCATTCGCGACAACGGGACACGATCTTGAGGGCGCTTCGGCCCGGCAAGACAGGGAACTACCGACGAGAGATCCAACTCGACTAGCTTGGTAAACGAAGGGGCAGGCGTGGCATCAGTGCGGAACAGGTTTTGTTCTTTGGTATATCGTTCGACCAACTGGACTTCGGCTTCGGTGCGACCAGTACGGCGGAGAAACGCCAGTGTCTCGGAATCGATCGGAAAGAAACCCATGGTTGCCCCGTACTCGGGCGACATGTTGGCGATCGTGGCCCGATCAGCCAGCGACATATTCGAAACGCCTTCGCCAAAGAACTCGACGAATTTGCCGACCACTTTTTCATTGCGCAGTATTTCGGTGACCGTCAGAACCAAATCGGTTGCGGTAGCGCCCGGGGGTAAGCAACCTGTCAGCTTCATGCCAACTACTTCGGGCAGAAGCATGTAAATCGGTTGCCCCAGCATGATCCCCTCGGCCTCGATGCCGCCGACGCCCCAGCCGACGACGCCTAAGCCGTCGATCATCGTCGTATGGCTGTCGGTTCCGACGAGCGAATCGGGAATCGCTACGATCCCTGCATGATCTTTGCGCAAGAAGACACATTTCGCCAGGTATTCGAGATTCACCTGATGTACGATGCCGGTACCGGGCGGCACGACGCGAAAGTTATCAAATGCATCTTGCCCCCAACGGAGAAACTCATAACGCTCGCGATTGCGGCTGAATTCGAGTTCGATATTCAAATCCAGTGCGTCGTCGGATGCAAAATGGTCGACTTGCACCGAATGGTCGATGACCAGATCGGCAGGCACCAGCGGGTTGATCTTGCTCGGATCGCCACCCAACCGCTGCATGGCACTACGCATCGCTGCCAGATCGACTACGGCGGGAACTCCCGTGAAATCTTGCAGTACCACACGGGCCGGCTTAAAGGGAATTTCTACCGGCGCCGGGGCTGCCGCCTTCCAACCGGCGAGATTCTTCACATCCTCTTCGTTGACCTCGTAGCCGTCACAGTTTCGCAAGCAAGACTCCAGTAAGACCCTTATCGAAAACGGCAGCGAGTCAATTTTAGCCAGTCCGGCGTCTTCCAGCTTCGACAGCCGGTAGATCCCCGCTGAGCCGTCGCCGGTATCGAAGGTATCGCGGGCTGCGAAGGGGTCGGTTTTCAGTTGGCTGGCAGACATGGCTCGAATTCCTTGAATATCTACGATTCACAGAAAGTGTAGTGACGGAGCACCACAAAGGAGGGCAAGCCGGTTATTTTAGCTCGTTTCGTTCGGCTTGTCTGCGGGGCTTATTTGTCTTGCTGCCGTCGCCACTGCGGGTGTTTAGGAGTAGATTAGGAACCGAGTTTGTTTCACGCAGTTCTCGATATCGGACCGCCACGCTATCGTAGCTTCTGTTGTATCTGATTTGGTGGCCGCCTCTTTTTTCCGATCAGCCGACCGTGAAGACTATCGACCCGTATCAACTCGACGCGAGCCGAGTTGCCGAACCGCCTGCCACCTGGAGCGGGAAACTCCTTTATTGCGGCCCGGGTTTTGTCCTTTCAGCTTCGATTGTCGGTTCGGGCGAATTGATTGCCACGACCACCTTGGGAGCCGAGGCAGGCTTCCAAACGTTGTGGGTGATCATCGTCAGCTGCCTGGCAAAAGTCGCCCTGCAACTCGAGTTTGCCAGAAACACGATCCAAAGTGGCGAGACCTGCATGACGGCGCTCAATCGGTTGCCCGGCGCCAGATGCCGCGGCACGCATTGGACGATCTGGTTTTGGCTCCTGCTGCAGCCCATCAAAATCCTGCAACTTGGAGGTATCATTGGCGGCCTGGCGATGTTGCTCAACATTGTGACGCCAGCGGTGAGCATTCCCGTTTGGTGTTGGGTTGTTGCGGTTGTCGTGGCCTCGCTGGTGTGCGTGGAACGATATCAGTTTATCGAGCGGGCTTCGCTGTTGTTGTTGATCGTGTTTACGGCGATGACTCTCATCTCGGTGGCATCGCTCCAATGGACGCCCTACTCGATTGGCTGGGACGATTTGGCTTCGGGGCTGAAAGGAGAACTGCCGGCTGGGGCTCTCGTATTTGTTTTCGGCACATTTGGCTTGACCGGCGTCGGCGGCGACGAGGTGATGCATTACACGTATTGGTTACTGGAGAAGGGCTACGCTGCCAACGTCGGCCCTTATCGCGAGAACGATCCCGTCTGGCAGGAACGTGCCCGAGGTTGGATCAAAGTGATGTACCTCGATGCACTGCTCTCGATGGTCGCCTACACGATCGTGACAGCGGCGTTCTTTGTCCTTGGCGCAGCGGTGCTGCACGTTCGTGGCGAAGTGCCGAGCGGCTATGCGATGGTTGAATCGCTTGCGACGATGTATACCGAGTCGCTGGGGCCTTGGGCCCGTGTCGTATTCTTGGTGGGAGCTTTTGCTGTCTTGTTTTCTACCGTATTTTCTGCTTTGGCGGCCTGGACGAGAATCACTGCTGACGCCTTTAGCAAGATCGGACTATTGAGATTCGAGAACCCAATCAGTCGTCGTCGGATGATTGCCATCCTGTCCTGGTTTTTCCCTCTCACCTGGGCTGCCGTTTTTCTGTGGTACGAGCAACCGGTCACGATGATCATGATCGGCGGACTGGGCACAGCAGCCATCCTGCTGATCGTGGTTGTCGCCGCGCTCCACTTCCACTTTGTACGAACTCTTCCGGGGCTCGAGCCAGGTTGGTTCTATCGCATTGCCTTTCTCGTAAGCACTATCTCGATCGTTCTGCTGGCTGGCTATGGCTTCTACAAGGCAATTCTGTAGAACGAAACAGAATAACTTTAGAACACATTCCTTGCTGGCAGGGTGACTCTCATTTAACCATTGCTCGCTCTCCCAAGGGGCCCTGCCATGTTTGGTCTCGTGTTTCTCACAAGAATGATGAGGAGAACTGTATGATTCGATGCCCTTGGTACTGGCACAATGTCGTTGCTGTTCTCGCATTGATCTTGGCCGATACCTCGGCTCGCGGCGCCACGAGCGCTGCGCTGCCCCAGCAAAACGCCCGCGTCGAAGTCCCCACGCAAGCGTCGCCCTGGTTCGCGGAACCTCGGAGCGTGAAAGTCTACCTCCACTATCCGGGTGGCAGCCTTGAGAATGTCAATGCCAAGACCGGCTTGATGCTCTCGCTCCACAATTGGGGAGGCACCCATGCCGTTGGCACAGCCGATCCCGACGCGCTTGCCAGTCGGTATAACGTTGTCGCCATATGCGTCGACTATCTACAGAGTGGGCAAAACTGGGACGAGGGCGAAGCTCCCTATGATTGCGGATACCTCCAGGCGATTGACGCACTGAATGCTCTCTACTTTGTTTTCCACGGTTTGCAGATGGCGGAGATCCCGTTCGATTCCAGGCGAATCTATTCGGCGGGCGGCTCTGGAGGGGGGAACGTCACTTTGATGGTCAATAAGTTTGCGCCGCGCACGTTTACTTGTGCCGTCGACATGTGTGGCAGAGCGCGCCTGAACGATGACATTGCCTTCGGGCTGCCTGGGGGCAGCAAGCTGAACGCTGGCTACAGCAGCGATCCAAGCGAGAAAACCTATCTATCGCCAGACGACCAGGCGATCCGCAACCTGGGCCTCCCCGCCCATCTCGAACAAATGCGAGCGCTAGGCAACGAATGCCATCTGATCGTTGTTCATGGCACGACCGACGAATATAACCCAGTCGAGGACAAGCGGCAGATGGTCGAGAACATGGAAGCCGCCGGGTTGAAGGTTGAGGCCTATTTTCTCACCGCGGAGATGCTTGACGGCGCAGCCTTCAAGACGACCGGACACTCCTTGGGCGATCGTACGAAATCGTTTTCAAAGTTGCTGACCGCTACCTGCTGCCAGAAAGTCCCGATTTGCTGCTGCGTAGCGGAGAGACCGACTTTCAACTCCGGGATGAGTTGGTGCGATATTCAACCACTGGCGGCGAATTTGTCATTTCGTATAAAGAGAGTGCGCCAAGCGTTCGCTTCGAATCTAAGTAACCTTGCCTGGTTACTAATGTTGACGGTTTTGTCTTGTGGATGGCAAGGCCAGCTTGATCATCTTTGCGATAAGATTGGCGATTGACTGTCAATGTGATCTCCCTTTGACGGAGGAGTGTAGGATGGTTTCCAGGCGGACTTTTCTTGGTGCTATGGGAGGCGGGATCGCAGCGGCATCTTTCGGCTGGGCTCAGCCTGTTGCTAAAAAACGCCTGGCGATAATCACCACCGAGTGGCGCTATCCGACGCATGCCTGGCACATGGGCACACGATTCCTGGTCGGTTATCCACGCCAGGGACACTGGCACTATCCGCCCTTCGACGTAGTGGCGGCTTATGTCGACCAACAGCCTGAGAACGACTTGAGTGCCAGCCGCTCTCGCGAATTTGGTTTTCCCATCTATCCCTCAATTGCCGAAGCACTCCGTTGCGGTGGCGATCAGTTAGCCGTCGATGCCGTGCTGATTATTGGCGAGCACGGCAAGTATCCGGTGAACGAATTGGGACAAACGCTTTATCCTCGTTACGAGTTCTTCAAGCAAGTCGTTAACGTCTTCAAGCAGGATGGTCGTACAGCACCGCTGTTTAACGACAAGCATCTCTCCTGGAATTGGGAGTGGGCCAAAGAAATGGCCGAGACCTCCCGGGAAATGGAATTTCCTTTTCTGGCAGGATCGTCGTTGCCAGTCACCTGGCGTATGCCGGCAGTAGACATGCCTTATGGCGCCGAGGTCGATGAGTTGATGTGCGTGGCAATGGGAGGCGTTGATAGCTACGACTTCCATGCCTTGGAAGTTATTCAGTGCATGGCCGAGCGGCGTCGTGGCGGAGAAACAGGCGTCGCCTCGATGCAGGCGTTGCGGGGCGACGCAGTTTGGCGAGCGATGGGAATAGACAATTGGAACGCCGGCGGCTGGGATCCGCAACTCTTCCATGCGTGTCTCTGCCGCAGCCAGACTCTCGCTCAGCCCGAAAGTTTCAGTCATCGCTATCCAAGCCTAGCGCAGATTCAACAATGGGTTGAAGACCCAGTCGTCTATCGCTTTGCGTATCGCGATGGCACGAAGGCTACCATGATGCTCATGAACGGCCTGGTCGGAGATTTTACGTTCGCGGCTCGACTCAAGGGGCAAACTGCTCCGCTGTCGACGCTGTTCTATTTGCCCCCTGTGCCTAATGTTGTCTACTCAGCCGCTTTGATGTCGCAGGCCGAAGAAATGTTCACCACCGGGGTAGCTCCCTACCCGATTGAGCGCACCTTGCTAACCTCCGGCATATTGGAAGCAGGGGTGCAATCGCTGGGTCATGGGAAGGTCATCGATACTCCTCACCTGGCGGTAGAATATACAGCTCCACGAAAGTCCCTGTTTTGGAAGAGTTAGTTTAGCTTGGTCCGGCAAGAACAAAGACCGAGAAAAAATCACTTTAACTTTGCTGGTGCGTTCTGATAGACTGGAGGCATGCATGCCGTTGCCTCTGGCTTCAACCTGCACCCCTGCCAAACCTCCCCCCCATGCGAATCTGCCTTTCCTTCATTGTCACGATATGGCTGTCGATGGCATCGCTTGGCCTTGCCGACGAGGCGTTGACGTTTGAACGTGACATTCGCCCGCTGCTTAAAGTACATTGCCTAGACTGCCATGGTGCGACTGCCGAGGTGAAAGGGCAGCTAGATCTGCGCTTGCGTCGTTTTATGATTGCTGGTGGCGATAGCGGACCAGCCGTCGAGCCCGGCAATCCTGAGGGCAGTCTTTTGTTGCAACGCCTCCGTGATGGTGAAATGCCACCAGGCGACAAAAAAATGTCGCTGGAGGAAATTCAAACCATTGAACAATGGATACTTGCCGGGGCAGCAACTGCTCGTGACGAGCCCGAGCGACTTGATCCAGGATTGAGCATTACTCCCGAGGAACGCGAGTTCTGGTCGTTTCAGCCGCTCGTGCGTCCCTCAACGCCTGCACTCGATCAGGCTGATCGCCTGCGCACACCGATCGATGCTTTCATTCTTGCCAAGCTACGAGAGAACGGGCTTGACTTCTCTGCTGACGCCGACGATTTGACGTTGCTGATGCGAGCCCACTTCGATTTGCTCGGTCTGCCGCCTTCGCCTGGCGAAGTGGACGCGTATCTGTCCGACCAGTCGGCGGACAAGTACGAAAAACTCATCGAGACGCTATTGGCCTCGCCCCGATATGGCGAACGCTGGGCCCGGCACTGGCTCGATGTGGCGGGCTACGCCGACACCGAAGGAGCCGCGCCGGCCGACGCCGACAGGCCCTGGGCCTATAAGTATCGCGATTACGTGATCAAGTCGCTCAATGAAGACAAGCCTTTCAACGTTTTTCTGGAAGAGCAATTGGCTGGCGACGAACTTGTCCCTCAGCCCCACAAGAACCTCAGTGAAGAGCAAATCGAGAAGTTGGTTGCCACCGGATACCTGCGCATGGCAGGCGACGGCACCGGCAGCGGGGCCAATACTCAAGAGGGGCAGAATCAGACGATTTCAGACACCCTGAAGATCGTCTCGACTTCACTCTTGGGATTAAGCGTAGGCTGCGCCCAATGCCACGACCATCGTTACGATCCTATTTCGCAAGCCGACTATTATCAGCTACGGGCGATCTTCGAGCCGGCGTTCAACCCCTCTCAGTGGCGCACGCCGCCCGAGAGGCTTCTTTCGCTCTATACCGACCAGGAGCACGCCGCTGCTGCCGAGATTGAAGCCGAGGCGCAAGTGATCGCTGCAGAAAGAGGCGAACTGCAAGCGAAGTTTATCGAGGAAGAGTTGGAGAAAGAGCTAACCAAATACGCCGCTGGCCTACGCGACCAACTCCGCGATGCTTATCACACGGCAGATGACAAGCGTACCGATCAGCAGAAGCAATTGCTGATGGAAAACCCGGCAGTCAATATCTCGGGGGGGACGCTCTACCAATACAATCAGGCTTCAGCCGACAAACTCAAAGAGTATGACGCGCGTATCGCCGAGGTTCGCGCCAAGAAGCCAGTCCATGAATACATTCGCACACTGGCGGAGATTCCCGGCCAGGCGCCGGCGACGCATCTGTTCTATCGAGGGGATTTCAAACAACCTCAGCAAGAAGTTGCCCCGGCAGATTTGACGATCGCCTCCAAGCCGGGCGAGCGAATGGAGATTGCTGCAAACAGCGAAGAGATGCCGACGACCGGTCGCCGGTTAGCCTACGCGCGCTGGCTCTTCAATGGATCGCATCCCCTGGTGGGACGTGTGCTGGTCAATCGAATCTGGATGCATCATATGGGGCGCGGCATTGTCGGCACCCCGGCCGATTTTGGTTCACTAGGACTACGGCCCTCCCACCCCGAGTTGCTCGATTGGTTGGCAGTGGAGTTTGCCGAAAGCGGGTGGAGTCTCAAGCATCTGCACCGGCAGATTATGCTGTCGACCGTCTATCGCCAATCATCTCAGAGCGATCCGGCCAAAGTGGTACTTGATGCTTCCAATCAGTGGTACTGGAGAAAGCCGGTGCTCCGTTTGGATGCCGAGGCGATTTACGATCGACTGTTGGCCGTCAGCGGCGCCTTGGAGCACAAACTCTATGGCCCACCTACGCCAATCGAGGCCGACGACACCGGCCAGACGGTGGTAGCTGGTGATTCGAAGCGACGCGGCGTCTACGTCAAAGTTAAACGCACCCAGCCGGTGGCGCTGCTCAAATCTTTTGATGCTCCCGTCATGGAGGTCAACTGCGATTGTCGGCCATCGTCTACGGTTGCTACCCAGTCGCTAATGCTCATGAATAGCGGCTTTATTTTGAATCAAGCCCGCGCGTTTGCCGAACGGCTCCGCCGCGAAGCCGGCGCCGCGCCTACGCCTGAGGTTGCATTCGATTCATCGCAACTAACCGATCCCAAAGTGGCCTGGCAATTCGGTTACGGCCATTACGATGCAGAGCAGCAGAAGCTAGCAGGCTTTACGCCATTGCCCTACTGGACAGGCAGCGCCTGGCAGGGGGGCGAGGAGTTGCCTTCGCCGGACTTGGGCTGGGTGACGCTCTACGCAGACGGCGGCCATCCGGGCGATGCCCAGCATTCACCCATCCGCCGTTGGGTCGCTCCTGCGGCTGGCACCGTTCGTTTGACGGGTAAGCTATCGCACGGCTCGGACAATGGCGATGGTGTCTGTGCTCATATCGTTTCCGATCGTCTCGGCTTGATTGCCGAGTGGGTCGCTTTCAACAACCAATTAGATACTGCGGTCGAAGGAATTGAGGTTCAGGCAGGCGACTCACTCGATCTGGTTGTCGATTGCCGTAACAGTGTGACTTCTGACAGTTTTGCCTGGGAGGTCGCTCTCACGCTTACTTCAGCCGAGGGTCAGCAGCAAAACTGGTCGTCACGTACCGATTTCCATGGCCCTCGCACGGCTTTGCCGCCGCTGCCGCAGCAGATTGTTTACGCCTGGCAGTTGGCCTACGGGCGCCCGCCGACCGAGGCAGAGTTGTCAACTGCTTTGAGCTTTGTTGTTGAGCAATTTAGGGCTCTGATTGCCGGTAGTTCTGCCTCTTCTGACGTCGATCCGTCACTTCAGGTGATGGAGAACTTATGCCAGGTTTTGATGAGTTCCAACGAGTTCTTGTACGTCGACTAGTAAGCCGCTTCGCCAACCAAGAAGGTTTCTCATGATCCACCATCAATCTCGACGCGAGTTTCTGGCGAACAATGCGATGGGCGTCGGCGGTGTTGCTCTTGCCTGGCTGTTGCAGCAAGACCAGTTGCCGGCTCGGCCGGCGAGTGTTTCGGATGGCCCTCGCGTCTTCGACATGAAACCGAAATCTACGCACTTTGCTCCTAGAGCCAATGCGATGATCTCCATGTTCATGCATGGCGGCCCTTCACACATGGATCTGATGGATCCCAAGCCGGAACTGACCAAGTACGATGGCACCGAATACTCCGGCGATGTGCAGTTCAGTTTCGTCAATCGCGCCAGCAAGACGCTAATGGGAAGTCCTTGGAAGTTTGGGCCTCGCGGGCAGTGCGGCACCGAGATTTCTGAATTGCTGCCGCATCTTGCCGAGATCGTCGACGACGTCTGCGTTGTCCGTTCAATGCACACGGGCTTTAATGGCCACGAAGTTTCGATACGATTCTGGCACGGTGGTATTCCCGCCACGCTGGGGCGGCCTACGCTCGGTTCATGGATTACTTATGCCCTGGGATCCGAAAGCCAGGACCTGCCTGCCTACATGGTGTTGACCGATCCGGGCGGACATCCGGTCGATGGGGTGAACAACTGGACCAACGGCTGGATGCCTCCTCTGTATCAAGGGACTGTGTTGCGGCCCACAGAACCGCGCATTTTGAATCTGCAGCCGCCTGCCCACCTGAAAGGCAAGCTCCAGCAGCAGAATCTCGCCTTGCTCGATCAACTGAATCGCCAACACTTGCAGCGGCATCCGGGCGAGTCGGATCTCGAAGCCCGCATTGCCAGCTACGAACTTGCAGCTCGCATGCAAGTCGCGGCAGCCGAGGCGCTTGACATTTCCGACGAGACCGAGAGCACCCTGAAGATGTACGGTATCGACCGACCTGAAACCAAAGAGTATGGCACTCGTTGCTTACTGGCGCGGCGTCTGGTCGAACGTGGAGTGCGATTTGTGCAGCTATTCATGGGTGGCCAGCCCTGGGATCATCACAACTCGATCAAGACAAATCTGCCGGCCGTTTGTCTGCGTACCGACCAACCTGCCGCTGCACTGGTTCTCGACCTCAAGCAACGAGGCTTGCTGGACTCTACTATAGTGCATTGGGGCGGCGAGATTGGCCGCTTGCATGTAACAGAGAACCAAGGCGACCCCAGCAAAGCGGGACGCGATCATAACGGACAAGGTTTTAGCGCCTGGTTCGCTGGTGGCGGCATTCGTGGCGGGATGACGTTTGGCGAAACCGATGAATTCGGCCACCGTGCCGTCGTCGACCGGATTACACCCAACGACATCCAGGCTACGGTTTTGCACCAGTTCGGACTCGATCACACAGAACTGTCATTCCACTACAATTCCCGCGAGCAACACCTGACCGATGGGCGAGAATGCCGTGTCGTCAGCGAGATTCTCAATAATCCGACCAAGTCCCTTGCCCCAGCAGTTTAGCAGTTGAATAGCACCACGACCTCTACGATTGCGATACTCCTTGCACTATCGGTTTCTCTTCCAACGTTTGCCGGCGTTCCCCGAGAGTTCTTCGTAGCCCGGGACGGCAACGACTTGAATCCAGGCACCCGCGAGAGCCCCTTTGCCTCTTGCTTGGCAGCCCGAAATGCGATTCGGAAGTTGCGTTCCGAGGCGGAATCACTCGACGCCGGAGCAACCGTATGGATCCACGGCGGAACCTATGAGTTCGCTGAACCACTGGTTCTCAATCGCGAGGACTCCGGTACAGGGAAAGCGCCGATTGTTTTTCGAGCAGTAGACCGAGAACACGTCCAGTTTTCTGGTTCTCGACGTGTCTCCGAATTTCGGCCGGTAACCGACACACAAGTTCTGGAACGGCTTGGCGCCGAATCCCGCGATAACGTTCTTGTCGCCGACTTGCGAGCCAGCGGCGTCAGCGATTTCGGCCAGGTCACGGCCAGTCAGCAGCGAATCGAGGTCTTCTTCCAAGACCAGCCCATGCGACTTGCACGTTGGCCCAATGAGGGCTTCGTAAACATTGTCAACGTCGTCGGCAGCACCTCGTTCAAGTCGCATGGCATTCCCGGCACCAAAGAAGGCTGGTTTACCTACGATGGTGAAAGGCCGAGTCGTTGGCTCAATGAGCCAGATGGCTGGCTGCATGGGTACTGGTTTTGGGATTGGTCCGACTCCTATCAGCAGATCGAATCCATCGACGCGGCGGCCAAAACCATTCGCTTGGCGTCTCCATTTCATAATTATGGCTATCGAAACAACCAGCGGTACTATGCACTCAACTTGCTGGCCGAACTCGACCAGCCAGGCGAATGGTATCTCGACCGCCAGTCCGGAATGCTCTACTTCTGGCCGCCTGCGACGATAGAAAGAAACAGCGTCGCGATTTCGATGCTTCCTAGCCTCTTGGACATTGAGGAATGCGAGGGAATAGTCTTTCGCGACATTACCTTTGAGGGAACGCGGTCGACGGCCATCAGAATTCGCAACTCTCAGAATTGCGTCATCGAGGATTGTACGATTCGAAACACGGGAAGTTGGGGGGTAAGCATTCAAGGTGGCTCCGGCTGTATGGTCCAGCATTCCGAACTGTATGGGCTGGGCGAGGGGGGAGTTTCGCTAAGCGGGGGTGATCGTGAGACTCTTAGCCCTGCCGGTCACACTTGCCTCAGCAACCACATTCACGATTTCGGCCGGCTCTATCGGACCTATCGTCCTGCCGTCAGCATAGCAGGCGTTGGCAATCGCATTGCGCACAACCTCATCCACCAGGGGCCTCACAATGCGATTCAACTTGGCGGAAACGAGCATGTCATCGAATTTAACGAGATTCATCACGTCTGCTTCGAGACCGGTGACGTCGGTGCTTTCTATATGGGACGTGACTGGACCCAACGCGGCACGATAATCCGGCACAACTATTTCCATGATATTCAGGGCCCCGGACTGCACGGCGCGATGGCGGTCTATTTGGACGATGCCGCGAGCGGGATGCAGATCATCGGCAATGTCTTTCTTCGCGCAGGACGAGCGGCCTTTATTGGTGGCGGACGAGACAATCTGGTGGAAAACAACATCTTTGTCGATTGCGAACCCTCGGTGCATGTCGACGCTCGGGGTGTCGGCTGGATGCGCGACACGATCACGGGGCTGATGCCCGAAAGACTCGAAGCGATGCCCTATCGCACCTCTCCTTGGAAAGATCGTTATCCGCAGTTACTTACCCTGTTGGCCGATGAACCGGGCAAACCCAAGTACAATGAAGTGCGTCACAACGTATCCTGGGGAGGCACTTGGCTCAACGCCGAGGAACTTCCCAAGTCGCTCACAACGTTTGAAGGAAACCTGACAGACGTTGATCCGGCGTTTGTCGCCGACGTCCGAGCTCCAGACGTCACGATCCTCGATTTCCAGCTCCGCACTGATTCGCCAGCTCTAAAGCTGGATTTCAAGCCGATCCCCGTCGAGAAGATTGGCCTTTTGAAGTAGGATACTCCGTCACGCGTCCCTTTTCCTGCTCGAAGCATCTCGGCGCCTGGCAACTATGATCTATACGGTGACTCTCAATCCGGCGGTCGATCGCGAACTGACCGTCCCCTCGATCGAGTTTGATACCGTATTGCGAGCTGCCAAGCAGCAGACCGATATCGGTGGAAAAGGCTTCAACGTTTCGCGCATGATTCGTCAGTTGGGCGGAGAAAGTGTCGCATTGGGATTGGTTGGCGGTCACGCTGGCAAGTTTCTTTGCAATGGTTTGGATGATCTGGGAATAGCTACGGATTTCGTTTGGCTCGCGGAAGAAACTCGCACGAACACGAGCATCGTCGCAATCTCGGAAGATCAATACCTGAAAGTGAATGAGACCGGCCCAACCGTCTCGCCTGCTGAGCAAGCCGAGCTGGTGGGTAAGATTCTTCGCACAGTTAGCCGCCGCGATTGGTGTGTCTTGAGCGGCAGCCTGCCCCCTGGGATTTCTCCTAGTTTTTATGCCGAGTTGATCGAAAAGCTCCAGCAGGTCGGGGCTCGTGCAATTCTCGATACTAGCGGCGAAGCCCTGAGTCGAGGAGTCGAGGCAGCACCCGAGATCGTCACTCCCAATCTCGCTGAGGCGACAGAGCTTACTGGCTGCGCCGATCCTGTCGCCGCGGCTCAAGCGCTTCGACGTCGGGGCGCTAGACAAGTAATCATTACGCTTGGCTCAAGAGGAGCGGTGCTGCTCGAACATGATTCGCTTTACCAAGTAACTCCTCCAGAAATCGTCGAACGCAATGCCATCGGCGCGGGCGACGCCCTGGTCGCTGGCATAGTTTTTGGCCTCGAAGACGGCATGCCACTACACGAGGCGCTGCGCTGGGGAGTAGCCTGTGGGACTGTAGCGGCAGGACTTGCTGGCACCGCATTTGGCGACCTGAAAAGTGTGAGACAGGTTTTTGACCAACTTCACATCGAGTCGCTTCCGCAAAACTCAGGTTCACAGGGAGAGAGAACTCTATGAAGTTTGGCGCTCATTGCTATCTCTTTACCGACTCCTGGTCTGATCAAACGGTTCATCTGCTCGATACGTGCAAGCAGTTAGGACTCGATTGTCTCGAAATCGCGGTAGGCGACGACGTTTGTTTCTCCGCTGCTCGCACGGCCGAACGCGCCAAAAGCCTGGCGCTCGACCTCATTGTCAGCCCCGGCGGACACTGGCCCGTCGAGGCAGATCTCTCGTCGCCTGACGCTCATGAGCGCAACTTGGGCCTCCGCTGGCATAGGCAACAAGTCGACCTCGCCCACGAATTGGGCGCGATTGCCTATTGCGGCGCACTCTATGGACATCCCGGCACAGTAAGAAAGCAGTTTCCCGATCCCGATGAGTACTCGCGAACAGCGGCAGGCTTGCGGGAGTTGGCAGAGTACGCCGCCGAGAAAGAGATTCCGATCGTCCTCGAGCCAATGAGCCACTTCCGCACCCATCTGATCAACACCCCGCAGCAAGCGCTGCAACTACTCGAACTGGTAGATCACCAAAACCTGTATGTGCTGATCGATACTTACCATCTTGTCACCGAAGTGACGGAGTATTCCAGTGGCATCAAGACCTTGGGCGATCGTCTATGGGGCATCCATGCTTGCGAAAACAACCGTGGCGTGCCCGGCCGTGGGTTAGTGCCCTGGTTAGATATCTTTCAATCGCTCAACGAGATCCAATTCGACGGTTGCGTTGTCCTAGAAACCTACAACTCGTCAATCGGCGACTTCGCCTGGCAACGCGGAATGTTTCACAACCTCTGTCCCGATGGCGCCGCGTTCGTCGAAGAGGGTTTGCGATTCCTGAAAGCGGGATTCGATGACGCCAGATAATTGTCGGCCAGAAGTTGCCAAATCGCACCCAACATGAATGCAGCCCGGACGAATTCAATTCGCCCGGGCTGCGAGCCCCCCTGGGTGTTTTTCTATCGGCGACTTGCTGTCTTATTGAACCCTGCGCTTCGAATAGGCCCAGGGCCCCCGCCGGAATCGCCTTCCTCC
>JAGQOW010000626.1 GCA_020427155.1 Planctomycetales bacterium | reverse complement strand
TAGCGCTCATAGGCGGGGCCGAAGGTCTCCTCCAGCTTCTTGAGCAGCGCCAGCTTCGCGTGGCCATAGCCGTAGCCGCCGGCGCGGTAGGCCGCGGCCATCTCGGCCTGCTCGGCCGGGCTCGCGACGAAGGTGTAGAGCTTGTAGACCGTGCAGGTGTCGGGATCCTTGGGCTCGTCGAGGCCCTTGGAGTCGGTCTTGATGGACATCACCAGGCTCTTGAGGGCCTTGCCGCGGGTGAAGATGGGGAGCGTGTTGTTGTAGCTCTTCGACATCTTCTCGCCGTCGATGCCCGGGACGAGCTCCGGCGTGCCCAGGACGATGCGGGGCAGCTTGAACGTCTCGCCGTAGAGGGCGTTGAAGGCGATGGCCAGATCCCGAGTGATCTCGAGGTGTTGCGCCTGGTCCTTCCCGACGGGCACCACGTCGCTGTCGTAGGCGAGGATGTCGGCCGCCATGAGGATGGGGTAGGTGAACAGGCCCACCTTGGGCTGCAGGCCCTTGGCGATCTTGTCCTTGTAGGAGTGGGCGCGCTCCAGCA
>JAGQOW010000625.1 GCA_020427155.1 Planctomycetales bacterium | reverse complement strand
CAACGGGTCCACGCTGCATCGCACTCCGCACATCGACCGATTGGCGAAGGAAGGGACGAAGCTCACCAGTTTCTACGTCGCCAGCGGAGTCTGCTCTCCCTCACGAGCGGCGATCCTCACCGGCTGCTACCCGCGACGAGTGAACATGGATGTCCCGGACAATGCCGGGCGCGTCCTGCAACCGGTTTCCCCCAAGGGGCTGCATCCGGACGAAGTCACGATCGCCGAGATACTGAAGACACGCGACTATGCGACGACGATCATCGGCAAATGGCATCAGGGAGACCAGCCGGAGTTCCTCCCGACCCGGCAGGGGTTCGACTCGTACTACGGCATCCCTTACAGCGACGATATGACCGCCCGCGAAGGGAAGCCCTGGCCCGCACTGCCGCTGATGCGCGATGAAGTTGTCGTCGAAGCCCCGGCGGATCGCGACACGCTCACACTTCGCTATACGCAGGAAGCGCAACAGTTCATTACCAGGCACAAGGACCAACCATTCTTCCTATACCTGCCGCATGCGATGCCGGGGAGTACCCGTG
>JAGQOW010000624.1 GCA_020427155.1 Planctomycetales bacterium | reverse complement strand
CGACGTCCATGACAAGACTCAGGATGGAGCTGATGTCATCCATGGACGCGTGACTTGGGGTTGCCGTCATCAGAAGTGCCTTCTTGGCGAGCCTGTGTCCGGAGACTCCGAAGAACTTTCCGGCCGCTTTGGCGCGCTGTGTACCACCATGCCTGTTCCGAAAGTAGTGTGCTTCATCCAGAACAAGGAGATCGAATCCTTGGTCGGACAGAGAGCTCATCAGTGCGTTGTGGATCTTCTGTGCTTCTGTCGCCGCAACAGCGAGCTTGTCCGTGCCTTCGTCCAGCTGTTGTCTTGCGAGCCCGCTAAGGGAGTGGATCGTCGAGATGAAGAAGTTGCAGTCTCCCTTGGCGACTTCATCCTTCAACTCATGAAGCCCTTTAACATGGCGTGCCTCGTGGACTGGAGCCGTAATGCCATCGGCATCCTTGCGGACCAGGTGGTCCGTGTGACGGTAATGGGAGCGAACGAACTTGCTGTACTCCCGAATCCAATGTCGACAAATGTCCCGGTTGGGTGCCATCACCAGCACCTTCGCATCG
>JAGQOW010000623.1 GCA_020427155.1 Planctomycetales bacterium | reverse complement strand
GCGCAACAATGGCGAAGCCATGCGCGAGCGGGCGCGGAGTGCTGAACGTCCGAATGAGGAGCGCAGCGACGAATGGCTTGACCGCCTTGTTAGAGCCAAAGCCACGCGCTCCAGGCAAGCAATGGGAACAGCGCTTGCGCCAATGCCGCTCGCAGCATTCGCCGACCACCCGAGAACAATAGGACTACCCCGGCGCAGAGCATACAAGCGCAGGAGAATAGAACCAGAGTTTGCGCCACCACGGCGCTACCTCCGCTGTGACGCTGGGCGAGCCCAGCGAATATGCCAACGGCCAGAAAGAGGTTGTAGAAGCCCTGGTTGAACGCGAATAGACGCTTTGCTTCTGCATCTTCTCTAGTGGAGGCACCGAAGCGCTTATAAACCTTTGGCCTCATGAACCATAAACTCTCCAAGCAGAAGATCAAGGTATGCAACAGAGCTGCGAGGAGTGCGAATATTTGAGCGGGAAGGTTCAACCGACAACTCCGGTACTTTTTTGGCTCTAACGCCAAGGTAAGCGGCGTTCAGTATGGAGCGAATGCTC
>JAGQOW010000622.1 GCA_020427155.1 Planctomycetales bacterium | reverse complement strand
TGGTGTCGACGGACAGAGGAACACACTCAGTGGAACTTTGATTAGAGGCTGATTTTGCGGCGCATAAAAGTTCTGTTTAAGATCGTATGCATCCCCCAATGGCTTTTGCTCCAAGTACGCCAGAAGATAAGGACCCCAGCCTTGTCGGGGCACTTGCGTGCTTCGTCTCGGAGGAAGCGCCTTCTGCGCTGATTCAAAGTTTAAGAAGGCCAAGCCTTGTTGCTTCAAGTTGTTCTGACATTGTAGACGCCTTGCCGCTTCCCTCGCTGCTTGCACGGCAGGCAACAGCAAGCCAACCAAAATGCCGATGATGGCAATGACGACAAGTAGTTCAACCAAGGTGAACGCTGTGCGAGTACGCATGTTAGTAATCCGACAAAAAGCAATACTTCCAGCTGATGCGTATCATTGTATCAGAGCTCCACAAAGATCTGTTTCCAAGCGGAGCAGCTGAAGACAATTTGCGGTATCTCACCACATCCAGTGGCCCTCGTTCAAGCCATCGTCACTGAACTGCAATTTAAAGCGTTTCTGGTAGAAATGC
>JAGQOW010000621.1 GCA_020427155.1 Planctomycetales bacterium | reverse complement strand
CTTGTCGGTCGCGAGGAGGCTGACCGTCTTGCACGCGATCCGCATCGGGTCATAGCGGTACCCGTATCGATACTTCTTTCGGACCTGCACGCGCTGGAGGAGTGTGACTATCCGGTCTACTACGCAAGGTTGGTTTCAGTACAGCCAGTCGGCGCCTATCGTGCGGCAAGCCGCGATGCCGATGCTCCCGTTGGCTGCTAACTATGCGCTCCACCGGTCGCCTGACGCGCCTGTCACGCGGCTTGCAAGGGCAACCCGCGCGCCAGTCGCTGGCGCCGGTGAGCTCAGGCGTTAGCCACCAAGAAGGTGCCATGAAAACATTTGCCGCATATGTAATTATCGCGTGTCTT
This sequence comes from Planctomycetales bacterium, assembly GCA_020427155.1. Classification (GTDB taxonomy): domain Bacteria; phylum Planctomycetota; class Planctomycetia; order Pirellulales; family Lacipirellulaceae; genus Bythopirellula. The sequence continues at coordinate 195 of JAGQOW010000621.1, read as the reverse complement.
TCGAGTACGGCATTAGCTGGTTCAATTACAGAAAATACGTCTTGGAACAAAGAGTTCTCTGCCGAAGCCGTCAATGGTGTCTTCGTGCTTTGTAAAAGTAGCAGTAAATCCTGCGCTACCAATGACTTAGCTCGTGCATCAAAGGAATATCTTCCAGCATCAACATTTAAGATCCCCAGCGCAATTATCGGCCTA
>JAGQOW010000620.1 GCA_020427155.1 Planctomycetales bacterium | reverse complement strand
CTGACTCAATCAGACCGCCCTCGGGTCGCCTACGATAGATATGTGCCGCTTTGTCAGTCACTGTCCGACCATTGAGCATGTCATGAGTCTGTTCCCCGAACGCCCCCTTGCACCAGTAAACCCAACCATCACGTCCCAGATAAGGGCCATGCAAGTCGTTTGCACAGTTGGTAACAGTTTGGCCATCGAACCAGACCTCGCGATGTTCACAATGACCATCTCCATCGGTGTCGGTCAGTTTCCAGATATTCGGCGGAGCTGCCACAAGCAGGCTTTCTCCCAAGCAGAGCACTCCCTCGGCAAACGGTAGCTGGTCCGCAGCCACGATGCGCTTGTCAAAAATGCCATCATGGTCGGTGTCCTCCAGCCGGACGACTCGGTGCAACAGCTGTTTGTTGTGTTCCTGGATGGGCCACCCCACGCCGCCAGATTCAACGACGACCAAGCGTCCCTGCTGATCCCAATCCGCCACAACCGGCCACTTGACCAAGCCGTCCGGGATGGCGGGGCGAATCTCCAATCCATCAGCCAATGTAAATCTAATA
>JAGQOW010000619.1 GCA_020427155.1 Planctomycetales bacterium | reverse complement strand
TCTGCAGTCGGCTCGTTACCAGTCGTAGGCCGGGAAAGCTCGTCGAACGGCCGCTTCTTGATTTGATGACCGGCAGGAATCGACGCTGAAGAGACATTCGCTCGCTCCTGCTGCAACGTCTGCTGCTGACAAGAGCGGACATTCCTCTGCCCTCAGGCGACTGACGCTCCCGGCCATGAGCGGTCCTTCCCGCCGTATGCCTGCGGAGTGTCAGAAGGCTTTACACGGTGAAGGCCGGGAACGCGTGCTCCCGGCCAACATCAGCGGCCGATCGCCAACCTCTGGTTGCTGTCGTCCGGACGACTGCTGTTAACTCGGAAGCGGCTGGAAAGCCAATTCACACTGTTCGGCCGGATCGGTCGATGAGGATACGACTCGGCAGCGACTTCGATGGGGTGGCCACCGGTCGTAGGCCAGGAAACCTTGCTTAGCGGCGGCCTCCGGCAGGGCAACCTTCGCACGCAGGATTGACCGGTATCCGGCGGTCACCCCCCTCCTCGCGTCGGGTCGTCCCCCAATACCCCCGCTGATTCGGAAAGATAATGG
>JAGQOW010000618.1 GCA_020427155.1 Planctomycetales bacterium | reverse complement strand
CTCGGAAATTGTTCTCCATGCCGCTGACGCCTTCGTCGACCCAGCGCTCGACCTCACCGGGTGTCAGATCGTGCTGCCGAGACACCTCGGCAACCGTTGTTTTACCCTTCAGAATATCCAGCACGACTTGGGTCTTGCGCTTCGCCGTCCAGCGCGCTTGATCTCGGTTTCTGAATCGCTCATACGGACCTCCTCGCTGCACTATAGGCTGTGCAGCTCTTGAGGGGGTCACTTCACGACTATCTACCGCGAGTGGAGTTTGCCAGGCAAGCGGCATAAAGTGAGCAGAATATCATCCAGCCCGTGGTACTAACCCTGGGAAAGGTCAAAGGTCGAAATGAGATTCGCTTTCCAATGTCGCAGAGAATCTAGCATGTGCAGGTTTTCTCTGAGTCAATACAATTTTCCAGATCAAAGAAAACCGGTTACATCATTATTCTTTTTACATCGGAAAACCATATCATGCTCCACCGGAACGAGGGAATCCAAAAGCGTCCTTCCGTTGCACTAATTGCTGAATGTGTGGAAGGCTATGTCGCTCCAACA
>JAGQOW010000617.1 GCA_020427155.1 Planctomycetales bacterium | reverse complement strand
TGCCTTCGGAGGGCTTTTACTCCCCTTGATCCAATTACGAAAATCAGGAATTTCAATGGTTTAGCGTCGCCCGACGTCGCTGTCTATCGCTATTTGTCGCCCCCGAGTGTGCCAAATTTGTGCCAGATCAAGCGAGCGTAGGGACCGCCTGGTCATTCATGAATGGCTCCCTCCGAGTCCGGTCCTCCGTACCAAATTTGACATTGTCAGATATTTTAAGATAATATCCTGACATGGAGATTCGTTATGAGCGATGGACCGCATAGAAGTTTGCCGATGCCTCGGCGCTGGAGGGACGTTGCCGAAAGGGCCGCCAAGGCGGTTTTTTCGGCCGATGACGTATGCGAGGCCGTCACCCATGCACTGCGCAAGGACGCAAGAGGGCTTCCGGTGGAGGCGGTTCGCGAGGTGCTGGGCGCCGCAGGTCAGGGCTATCTTTTCGCCGAAGACCGGCTGGCAGAAATAGAAGCGCTCAGATTGGGGTGCCGCGGTTCCGCTTTGGGAAACGCCTTTATCGACTGCGCAATCGAGGCCGTCGGCGATGGG
>JAGQOW010000059.1 GCA_020427155.1 Planctomycetales bacterium | reverse complement strand
AGAGATCGCTGCCAACGAACACTGCTGACCATTTTGGGGGCAGTGTTCGTCGCCAGCTGCATCGCGCCGCCCTATCGCGAGTTTCTGATGATGCAACATGTGCCGACGGTGCTGGGCGGATTGTTGCTCTTATATGCAGCCAATCGCATTAAGATCAGTCGGCTCAGTTTCGCATCGATTGTGGCGTTTCTCTGCCTGCATAGCCTGGGAGCGCGCTATTTGTACTCATATGTTCCTTACGACCAATGGTCGCAATGGTTGTTTGGCGTCAGTATTAGCGAGACTTTCGGTTTTCAGAGGAACCACTACGACCGGCTAGTCCATTTTTCGTACGGCTTGCTGATCGCGGCGCCAATACAGGAGTTTGAGCGCCGGTATCTGCACCTTTCGATCGGCTCGGCTTCGTTGCTGGCGGTGGAGTGCATTCTTGCGACCAGCGCCGCATACGAGTTGATCGAGTGGCTGGTCGCCATGGTGTTCACGCCGACTTGGGCGGAGCAATTCCTCGGCCATCAGGGCGATCCGTTCGACGCACAACGAGATATGGCGCTGGCCACAGCAGGCGCAATCCTGTCGGTCAGCGCGGCAATACTCGCACACCGGGTTCGTACCAAGCCTGCAGCCAGGCGAGACCCGACTCACCATGGCGGTAATTGAAATCGCTCGATAACGCGCAAAGCATGTCGGAGTATCAAGTCTCGGCGCTTTCAGCCGCTACTTCCGCAGGTTGTTCGGCATCTTCAGCAGCAGGCTCTTCCGCGGCGGCTGGTTCAGCAGGCTCTTCTTTGGCGGCATGCTCCAATTCTTTGGCACGCTTGACTTCTTCGAACCAGGTGTGCTCGGGCCGATCGAGAATGGCTTGGATCACTTCCTGCACCGCATCGGCAGCGCCTGCGCGGCCCGCTTTTTCGGCGTGCTCGGCGATCTCGCGTGCCTGCGGGATCATCTCCATATAGAACCTTTCGGCAACCTCGTACATGCCGTGCCAATGGGCATAGTCGGGGGCCATCATCGAAGCGCCGTGGCGGGCTCGACGGCCCTCGTGATGCCACAAGTAGAACCAGGTCCACTCGATCTCTTCATCAAAATCGTTATCGGTGATCAACTTGTTCTCGCGGAGAGCAGCCATGATCTTCTGCCCTGGCTTGGCAAACTTCTCGTTGTAATTCAGGACAAAGTCGTCGTACTGCTTATAGAACGCAGAGACGTAGTTGTTGGTATGGCAATGCAAACAGACTTGCCGCATCCGATCGCGTTTGTTCTGCCAGCTGTCGCCGTCAGTATTGATCAGTTCCTGGCGTTTTGCGGGATCAGTTTCTTTGATCACGGCGTGATTGACGTCGGTATCCATTTTGAGACTCACCGGCGGGCGGTTGGTCCACGAGATACGCTCGCCAGGATCGTGGGTCACGGCTTGGCCCTTGCTGTGAGCCGACATATGGCAAGTCGCACAGGTGGGGGCTTGGGTGTAGTCTTCGCCCAAGACCCATTTTTCGGCATCAAGATTCATGTGCTCTTTCAAGTCGCGGAAGGCTACGCCGTGCTTTGATTCCTCGTAGATTTCTTTCTGAGGATGATCAGGGCCGAGATGGCACTTGCCGCAGTTCTCGGGCTGACGAGCACGGCGAGGCGAGAAGTCGTGCCTTGAATGGCAAGCCGAGCAAGAACCCCGCGAACCGTCGAGATTGATCCGTCCGATGCCCGTATTGGGCCAGCTGGCTTCGTGCAGCAGGGGCTGGTTTTCATCGTTGCGAACAATACGGGCAACGGCCTCGGCATTCGTCGGCACGCCCTTGTCGTCGGGCTGCAGATCATCGACGGTGATCTGGCCGCCGTCTTTGGCGCGTAGCGCGACTTTGCTGCCGTGGCATTGCTTACAGCCTACGTTGACGCTTGCCATGCCGTCGACCATGTCGACCTCTCTGCCAGGGGTCGGGGAATGCGGGTTGAAAGGCTGGCGCGAGCCCTCGACCGTCTCGGCCAGAAAGTTGTCCAGCGAAGCGAGAATGTTACCCGCCTTGGCATGATGGCTGTGAGTGAACTCGTCGAATTCTTTGGGATGGCAACGCGAGCAGTCGAGCGGCGTGACCACGGTGGCAATGGTGTGCCCGTAGTGGTGAAACGCGTCAGCGTCTTTCTCAGCGGCCCGATGACACTCGACGCAGCCGACCCCTTTGAGCGCGTGGGTCGAGCCTTCCCAGTGGTCGATGATTCCAGGGGAGAGTTTGTCGTGGCACTCGATGCACTTGGCGGAAGTGGCGGGAATGGAAACGCGATGGGCGACGAGCCCCGACTCTTCGCGTTTGCGGGCGACTTCCATGCCCTGCACAAAGATCAGGGAGACGAGAAACACGATCCCCAAAAAGCCGATCAGCAGTTGCTTGAATCCTAACGACATGGCTCTATCCCACTTACATGCTTAAACGAATTGCGAAGAAATCGAATACAGGTTTTGCAACTTCTCTCTTGTATCACATCTAGCACTGCTTAGTGTGCAACGGCGGCTTCCCAAACTGTGAGGCTGATGATCAAAAAGACCGCGACAATGCCAATATAAGTACTTGCTTCTTTGGAACGGGTTACGCGAATCAGCCAGCGATCGACCCAGGGCCAGATGAACATCAGAAAAACGATCAGGCCCATGCTCAGGACGGCAAAGGTCGGTCCAAACAGTTTGAGCCAACGAAAGGTCGCATAAAAGAACCACTCGGGCTTGATCACTTCGGGAGTCGTCAAGGGATCGGCCCGGGGGCCCAGTTCGGCAGGAAAGATCGTCGCCAGGGTGCTGAGCAAGATCATCAGCACCAGGCCGAGAGCCAATTCTGTGAGCAGATGATCGGGAAAGAAATTGAAGTGCTTTGGCTTGTCGACCGGTTGGTCGGGCTCTTCCAGTTCGGTGACGCCGTGGATGCGGATAAAGGCGATGTGAACAATGATCAGCAGAATCAACGAGACTGGCATGATCGCCGCGTGCAAGATGTAGAATCGCGGCAGTGTCTGCTCGTTGTAGGTCTCGCCGGCGAGCAATACGGCCTTGAAGAATCCTCCGACGACAGGAACGGTATCCATGATGTTGCCGCCGACGGTCGCTCCCCAGTAGCTAAGCTGTTCGAAAACCAGGCTGTAGCCGGTAAAACCGAGCCCTAGGGTGACCATCAGCAAGCACATGCCGATGATCCAGTTCAACTCGCGAGGGCGCCGATAGGCCGCGGTGAAGTAGACTCGCATCTGATGGAGCACGACGGAGGCGATCATCAGCGTGGCGGCCCACTTGTGGAGGCCTCGGAAGTACCAGCCGAAAGTGACCTCTTCGGTGATATGCCGCACCGACTCGTAAGCAGTAGTCGAAGAAGGCTGATAATAGATCGCCAGCATGATGCCGGTGATGATTTGGACGACAAACAGATAGGCAGGCGTGCCGCCCAGGCAAAACCACCATTTCTTCATGTGGTTGGGGACAGGCTCGTTGGTGAGCTCGCGCAGCTGCGCGCCAGAAACCGGCACTCTTTCGCTCCACCAGTCTGCCAAACGCGACAAAGTTCTTTCCCCTAGGCACTGCGGCCGATCGATGTAGTGGGCATTTCGATATACAAAGCGCCGTCGATGATTTGCAATGTGTAGTGAGGCAAGTTTTGTCCCTCGGCAGCAGGCGGGCCGCCGGTCGCGACGCCATTGGCGTCGAACACTCCATTGTGGCAAGGGCAGAAAAATCGGTTATTGTTGCCTTCCCAGTGCACTCGGCAGCCGAGATGCGGACAAACACTCGAAAGAGCCAGGAAGCTGTCGACAGTCGGCGGGAGCTTGGCTTCTGTCCCGTCCTCAGCCTTTTCGGCAAGTTCCTCAGATCGCCGGGTGATCATCACCGCGACGCCATCAGGCGACTGAAAAGGCATCGATTCGCCCGGGGCGATACTGTCGGCATCGGAAACGAAGATCCACTGCCTGTTGGCACCCGAGGGAAAGAAGTACTGACCGGCCATGGCAAAGAAGGTGCCATAACCGCCCACCAATCCGCCGCCCATGACCAGCGTGGCAGAGGTCGATAGAAACGAGCGGCGACCCGCATCGGTATCGGCACCATGCGACTCGAGAGCCTGTGAAGAACTCTGGGGCGGTCGCAAAGCTTCGTTGCTCATGAGGTTCTCTTGCTATCCCTGCCAAAACATCAAAGGTGTCAGGCCAGGAAAATACCTGAAGAACGGCCTCCTTACCAGTGTGCATAATCGCACAGTTGACGAAGCAATACAACTCCAAACTTAAGTCAGGCCGTGAGCGAACTAGCGAAGTAATGCTTCGCTCTTGAAGCTGCACATCCGCAAGGCATTAAAAAGTGTCAGGCATACAGACCAACGGCACAAGACTCCAGCGGGCCCCTTACGAGTCGCTCTGAGGGAAGACGTCAGAGCAGGTAAAACCAGCAAAACTGGTACCCCAATCGGTGACTGCGGGCCAAACGAGCATGCCCGATCTGCCAATTTCTCGACAAAAACTCAGAGGCTGACTACAGTCGAAGTAGCCGCTCTTCGGCTCATTTCTGTGCAACGGAACCCCCTACGAATCCTCTCTCAAGCAGTCTATGCGATGCTTGGGTTGATTGTTCTTAACTATGCCACTGCATCGCTTACTCCTGTGTCTCATGGCAATCAATCTGCTGTGCTTGCCGTTGCAAGCCACGATCGTGCGCTTCGACACGGTGCTGGGCTCGTTCTCGGTGAGGATGTTCGACACGGCGACGCCGCTGAGCACGCAGAATTTTTTGAACTATGTGAACGATGGCGACTTTGTGGATAGCTTTTTCCACCGCAGCGTTCCGGGTTTCATTGTGCAGAGCGGAGGTTATACCTGTGTATCCGGGGGGGCCTGTGGCGCTTCTCTGCAAACCGACCCTCCGGTAATGAATGAACCAAGTATTTCAAACATTCGTGGAACGATCGCTTACGCGAAACTGAGTGGCAACCCCAACAGCGCCACGAGCGGCTGGTTTGGCAACCTGAGCCACAACACGGAGAACCTGGACAATCAGAATGGCGGCTTCACGGTTTTTGCTGCGATTCTCGGCGAGGGGATGGAAGTGTTCGACGCCATCGCTGGGCTACAAATCGTGAACGCAGGCGGCGCTTTCAATACGCTCCCAGTGCAGAACTTTTCTGGCAACACTATCTTCAGAGAACATCTTATCATCGTCAACAGCGTTAGCGTGGTCGAGTTTCTGGCAGGCGACTACAACTTCGACGGTACGGTCGACTTGGAAGATCTCGGGAAATGGAGCAAGGACTACGGTCGGCTCCAACTGATCGGCGGCGACTACGACGACGACAAACAGATTACAGGGTTCGACTTTTTGAAGTGGCAAACAGGCTTTGGAAATGCGGCTGGCGCCGCCTATACCGAAGGGAATTCCGACGGTGACTTGTTTGTCAACTCTATCGATCTACTCCTGTGGGAGCAGGGCTTCGGTTCGACGACCGACGTGGCGGCCGACGGCAATGGCGATGCTCATGTCAGCGGAGCGGATTTCCTGCTTTGGCAGCAAAACTTCGGCGCCAGCGTCACAACTCTTTCGGCAATTCAATCAATCCCTGAGCCCGGCGCCGTTGCTTTGGCATTGTTGGCCGCGTTGCCAACTTGGTTTCGTCGACGACGGGGATAATTGCACTACTCTTCGCTCACAAGTGGAGCGATCTGCGATTTGCTCGTGATTCCTGGGGGCAACTCGAGGAGTTGGATCTTGCGGAAGTGAATCTCTGCTCCCTCAGACTCCAGGCAGAGATAGCCCTTCTTGACCGACGCCTGGCTAACGCCGTTGACGAATTTGCCGTTGACCGAGAGCTTCACCACGCCGTCGACGCAGACCACGTCGTAGGTGTTCCAGAGGCCTTTGCCGCGGCAGCGGTGTTCGAGCGATTTGCTGCGCGTTCCCCGGGGATTGTCCGGCGTGGTCTCCAAGCCGTTCGCACCAAAGAGTTCGCCGTGAACGTAGGCGATCGGCTGCGGCGTCCCGTCTGGACTGGCGTGGATGTTGACCCAATCGAGTTCCAGCATTTGCACTTCCAGGCCCTTGGACAATTGCTTGCCCGCGGGCACCGAACCTTCGCTCCAGATGAAGACCCCCGAATTGCCGCCGGCTTCCATATGTCTCCATTCGACGTGCAGCACAAAGTTTTCGTATTGTTTTTCCGAACGCATCACGCCAATGGGATGGCCTGTGCAAACGAGCAATCCGTCGCGAACACTCCAGGTCTCGGGGCTCGTGTTGACGTCGACCCAACCGGTCAGGTCTTTTCCGTTAAATAGATCCTGAAACTGCGGCGGCCCTGCCGCCCAGGCCATCGCCAGGTTACTCAGCAAGAAAAGTGCCCCGCAGGCAATTCGGTGGACGCAGAGTGTGCGCAAATTCATGCCAGTTCCCATCCTTTGCGGTAAGTGCGCCGAATGAACTGATCTGCTTCCGGTGCATTGGTAGCTCTCAAGCTTTTGGCATCCCACTCGAGTCGCTTGCCCGTTCGATAAGCCACATTTCCTAGATGGTTGGCCTCGGTCAGCCAGCCTGAGTACTCGAAATTGCAAGTAGTTGGCCGACCTGACTTGCAGGCGTCGATCCATTCGGCGTGATGGCCTATCGACTTGGGGATCGTTTCGGCGGGAGGAACGAAGTCGGCATACTTTTCCTCGGGCAGCAAAACGTGCTTTCCGTAGTCGGATAGCACCATTCCTTCGTCGCCGACAAACAGCACAGCGCTATCCCATTGGGGAATTCTCTTGTCCTCCCACAGCTTGGGCTTATTCGTACCCTGGTACCAAGTCAGTTCGACCGGAGGTAGGTCGCCGCGAGCGTCGTATTGGTACTTCACTTGCATCGAAGCCGGAGCGATTTCTGCATTGGGCGGCGGCCCGCTTGCTTCGATCGTCGTCGGATGTTTAAGGTTCAGCGCCCAAAACGGGAGATCGATCCAGTGGCTGCCCAGGTCGGACATCGTGCCATTGCCGAAGTCCCACCAGCGATACCACTTGGGTCCAGGTACATAAACGCTATGGAATGGCCTTGCGGGAGCTGGACCCAACCAGAGTTCCCAATCGAAGCCTGCGGGCGCCTGCTCTACCTCTGCGGGGCGTTCCTGCACAAAGACAATATCATTGTGACGCTGCGACTCGTCGAGGCTGGCGTGCCAACCCCAGGCTCGCGAGACCCAAACGTGCGCTTCGCGTACCGGGCCGATCGCGCCACTTTGGATCAATTCGACAACGCGCCGATAGTTGTCTTGGGCGTGGATTTGAATTCCCATCTGGGTGGCGACCTTGACCTTCGCAGCAGTCTCGCGAATGACTCGGGCCTCCCAGATATTGTGGGTGAGCGGTTTTTCGCAATAAACGTGCTTGCCCAACTGCAGCGCGGGCAAGGTAGCAAACGCATGGGTGTGTTCGCTGGTGCTCACTACTACGGCATCGAAGTCGTTGGCATGGTCGTACAGTTTTCGGAAGTCAACAACCTGGCGAGATTGGGGATGGTCTAGTGCCGCTTGGCGCAGGTTGGAGTTGCTGACGTCGCATAGCGCAACGATGTTCTCGCTTGCCACCGAGTTCATATTCGACCGTCCGCGCCCGCCGCAACCGATGATGGCAACATTCAGTTTATCATTCAGATTCCGACCACGGACAATTGCAGGAGCACTGAGGGCGGCTAGGGTTCCTGCCGCCGAAGTTGTGGCCAAAAAACCTCGTCTGGTTGTTATCGGCACGGATCGCTGGGGCTTGCTGGGGCCAATTACCATAACTCGCTCCTGGCAGAATGCCAATGAATGAAACTCGCTCAACGAGGGACTAACCTACAAACGGACTCTGAGATTGTAGTCGAAATGCAACCTCGGCAATAGAATCAGGCAAGTTAAGTCGCTGAAGCGGTTTTTATTCGCTAACATATTGGCCGGTTAGGATCGGACGTTTGAGTGTCTCGATAGTTCGAGGGAGGTTGTGTCGGATGGCAGACAACGTTTCCCAATCAAGTTCCGGCGACCAGACGCCCTGGGTCGACGGTTTAAGTATTGGCCAAGTGCTGCGGAAAACGGCTAGGAAATTTCCTCAGAACGAAGCGTTAGTTTTTCCTCAACTCGATCGGAGCGTGCGTTTTGCCGAACTCGACGCAGAAGTCGACCGCCTGGCCCGCGGATTGCTCGCGTTGGGTATCGAAGTGGGGCAGAAAGTCGCGATCTGGGCGACCAATTGCCCCGAGTGGGTGTTGCTGCAGTTGGCCAGTGCGCGAATAGGGGCCGTGCTGGTCACAATCAACCCTTCCTATCGTACCGCGGAGTTGGCTTACGTCCTGAAACAATCTGACGCTCAAGTGTTGTTCTTGATCGCAAGTTTCCGTGCGTCAGATTACTTCAAGATTCTCGGTGAGATCGTCCCCGAAGTACTTGAGGAAGGGTCCATTGCCAATGACGAGTATCCTCATCTCAAACATGTGATTGCGATCGACGGCGAGCCGTTGCCTGGAATGCTCGCTTGGGAGACACTGCTCGACCAAGGCGAAGGCGTCGAGGCTGCGCTGGTGGCCGCGCGCGAAGCAACGCTCCAAGCTACTGATGCCATTAACATTCAGTACACCTCGGGCACCACGGGTTTTCCCAAAGGTGCTACGCTGACGCATCGCAATCTCTTGCTCAATGCTTACTATGTCGGCAATTGCCAGCAGATCACGGCGGATGACCGCATTTGCATTCCCGTGCCGTTCTACCACTGCTTCGGCTGCGTACTGGGGGTGCTTTGCGCAACGGTATACGGTGCAACGATGGTCATCCCGGCCGAGTATTTCGATGCCAAGGCAACTCTGACTGCCATCGAGGCTGAGCGGGTCACGGTCATCTACGGCGTGCCAACCATGTTTATCTCGATGCTGGATCACCAATCGTTTGCTGAGTGTAGCCTGAGTTCGTTGCGGACGGGAATCATGGCTGGCAGTCCCTGCCCAATTGAAGTAATGCGGCGCGTCGTCGACGAGATGGGCGCAAAGGAGATCACGATCGCCTACGGGCTTACCGAGGCGTCGCCCGTCATTACCCAGACACGTACCGACGATCCATTGGAACTGCGGGTGAAGACCGTCGGACGGCCCATTCCCGACATTGAGGTGAAGCTGATTGATCCGGCTAATGGCAACGAGGTCGGCGACGAACAACAAGGCGAACTCTGCGTGCGCGGCCATGTCGTGATGCTCGGATACTACCATATGCCCGAAATGACCGCCGAGGCGATCGATCCCGAGGGTTGGCTCCACTCGGGCGATCTAGCCGTACGACAGCCGAACGGGTATTACCGCATTACGGGACGTATCAAGGACATGATCTGCCGAGGCGGCGAAAATGTTTATCCCCGGGAGATCGAGGAGTTCCTTTACACTCACCCCGATGTGCAAGACGTAGCGGTAGTAGGAATTCCCGATCCGAAGTTGGTCGAAGAAATCGCCGCCTGGGTCAAGTTGCGCGACGGCGCCGCCTGTACAGGCGACAAGCTGCGCGATTACTGTAGAGAAAAGCTGGCCCGCTACAAAGTGCCCCGCTACGTTCGGGTAGTATCTGAATTCCCACAGACCGTGACCGGCAAGGTCCAGAAGTTTAAGATTCGCGAAGCGATGATCGAGGAACTCGGTCTCGAAGAGTCAGAAACCGCCTGATGTGTGCGGGCGGACTCGCTGCTCAAATTGCGAGATGAGATCAAACACTTCAAGCGCTTTTGATCCCTGCGCTGCTAAAGAGCCCCCGCCAGAAACGTTTGCTGGGGGAGAGAAAGGCGTTACCGGCGGGGCCCTGGGGCCATTTGAAGCGCAGGAATCAATAGAAAGGTTGCACTTGCATTCCATGCGGGTAGAACGTCAGATGTTATTCTTCTGGAATATGCTTACAGGTTACTCGCCGGGAATCTGCTGCCATGCACAATCGGTTTCTTGCTATCTTGTTCTTGGCCTTGTCGGCCGCTTGTCAGACGCTTTGCCATGCCGAGAACTGGCCTATGTGGCGCGGCCCGCGGCAAGACGGCACGAGCCGCGAAACGGGTTTGCCGGTGGAATGGAGCGCAACAGAAAACATTGTCTGGCGGTTGCCGTTGCCCGGTGTTGCGCCCTCGACGCCCATCGTCTGGGACGGCAAGGTCTTTCTGACCAGCACCGATCGGGACGGCGAGGATGTCTTGTTGCTTGCGATCGATGCTACCGGCAAGCAACTCTGGCAACAGCCAATCGGGCATGGCGAATCGGAGCAGATGGAAAAGAACAATCTCGCTGCCGCTTCGCCTTGCACCGACGGCAAGTATGTGTGGACGCTTACCGGCAATGGGACCGTCAGTTGCCACGATTTCGCAGGCAATCTCCGGTGGCAGTTTCAAATCGAGGAACGGTATGGGAGTATCGATATGCCGTGGAGCATTGCCTCGTCTCCCGTACTCGATGGACAGTTGCTGTACTTGCAACTTTTGCATCTGAATTCGAGTCGAGTCGTCGCGATCGACAAAGCCAGCGGGTCTGAGGTCTGGAACGTAGAACGCCAGACCGATGCTACGGGAAAGTGCATGCGTTCGTATGCCACGCCGATTGTGTATCGCGACGACGAAAGGGAGTATTTGTTGACCCAAGGGCAAGACTATTTGGTGGCCCACGACCTGCAGGATGGTAGCGAGCTGTGGCGATGTGGCGATTTTCATCCGCGCAGCGGCTACGACCCGATGATGCATATGTCGTCTTCGCCTGTGGTTGGCGGCGGTGTGATTCTGGTTCCTTCTGGAGCGAACGGGAACTTTCAAGCCGTTCGACCCCACGGTAAGGGAGAGATCACCGGGGACGAGAACTATCGCCTCTGGAATGCTTACATCTCACCCATGCGACCTTCGGCACTCGTCGTCGATTCAGAGGCCTATGTCTGCATGGAGTCGGGGGTACTGCATTGTCTCGACTTGCTGACTGGCGAGCTGCATTACAAACGGGCCGTCCACCGCCACACCCATCACGCCTCGCCCGTGAGTGCTGAAGGCCGCATCTATTTCACCTCCCGCGACGGGACGGTGACCGTCGTTAGGTCGGGCAAGGAATTTGAGATACTTGCGACCAATTCGCTGGAAGAGTCAATCAGCGCTTCGCCGGCTATCTCGGATGGCCGCATCTATTTACGTACATTCGATGCCCTCTACGCAATCGAGAAACGCTGAGCCGCAATGACGTAACTACATAGAAAAAGCGGGCTGAACGAGAGCAGTTCGCGTTCAGCCCGCCGTTAAGTTTCGTCACATGCTAGTACGGACGACACCGTACTATTCCTGTCGGACTACTATTCTGCAGCACTAAGCGACACGTCGCCGACGCATGCTCCCCAGGGCCAGGGCGGACAGTACCGCCAATACGCCGCTAGTTGGTTCTGGCACAGGCGCTGAACTAGCGGAAAGCGGCAGCAGGGGATCGGTCAGGTGAGTGCTTGAAGCCTGAACTTCGCGGAAGATACCAGGAGAGTTTCCTTCGTCTTCGTTGTAAATAATCCCCGCCGAACCTGAATTAATGAGAGCGATTCCGCCTACTCCGTTATCCACATCCAGGTAGGAAAAGAAGGGGGTCGCCGGCATCGGCTCGCCCGGTTTCCAGAACCAGACTTCTAGCAAAGTATTAGAACCGGCGCCGGTAATGTCCAATTGGACCCACACGTCGCTATTGGCGTTGATTCGATACCCAGTCATAGGATCGATTGGCAAGTCGTCTTCGCCAGGCCCGTCATTGAGCTTGGCCTGCACGCCGCCCCAACCCTCGATCGCGAGCAAGTTGAACTGGTTGCCATCGTCGATAACGACGAGGTAACCGTTTCCTGTACTGGGATCGAAGCGCGACATCACGCCCACGTTGCCACCCTTGAAATTGGGAGGGCCGCCGAACTGGTCTTCAAACACGTTTAAGTCGCTATTGTCAATCAGGCCGGTGAAATTGGCATTGCCTTCCGATTGCAGTCCCGCCGTTCCATAACCGTTTTGCCAAGTCAAAAAGTCGAAACCCGTGACAATGCCGCTCGAATCAAAGTCGGCATTGTTATTCGGATCGGCAATCGTACCCGTTCCTACCGCAGCGAGAGTACGGACCGAAGTGTCGGTGAAGGTGTGACCATTGACCGTAGAGATAAGATTCTCGTCATCATTTCCGGCATTGGTGGGTCCGAGAATAAAATCGCCGCTCGAGGCGTCATAGCTGCCGGGGAAGGCACCGACAGGGTTATGCGTCCATGTGACCGGAGGCGAGTTGGTGTTTCCGTCGGAAAAGTCGTCGTACCAATCTGCTGCATTTCCCTGGACTCCCCAGATAGCAACTGCAACTGCCGCCACCAGGCCAGCGAACCGCGGTGTAAATCTCATCAGCCAAACCTCCCATTCAACTAGTCTTTGAAAAGAATACCAGATCAATTCGAAAAGCGCAGCTTCCCCAGTTCTGATCGGGCTCTCCAACTCGGAAACTGGGTAAAGTAGACCCAGCTAGACCCGGATGCCATTGTAGCAGTAACCAACAAGCACCGTATCAACCGTGTAGCATTTTTTGGGATTTTTATGCCCCAAAGCCAGATTCCATGGGTTCCTGGATCGATCTCAGCTTCATTCGAGGGCCGGATAGGAGCAGGCCGAGACCCACCAGGGGCAGGGATACCTAGTCCTTCAACTGCCCAAATTAATGGCAATCCCGGTGCAAATCGCAAGGGTCGCAAGTGCCAGTGGTTCTGCGTGATGGGCAACACAGATAGAATGTCGCTGAAATCAAAAGTCCGCCATCCAAGTCAGCTGGAAGCATGAAACTCGTGAACCTGGGAATGCTACTTCGCGGCATAGTTCTTTCGTTGAGTCTGCTAGGCAACTCTTTCTCGCTTGCCAGTCAGGCGGACGTCGTCATTCTTGGCGGCACTCCCGGTGGAATCGCCTCGGCAATTGCTGCCGCAAGAGCAGGCCGACAAGTAGTGCTGGTAGAGTACCACGACCATCTAGGCGGAATGATGACCAGCGGACTGGGCAAGAGTGATATTGAAGACAGGGCCATGATTGGCGGCATCTTCCAGGAGTTTGTCAAACGGGTGCGTACCTACTATGTCGAGACCTATGGCGCCGGGCACAAAAACGTGGAGCTCTGTCGCGACGGGTATTACTACGAACCTTCGGTTGCCGAACAGGTGCTGCAAGAGATGCTGGCGGAACTGCCTGCGATCAGCATCCTGAAGGGCCATCGTTTGAAATCGGCCATTGTGCGGAACAATCGACTCGAAGCGATCGAAGTCGTCCGGCACTCATGCGATAAGCCGATCGTGCTCGCCGGTCAGGTCTTTATCGACGCGACGTACGAGGGCGACCTTTACGCAGCCGCTGGGGCCAGGTTTCGATTGGGTCGTGAGTCGCGCGACGAATTCAACGAGCCCCATGCGGGCGTCATTTACTACGACTTCCGTGAGAAAGAAATGCTGCCCGAAACTACCGGCAAGGGGGATAGTCGACTGCCTGCCTACACGTATCGTCTGTGCTTATCGACCGACCCAGAGAACGCCTATCGACTAACAGAACCGCCGCCGGAGTATGATCGGGAGAATTATCTTCCCTATTTGGACGATCTTGAATCAGGCCGCCTTGCAGGCCCCAAAGAGTTCAAGCCCGGCCGCGGTTACAATCCTGCGCACTTCGGCACGCTCGTCCGCGCGCTCTCAGTGACCGAGATTCCCAACCAGAAAACCGACGTAAATATCAATCCCCGGCCGCTCGGTTTTCCGTTTGCTGAGTTAAATCAAGGCTATGTCGACGGAGACGATGCAACTCGGCGTCAGATCGCTTTGCGTCACCGGAATCTGACGTTGGGGTTATTATGGTTCTTGCAGAACGACCCAGCGGTGCCAGAATCACACCGTGTGCTCGCCAATCAATTGCATCTGGCGGAAGACGAGTTTGGCGACAACGAGCACTTTCCCTTTCAGCTTTACGTACGCGAGGCGCGTCGACTGGTTGGCGAATATGTTCTCACCGAGCAGGACATCACTGGCAGCGACCGAGATCATCAACCTCGCAGTCATGCAGACAGCATTGCGATTGGCGAATTCCCGATCGACAGCTTCCCCTGCCGACGCCGGCAGCCTGACGACACTGTGGTTCTGGAAGGCTATCTCGGAATGCTTGATCATATTACGCGACCTTACGAGATTCCCTTCCGTATCATGGTTCCCGAAAAGATCGACGGGCTGCTGGTTCCGGTGGCGGCATCGACCACGCATGTGGCATACTCGTCGATTCGCATGGAACCTACTTGGATGGCCCTGGGTCAGGCGGCAGGGGTCGCGGCAAGTCTGGCGATCGAACACAACGAGCAACCACGCCAGCTACGAATCGAAGAGTTGCAACAACGACTCTCGCGTCAGGGACAAGTCATCCGACACGCGCAAACGGCGCCACCGCATCCCGTGACCAACCCGTTGTCTCCCCTGATGCTCGCCGCCGACTGGGTTCCGGCGGACACGCATGAGATCGATTTCGAGCATTTGCCTCGCGTGCCCAGCGAGCATGTTGTCGTGAGCGATGTCCGCCCCGTCGACGGGGTGAATCAACACAATTACCTTGCATTCTACGACAACAAGTTTTGGGTGATGTGGAGCGACGGGCCTGGTGTTGAAGATCTTGTTGGCCAGCGAGTGAAGTTCGCTACCAGTCCAGACGGACTTGCCTGGGGACAGCCCAGGCACCTCACACCAGAACCGCCGAACTCGGGAATCGATTCTCCGTATTATGGAACCCGTGACGCAGCAGGTTTCCGCTGGATCGCGCGAGGCTTGTGGCAACGCGAGGGAGAGCTCATCGCTCTGGCTTCCTTGGACGAGGCAGCCGGGTTCTTTGGGCCAAGTCTTGAGTTGCATGCCTTTCGACTCAACACAGCAGACGAATCCTGGGAGAGCTTGGGGGCGATTTCGGATGACACGATCAACAACTTTCCGCCAAAGCGGCTGAGTAACGGCAGTTGGATGATGTCTCGCAGGACCCACGACTACAAGGAAGCGGGAGTGCAATTCGCCGTTGGTGGTGTGCACTCCCTCGACCAATGGGAAAGCTTCCCGGTGCTGGGATCAGAGAGCGAACTCGCTGCCGAAGAGCCCCTCTGGTGGCGACTTCCGGACGACCATCTCATGGCTTTGTTCCGCGACAACCGCCGCAGCGGTTTTCTCTACCGGTCGTTCTCGATCGATGCAGGGCGCAATTGGAGCAAACCGACTAGAACCAACTTTCCTGACGCACGTTCGAAGATCCACGGATTGCGGCTGAATGACGGCCGGTATGTGCTGGTCTCCAATGCAAACCCCAAGCAGCGAGATCCGCTGGTCATTTCGGTAAGCGACAACGGGCTGGTCTTCGATAAGATGGCCTATTTGGTAGGAGGACGACGAGTTGATTATCCCCATGTGATGGAACACGAAGAGCACCTGTTTGTCGCCTTTGCTGGCGGCAAGCAGACGGTCGAGGTGCTGAGGCTCAAGATTGCTGACCTGGAGCGGATCGACAACTCGGCTAAGTCGAGCCAGTAGCCTGGCGTGCCAGTTCGAGCCCTGCCAGTCGTCCGCTCGTGAGCGCCCAGGCGATGTGCAGGCCATGCCCCCAGAGCACCATGCCGCTCAAGCCGTTCTGCCCGACGGCGAAGAGCCCGGGGATGGGTTGGCCGGTCGAATTGAGCACTTGCATTTGCTGATTGATCTTGGCTCCGCCTTCGGTGGTGGTGAAGTAGGACTTCACAGGCCCCAACAATACCCAAGGACTCTTTTCCTCTCTGGTTCGCTTGGGAACAGACTCCGAACTGTGGTACTCCGAGACTGCTCGTTCCAAAGCTCCCATGGGAATGTCTCGCTGCGATGCCAAGTCGCTCAGCTTGTCGCCAGTGGTCGTCACGTCAGGCCTGAGCCGTCGGTAATCGTCGACATAGGCATAGGCGATTTCTGGCGCGGTGGAGATGAAGTGGGGCCATCGGCTGTAACGATCGACGAGTCGAGCATCGAGCAACAGATAGGCCTTCTTGTCGGGTTGCGAGGCAATGGCGATTTCTCGCTCGGGCGACCGGCGCTCGTCGCAAAAACGTTCGCCCCGCTGGTTGACGAGGATCGCCCCGTCGTCGAAGAGCGAGTTCTCGGGATGCTGCCAGGTTACGAGCAAGCGTTTGATCAGCTTGCTCAGGACCCAATCGGGCACCAGGGGCAAACACTTTCCCAAGACTTTAGCAGCCGTGCCGCGACTTGGCAGTAATTGAGAGAACGGCTGACGCGGCGGGGGGACGAAACGCAGCTCTGGGCCATAGGTGATATCCATGTTGACCAGTTCGGCGCCTGCCTGCTCGGCAAGTCGATGTCCGTCGCCGGTAGCGTAGGGATTGATTCCTTCGACGGCACCAAACTGGGGGCCTTTGTACCGGTTGATCATCTGCGAGTTGTTGGCATAGTCGCCCGCAGCCAGTACGACGCCGCTGCGGGCAATTAGCTCTCTTGTCCCTTCGCCTGCAATCTCGACTTCGACGCCGGTGACGGCTGCGTCGAAAGTCGTCAGCCTCTTCACCGTCGCTTCGCAGACAATCTCTCCGCCTAATCGGAGCAGATGGCTCTGAAGAACGGCAATGTAGGCCTTGGCGTTGGGCACGACGTTGTGCATGCGCGGGGCGCGGTTCGGGGGCTCGGGACTGGGGCCGTGGAAGTTGAGCCCAAGGTCTCGTAGCCAATCGAGCGTCTCGGCGGCGTGGCCGAGAAAGTACCGTCGCATGGCGGCATTATTGCGAGCCTGGACTTCCGGAGGACCGAACAGAGCGGCATCGGCTTCGTGATCGTCGGGATTGTCGCTGATGTCTGCGCGACGCTGATACTCGGTACCGCTGGCAGTGAAGGAGCCGACGGCAATGCCGGTGGTTCCTCCCAACTCCGGGCGTTTCTCGAGCAGAAGCACCGACAGGCCCGCCGATGCTGCGCTTACGGCCGCGGCCAGGCCGCTGCCCCCGCCGCCAACGACGATCACGTCCCAGGTGTCTTGCATTCCAGGGCCCAGCTTCAAACTGCGAGCTCAGTTGCTTTGATTGCTGATGCAGTAGACTTGCCCAGCGGTACGAATCAACAGTTTTCCCTGGCAGATCGAGGGCGTAGCGACACAAAGCTCGTCGAGCGAGTTGACGTGGTCGATCTTGAATTCATCGCCGAGGGGCATCACGTAAGTCTCGCCGTCTTCATCCAGAAAAAACACCTTGCCGTTGTAGGCCCAGGGCGAGGCCGTGAAACTAGCCCCTTGGGGAAAACGCTGGCGATCGTAAACTAGTTCGCCTGTTTTGGCGTTGTGACAAGTGATCATGCCGCGATCGAGCAACGTGTAATAGTAGCCGCCGTAGACTATGGGCGAGGTGTTGTAGGGACCCATTTTTTTCAACGACCAGGCAATCGACTCGTTGGAGCTGGCATCTGCTTCCAAGCCAATATCTCCGCGTGCCCCGGGCTTGATGGCGAACACGGGCCGCTTTTCGTCCTGAAAATACCCCGACGTGATGTAAAGCAAGCCATCGACGGCAAACGGCGAAGGGATCACCAGCGAAGACATTTGACCGTTAAAATGCCAGAGCAGAGAGCCGTCGATACCATACGAACGATTCTCCACCACGCCGGGCACGACGATTTCAGTTTGATCGTCGTACTTCCATACCAGCGGAGTAGCCCAGGAGCTCAGGTTGTCGCGCGCAACTCGCCAGCGCTCGTTGCCCGAGGCGCAATCTAGCGCTGCGATGTACGATTCTTCTTGATTGTCGTACACCATAATCACCTGATCGTCAGCTACGACGGGCGATGCTGCGGCACCATATCCGAACAAGGTCTTCTTGGGTTCGATCTCATGGGCCCAGAGTTGCTGGCCTTCGAAGTCGTAGCAGTAGAGTCCCACGTCGCCGAAGAGGACGTAGAGCCGAGAGCCGTCAGTCGTGGGCGTCTCGGCGGCATAGGTGTTTTTGGGATGACGCGGCATCTGAGGTTTGCCGACATGCGCTTCGTGCTTCCAGATTAGTTCGCCCGTTGTCAGGCTTAAGCAATAGACCATCCAGTGGTGGATGGAGTCAGGCGGCGCGCTGCGGCCGAGTCCGAGATACAGACCAGCTTTTGGCTGTTCGTACTCCTCGTCGCTATGAACGGCCGACACGAACACCCGGTCGCCCCAGACGATCGGACTGCCCCAGCCTCGTCCGGGGATGGCCGCTTTCCAGAGGACGTTGGTTTCTTGATCCCAGGTATCGGGCAACCTCGGGTCGTCGGCCACGACGCCCGTCGCATCGGCTCCTCGAAACCTGGGCCAGTTTTCTTGGCCGGCAGCTCTTGGGGCAAAAGAAAGAGTGCCCAAGTTGACCCACAGCGCGAAAGTCAGGAATACTCGAAACATATTAAGAACGACAAGGATGAAAAGAAATGGTGTGGATTGGAAGGCGGCATTGTCGCACATTGCCGTATGCCGGACCATCCCTCAAGGCCGGTCTGCCCCTCTCGCGAATCGGCCTACTTGACTGCTTGCCGTAGCCCAGCAGAAAAAACCTGTCTAATCGCCTGCTGAATTGTCATGATAGTGCCAACAAATCGCAGGCGAATCTGGCATTTCACTTTTTACAGAACCAATTGAACTAGGCGAGCCGATGCGTGCATTAGCTTTGGTGTTTGTTGCTTGTTTCTTTAGTCTTACGGTTTCTCTCCCTTGCGGCGGCGAGTCGCGGCTGCTGGTCGAGACCTCTGAAGACTATCCTCGCAATGGCGAAGGCGCATTGATGGCGCTCGACAACGGGCGTTTGCTGTTGGTTTACACCCAGTGGTACAGCGGCGCCGGCGACGACCACGATCCGGCCCGACTGGTCGAGATCCACTCAGACGACGGTGGCAAGACCTGGTCTGACCCGCAAACCGTGCAAGAAAACGTCGGCCAGATGAATGTCATGTCGGCCAACCTTGTGGAAACCGCCAGCGGCAAGATTCTGTTGATTTACATCCAGATCGAGAGCAACCGCCTTGCCAATTTGAAGGTCAAGGAGTCAACCGACAACGGCGCCACGTGGAGCGAAGCGCGACCCTTGTCGCAAGGAACCGACGGGCTGATCTTCGCGGTCAATTCGGCAGTTGTTCGACTAGCGTCCGGGCGTATCTTGCTGGCAGCCTACGGATCGCCCAGCGCGTGGCAGGCTGACGAGCACTTCCGCTCTTACAGCTACTACTCCGACGATGAGGGCCAAACCTGGCAGCGGTCGGCGAACGAAGTCGACTGCCCCATGCGCGGCGCTATGGAGCCTGAGATCGAACAACTTAGCGATGGGCGAATCATGATGCTCATTCGTACGCAAACGACCCGCATGTATCGCTCTTACAGCGCCGACGAGGGAGCAACTTGGAGCGAAGCCGAAGCGACCGACATCGTCCATCCCGAGTCTTCCTTGCAGCTGCAGCGCATTCCAGATAGTAATGCGCTGGTACTGTTCTGGAACAACGCCGTAGTGCCGGGCGCCGACCACCAGGGCCCCCGCACGCCACTTACCATGGCAGTCTCTAGCAACGACGGGCAAACCTGGCAGAAGGTCACTAATATTGAAGACGACCCGCAAGGGTCTTACTGCTATCTGACGATGGCCTTCCGGGAGGATCTGCTCCACCTGGTGTACTACGGCCCGGGCGGCTTGCGCTATCAGCAAATTCCCTCAGAATCGATACTTCCACACTAGCCGCCTCGAGAAACTGCGGGCGACGTATTGACTTGGTACTGGCGGCGAGTAGGATACCCCTTACCCACAGGTGCGAGACCGCCCCTCTGCCCGTAATTTTTGCTAGACAAATAGCTGAATCAGGCACGGACGGATCATTCAACTTCGAGATTAGCGGCCATCGGAATTGCTGTTGCCAGCTAGCAACACCCGCTCCGGTATCTTGCTTACGACCGCGACTGATTTTCTTGCCCCTTCAGCACTCGAGCCGTGAGTCTGTGTCCCCAGCGATGCATTCATGCGGTAGGCACCGTGCCGAGCTGGTTTCGCCGAAGGTTTGATAACTTTGGTTTGAAGCAGAGTGCTGTCCATGGCAACCAAATTAACCCACCTGGCCTGGCAACCGTTGCCTGGCTGCCGTAGCGGACCATCGTCTCGTTTTCGATTGTTCCCGCGCGATAGTTCCACCCAGCGCGCATGAGCGCCGAAAGAGAGAAGAACACTTTGTCAGATTTTGCAGATTTTAATTTAGCCCATCCCTTGCTCCGTGCCGTTGAGTCCAAAGGTTACGAGACCGCGACGCCTATCCAGGTGGACGCCATTCCCCATGTGATCCAAGGCGGCGATTTGGTCGGTTGTGCTCAAACCGGCACTGGCAAGACGGCCGCCTTTGCGCTGCCTACGCTTCATCGACTACTCACCGCTGGAAAGCGAAACCCGCGCGCCGGTCAGAAGAAGATGATTCGAGCTCTTGTTCTTGCCCCAACACGAGAACTTTCGGTCCAGGTCGCCGACAGCTTTGCCGCCTACGGGCGCAATACCAAATTACGCCATTGCGTCATTTATGGCGGCGTGTCGCAAGTACCTCAGGTGCGCAAATTGCGCGAAGGTGTCGACACGGTCATTGCCACCCCCGGCCGCCTGCTCGATCTGATTGAACAAGGGCATGTCGATCTCTCGAACGTCGAGATCCTGATCTTTGACGAAGCCGACCAGATGCTCGACATGGGATTCATTCACGACCTGCGCAAAATCGAGTCGCATGTTCCGCCCAATCGTCAGACGCTGATGTTTTCGGCCACGATGCCCGCCGAAATCCGCAAGCTGGCAGACCAATGGCTGAACAACCCCATCAACGTGCGCACAGCCCCAATCTCTGCCCCCGCCGCGAAGGTGGAGCAGTCGGTTTACTTTGTCGCTCGACGCAACAAGATTCGATTGCTCGAGTTGTTTCTCGAGAAGACGAACGGTGGGCGCACCTTGCTGTTTTCGCGCACCAAGCATGGCGCTGACAAAATTGTCAAGCACCTGGGCAAGTGCAACATCCGCGCCACGGCGATTCACGGTAACAAGAGCCAAGCAGCACGAAAACGCGCACTCGATCAATTCAAGTCTCAAAGCCCGCCGGTCCTGGTAGCCACCGATGTGGCCGCCCGGGGACTCGATATCAAAGATGTCGAACACGTCATCAATTACGACCTTCCCGAAACGCCAGAGACCTACGTCCACCGCATCGGTCGTACCGGGCGCGCGGGGGCCGAGGGCAAGGCGGTCTCGTTTTGCACCTCCGACGAAGTCAATCAACTGCGCAGCATCGAGAAGCTGACCCGACGTAAGATCGATATCGCGGTCGATCACTTGGACCTCACCACCGACATTGCTCCGCCGGCCACCACCGCCCCTGGTAAGTCGTTCCGCCGTGGCCAGCAGAAGGCGGGGACCGGCCGGGGCAGACCAGGCAAGTCGCGAAACGGCGCAGCTGCAGGACGAAACAAAGGCGCCAAGCCAGGCGGTTTTTCGAAGAGCAAGGGAGGAAGACCTGCTGGTGGTGCGGCCAAGCGACGGCAGAGGCGCCGGCCGGCCGCTAGCTCGAAAGGTTAGAAAACGCCGTCAGCGCACGAAGTCAAGGCTTGATCTCATCCATGAGCCTTGATTCTCCGTTGATGCTCTAAGCAGATCTGACGAGCAAGGCAGGGGGTTGCTAAGCGATGGAGCAGGATTCCATGCTATGGCCCAAAGTGCATAGGCATTTCGCGCCTGTGTGTCGCAGCATCAGCCGGTCGATGAGTGAGCCCAGGTCAGAAAGTTGAGTGCGGGAGTGAATCGCAGGCTGGTGTGCTGGTACCCATCGCACATCTTCATTGCGCCGGCTTTTTCGTTGGAAGCAGATACAAAGATCATGAGCCGTACGCGCTAGCGTCGGGTTTGTGCCGAAGATTCGTCACCCGCGGCTAGCGCCGTCGGCTCCAACGAGAATCAGCGGTTTCTTAAACTGCTTCCAATCTCAGCTTGGCGAGCAACCCTCTTGTCCACCTTCAGTGGCCCCAGGCAACAAGTTGTCTAGGCCACCCGCGCCTTACGCCGTCAATGTAGTTCGCAGGCCCTTTGAGCGACACAGTGGTATTAGACGTTACGACGCTTCCAAAGTTCCTTAAGCCAATTCACTTCCGCAATTCGTCCAACTTGCTTGTCGGTTGTCTCAGCATACTGAGCAATCTCTGTGATCGAGAGGTCGGGGTCACTCAATACGGCATAAAGTGCTGCCCCCCATTTTGAGGTCTTTGCTGGAGACATGCCGCTACCTGTCTGCCATTGATAGCGTAGGAACTCAGCAATGGATATCCAAGCATCCTGGCTGGAGCCTAGCTTGGCTCCCTTTTCACAGCCAATGTCATATAGATATTGAACCAACGCTGCAGATACTTCCGAGTCGGACGCTCGAAAGAAGTTGTAGTTCAGGAGCCGACCTAGCCAGTAGCGAACTGAAACCAAAGGACCGCCCATGTAGGCAGTCGATTCGAGTTCTCGATATGCTGGCGACTCGGGTGGCAAATCAAAAAGTTCTGCAAGTTTGTCCACAGTTACAACATACCAGAATGCCCCTGGGTGCCACTGTCCGGCTTGTCCGGCAGTGCGAACAACCGGTTAGCTTTGCCAGTTTGTTCGCACCTAACAACACCTGCAGCATGAATCTCAGCATCCCGTACAATACAAGTTCGTAGTTTGATGCACATGGTCAGTCGAGAAGGTATTTGGTTCAGTTGGCCGTTCGAAAGTGGTTCACATGCTCTAGGTCCCTACTGCTGGGCAAGTCAGCAAGCGGCACCCAGTAATAACCCACAGTGGTTCCTCACTGGTTTGGCTCTCGCCAGGCATTCTCTCTTGATAAGCGGTGCGATTAATCGAGTATTAGCTTACAATAGTTTTCTTTACCTCTGAAGCAAACTCACCGGCGTAGCGTGCCGGTCAGGCGCGAGGCATCGTAGACGCTGGCCATGGAGGGCGGCTGTGGGGCGCTGTTGGTTTCCGCAGGCCACAGCTGCTCGGCGGTCGGGCCAGTTGGTGTTGCCGGGGCAGCGGTAGCGGTTGCCACGGCTGTCGTCCAGGGGTCGGTCACGACCGAATCTGTATGGGCCTCGGCAAAGGGGTCGGTCGTAGCAGGGGCTGCGCTCGCGGCAGTTCGAGTGGTGTTTTCTTGCCCCGGGTCTTGTCCGCGAATGATTGGCGACTCGTGCGAAGCCACGAGCACGGCATCGGCGGCTAGTTGCAATTGCGGCCGGCCTTGGCGAATCCAGTCCATCCAGGAGTTTTGCAGCACGAGCAGGTTGGCGTAGCCGTAACGCTTGTCGAGCGCTTGTTCCCAATCGCCCTTCATGCCGTCGGCCAGGAAGGCCAAGAACTCGCGCTTGCCGCGCTGGTCGATGAGAAACTTGGCTAGCGAATGGCCCTGGGCGTAGAGCGGCATCACGTCGCTCGGGTATTCGGTCATGCCAAACATGTGACTGAAGGGAATGCCCCGGCGTGTCTGCAGGAAATCGATGAGCATGCTCTCTTGTTTGGCAATCTCGCTATGATGTTCGACCGTGGTACAAGCACCCTCGTCGGCCCAGCGGGGCAGGGGCTCCCGAAAATGGCTGGCGAAGATGGTGTGGGTCACTTCGTGCGGCAAGACTGAATCGAGAATTCGTTCGCGGCTGCCCTGGATCGTCATCCGCCAGCCAAAGACCTCGCCACGATCGAAGACAAAACTGGTGGCGCCTCCCGCGCCGAGGCTGGGCGCCACTTTGGCCTTGATCGGGCAGGGCTTCGACCAGTTGGGCAGCTGTTTGCCGAGCCATTCCTGGGCCAGTTGGCTACGCCACTGTTCGGCCGAGTCGCCGATCTCTTTGGCCAGTCGCGGCGTGGGAGCGTCGACCGTGAAGTTGGCCGTCCGATAACCGGCCGCTTGTGCGGCTGTGCCACTGGCGAGAGAAAGTAAGAGAACAACACCAGCGATAGGCCTGACGGCCCAAGCGATACGAGCTTCCATGCTCTTTCCTCTTGTTGAAGGACGAATCCATGTCCTCGCAAAGCGTTTGCCTGCCCTGCGACCCTTCTTGGCATGCAGGGCAAATAGCAGACCAAACTCTCAAGGCGTTGTCGCCAATTTGGCTCTCGCCCCCTCTCAAACGCGAGTTTTCAAGGTCTGCCTGGTGGTTGCGGGGAAACCACCAACGTTTCGTTTGAGTTTGCAAAACTTACCAACACGCGCGCCAATTCTCCTAGGCCAATTACAGAAAAACGGCCGCGGCGTGCTAGCAGTCGCCGGCGATTCAACTCGCCTGAGCAGCTTGTATACGATCGAGCAAGCGACCAGGGGAACCCATGGCGTTGTAACCGCCGTCGAGATGCAGAATCTCGCCGGTGATGCCCGACGACATGTCCGATAGCAGAAAGCAGCCGCTCTTGCCCGCCTCTTCGTGCGTGATGTTGCGTCCCAGCGGAGCCATCGCCTCGTAGAGGCCGAGCATATCTTCCACACCCGCTCCACGGCCGGAGATGGTTTGCAACGGCCCGGCGCTCAGCGCGTTCACGCGAATGCCGCGCGGGCCCAGGTCGTGAGCCAGATACTTGGTGACCGAATCGAGGGCTGCCTTGCAGACCCCCATGACGTTGTAGCCGGGGACGGTTTTTTCGCCGCCGAAATAGGTCAGCGTCAAGATGGTTGCGCCATCGCTGAGCACCGGCTGGGCAGCATGGGCAATGGCAATCAAGCTGAAGACGCTGATTTCCATGGCCAGCTTGAATCCCTCGCGACTGGTAGCGATCGTGTCACCCTTAAGATCTTCGGGCAGGGCGAAGGCGATTGAGTGCAGCAGAAAATCGATCTGCCCCAAATCGCTTTTGCACCGATCCATCACCGTGGCAATGTGCTCGTCGTTGGTAGCGTCCATGGGCTGCAGGAATACCACGCCCGGGTTGCCGTCGGTGAGCTTCTGGATGCGATTGAGATTCTTTTGACGGGCGTCGTCGGCCTTGTCGGGCATGTAGGAAAAACCGCAGCTGCCGCCTTCTTCCATAATTCTCTCGGCAATCGCCCAAGCAATAGACTGCTTGTTGAACACGCCGGTGATGAGTCCCTTCTTTCCGTCAAACATTCCCATATCAAACTCCTAAGGCGGCAAAAAACTCGCAGGATGACCGAGTGACGCACAAGATAACACGGTTTCTGGCGGCGCAGGAGGGGGCATACCCGGGCCGGGATGTTGAGGATAAGAGGGCTCATCGGCCCTGTGAATCTGGACCTCCAACTGCTGGTAGCAGGCTGAATCCCCAAGAAATGATATCATTATGGGTGCGCAATCAGTTGCCTTTTTGACCTCAGTAGGGTATGCTTTGTATAGTCATAATGATTCTACTGCGTAGTCCTTTGCGATTCACATACCATCAACGAACGACAAAACGATGTCACCCCATCAGAAAGAGAAACTGGCCGAAATCGACGATTGGCAGGGCTTAATGCAGCTGTTGCTGACGAAATCTCGAGAAAGCGAGCAGGTTCCGTCGTTTTTTGAATTTGTGTTGCCTGAGGCCCAAGCCGCTCTCAGCTGTCAGGCCATCGCCATCGTGCAGTCGACCCCCCCCGATTGGGTCATTCTTGCCCATGAGGGAGTACCTTCGAAGCACGTACCCACGACCCTGGCAGCCGAGGCGATCGATCGGGAAGCGCTGGTACGGGAAGAGCAGTGGGCAGCCTTGCCATTGGCAACCGGCTATGCCGTTCTGATCGAAGGCGAATTGAGCGACCTGTGCCTGGGACGGTTGCAAGCCGCGCTCACCGCAGCGTTGGAAGCGGTGCTACAGCAGCGACGTCGCCAACGAAGGATTCGTCGACTGGAGAAGATTCTTGAAATCACGCACGCCTGGAGTCAGACCAATTGCACCGAGTCCTTGCTGCAGGCCATGGCGGAAGCGGCAACCGAACTGCTAGCCGCAGATCGCGCAAGTATCTTCCTGTGGGACAAGCCGAACAAGACCCTGGTGGCTCGCCCTGCCTTGGGCTTGAAAGACGAGGACTTGCGCATTCCAGACAACACCGGGATCGTAGGCCAGGTTATTCAAGATTGCGAACCACGTCGGGTGGGAGGGGGAATGGATGCAGATCAGATTGCCCGCAGCGTCGACCTGGAAACCGGCTACCATACCGAGACGCTCATTTGCGTCCCCCTGATTTCTCCGACAGGCAAATGCCTGGGCGCCTTCGAGGTGCTGAACAAGCATGAGGGGCGGTTTACCAATGAAGACGAGCATGGGTTGGTCGAACTGGCGGCGCACGCCGCGGTAGCCCTGGAAAACACGCAGCAACTCGAAGAGCTTGTTTCCAAACATCAAATGCTTGTCGAAGAAGCGGCCGAGGGGGTCCAGTTGATCGGCGAAAGCCCTGCAATTGAAGCCGTGCGTTCGACCACGCGACGAATCGCCGATACCGATCTGGCGATACTCATCCTCGGAGAAAACGGTACTGGCAAAGAAGTGGTGGCCCGCTCGATACATTATCTTAGCAGCCGGCGCGCGCAGCCGTTCATTGCGGTCAATTGCGCAGCGCTCAGCGAGTCGCTGTTGGAAAGCGAACTATTCGGCCACGAGAAAGGCGCATTTACCGACGCCCATCAGGCCCGGGCCGGCAAATTTGAACTTGCCTCGGGGGGCACAC
>JAGQOW010000616.1 GCA_020427155.1 Planctomycetales bacterium | reverse complement strand
GGAATACGGTGCAGGTAGAAAGGGATCAAAGCCACGCACAATAACAAGAATATTCCGTGCCACATATCTGCAAATCGAGTGCGCGCCCCGTTGTCGATATTTGCTTTCGACCGCACGATTTCGGAAATCATTGGGAGGCCACCGACACATGCTGCTGCCAAGTTCGCGATACCCACCGCCGTAACGTCGCGATCCAGATTGGTTTTGCGTTTCCAAGGATCCAGCAAGTCGACGGCTTTGGCACTAAGCATTGACTCCAGCGTGCCGATCACAAAGAACATCATGACCCACCACCAGGCTTTTAGTTGCCTCAAAGCAGAAAAGTCCGGGTAGGTCACATCGTTAAACATCCCAAACACCCGGTCAGGCATCCGGACTAGATATTGTTCTCCCAGTTGGTACTTGTGCCCTTGGAGAACATAGGAATGTGAATGCAGCAGGTCAAAATAGTAGCCCATGGGAATGGTTACCAGCAAAACAATAACTGGAGCCGGAACCATTCTAAGAGCGGAAACACGCGATCTGACCAACGGCCAGAGAAACATGA
>JAGQOW010000615.1 GCA_020427155.1 Planctomycetales bacterium | reverse complement strand
GCATGCGTTCCGTCGAAATCGATTTGATACGAGCTTTCGTGTGACTGCTATCTGTCCGGATGCCGATTTGAGCACCTGTCAAGCTCACGGCCCGGTGCCCGAGAGATTGAATGGCCATCGCCATCAGTGCGACGCTAACTTGCTCACCGGTCGACAACAACATGTCCATTTCACGGGCCGAGGGCTGATCGGTAATTTGATTGGCAAGTTCGATCAGCAAATCCGTGTTCTTGCCCATAGCACTGACTACCATCACCACCTGATGGCCCTGCTGCTGAGCGCGAATTGCCTTGCGCGCGGCGGCGAGGATCTTTTGACTGTCGGCTACACTGGTACCGCCAAATTTTTGCACAATGATCGACATAGGAATCTCTAATTTCAGATCCGGGAGTTCAGACTTGGGATCAGGCGGCCTAACCGAGGAAATACTTCATCAGCTTCCAGCCTTCGGTAAAGTCGAGCGTGGAAGCTTCGGCAGACAACTCGTCGTAGGTCGCCAAGCCATCGCGTTCGACGCCTGATCCGGCGATCGCGAACGGCACAAAGCC
>JAGQOW010000614.1 GCA_020427155.1 Planctomycetales bacterium | reverse complement strand
CAGGATCCAAGCTTCATTTATTGCGAAATTCTTCGGATGGAGCACGGCCTTAGATTCCCTACTGCCATCTAACGCCACGATGAGCCGCACTTGACGGCGACGACTGGAGCGGCAGCGAAAGGAGGAGCGGTTGTCGGCCTCGATCGTGATGTTAGATGGCAGATCGATTCGTAGTGTTTTGCGTAACTTCAATGTAGTCGACTCACACCAACATGCTCTTGAAACCCTTCCCGCGCTTCCTCGATAAACACCGACAACTCTGATTCCGGCGCACGAGAACAGGCGATTCCCTCTTTCTGAGCTTCAGCGATAAATCGATGCGCCGCTAGTTCCGCAGGCACGTAGATTCTCCGAGGCAGCTCGTTCTTATGGGATTTTCCGTGCTTGAGCATCGAGAGCGATTTCTTTTTAGATAGCTCTTTCGACCGAACGGCAACAAATTCTGTGGCCACGATATAGCAGCTCGCCGCATCCATTAGCACAAGGATATTGAAGTCTCCGTCCTCTTCGGTTCTAACGGGCGCGTCGTTTAGCTTGAACAGGATCCA
>JAGQOW010000613.1 GCA_020427155.1 Planctomycetales bacterium | reverse complement strand
CACGTGTGGTTGTAGACGACATCTAAGATGACTTCGATGCCAGCTGCATGCAGTTCACGCATCATCTCGCGAAACTGGCTGTGTTGTTCGCACGACGACTGATGAGCAGAATAGGCATGGTGGGGCGAAAAGAAGTTCAACGGCATGTAGCCCCAGTAATTATTGTCCTTGGGGTCGAATTGGAAGATCGGCATCAATTCAACGGCGGTAACCCCAAGTTCCTGAAGATGCGGAATTTTCTCCACGACACCAGCGAATGTGCCTCGATTGCTGGCGTCAACACTTGAGGAGGGATGCCGAGTGAAGCCACGAACGTGCATTTCGTAGATGACCAAATCCGACCCATGGCGGATTCGTTGTTCATCCCCCCACTCAAATGGACATCGACATACGTCCAAACGCCCCAGTGGAGCAAGACCCGCGTTAGAGCCGGGCGAGCGGGCTGCCTCGCGATTGAAACAGTCTGGGAAGTAAATGCTTCGCGAGTACGGATCGAGCAATATTTTATCAGGGTCGAAGGCGTGCCAGGGCATAGCTGCACCCTCGACCG
>JAGQOW010000612.1 GCA_020427155.1 Planctomycetales bacterium | reverse complement strand
CTTCGATGTTTCCTGAGATGATGCCGGCCATCGGCCGCTCAATGCGGCGTTAGATTTCGCTATTTGGATGGTCACGAGTCGAACCTTACGATGTCCAACGACTCCATAGTTCGTCGAATGCTTGAGGTGGTCGAGTCCTATCAGCGAGGTGACGCTACTGCGAGTGCGGTCGCGAGCTCCGTTGAGTTGTATGAGCCTGCGCTTGAGGGCATCCCCGACAGTCTTCGCCACCATCTTCACAGTCTCTCTGCAGCGGTTCTCTCCAATGAGGCGACCGACGATGAGGTTCGCAGCTTGAGCCTGCCAGGCAATCGCTCTGAGGTCCACGCGCTTCACGACGCGCTCTTGGGCATTGCTGGCGGCAAAATCTAACTACGCATTAGAGCGGACCGATGGGACGTGATTCGATGTTTCCTGAGATGATGCCGGCCATCGGCCGCTCAATGCGGCGTTAGCTGTATGTTCTGGTCGTTGCCGCAAGCGTTGAACGGCAGTCTGAGCTTGCCGAGGGCCACGCTTGGTGTCCTCTTGTTTGGGTCCTTTCTCATCA
>JAGQOW010000611.1 GCA_020427155.1 Planctomycetales bacterium | reverse complement strand
AGCCATACTCCGGGGTCAAGACCTCGGTGCTGCTGTTCCGCAAGGGCGGCACCACCGAGCGGGTGATGTTTCTGCATGCCGACAACGATGGCTACAAGCTCGATGCCCGGCACGACGCGCCGATCGACGAGGATGATCTGCCCGGACTGGTCGCGGCCTTTCAGGATCGGACCGAACTAGCGAAACACTGGGCACAATGGCAAAGCCGTCATTCCCGCGAAGGCGGGAATCCAGAAACCAAGGAATGGGCCGAGCAGTGGTGGTTCGCGACCGCCGAGGACATCAAGGCGAACGACTACAACCTGTCGGCGGGGCGCTACCGACCACTCTCGCAGGTCCAGGCCGAGCATCGGGACCCGCGAGAGTTGCTGGACGAATTGGCTGCGATTGAGGCGGAGATCTTGGCCGAGGTCGAGGCATTGAAGGTCTCGCTGTCAGAGAATCGCCTATGAGCAGCCTTGAGATACGTCAACTCGGTGATGTCTGCACCCAAGACAGAGTATCAGTCAAAGCAGGAGAACGCGGTGACCTTCGATATATTGGGCTGGAGG
>JAGQOW010000610.1 GCA_020427155.1 Planctomycetales bacterium | reverse complement strand
CGCGGTCACGTTCTGCCTCTCGATCGCCGGCGGGCTCACCGCCGACGAGGCGCGTGAGCTGGCGCGCCACGCGCCGGCCGGCGTCGCCCGCGAGCAGCTGCTGGCCGTCGCCGAACGCGCCGACCGTGACCCTCGGCGACTGCTCGGCGCACCGTTCACGGTCGAGGGCACGCTGCTGGACGGCGGCCCGTTCTCGACGCGCTCGCTGCGCGGCAAGGTCGTGCTGGTCGACTTCTGGGCGAGCTGGTGCGCGCCGTGCGTCCGCAAGATGCCCGACCTGCTGCGCCTGCTGCGCGAGAAGGGCACCGACAACCTCGCGATCGTCGGCGTGAGCTGCGACCGGGAGGAGCGCGCGCTGCGCGCCTTCCTCGCCGCGCACGACGACTACGACTGGCCGCAGCTGTTCGCGAAGGACACGACCTGGCACCCCTTGGCGACGGCGCACGGCGTCACGGCGATCCCGCGCCTGTTCCTGATCGACCGTCGCGGCGTGCTGCGCAGCGTCGACGCTGCCGCCGAGCTCGACGCGCTCGTGCAGCGCTACATCGACGA
>JAGQOW010000609.1 GCA_020427155.1 Planctomycetales bacterium | reverse complement strand
TGCTGACACCTTGCTTCAAAGTCGCCGGGACGCCTTCCACCATCTTCTTGGCGTCCATTAGCGAAGCGCCCGTCAGGTTCTTCACAACCTTTACGACATCCAGCTTCTTGTCGCCAAAGCCGGTCAACACAACGTCGAACTCGGTCTTCTCAACAGCAGCCGCAGCGCCACCTTCGGCCGGGGCAGCCGCCATCATCACGGCGCCACCCGCTGCTGGCTCGATGCCGTAAGCTTCCTTCAAATAATCGCTCAACTCCTTCGCTTGCTTCAGAGTCAAGCCGGCGATCTTGTCGCCCAGTTCTTTGGCTTCCGCCGAAAATTCTACAGTCGCGGCATCAGACATGGCCAGTACGATCCTTTCTCACATAGGGCGGACGTGGTTGGAGAAAACGCCTCGCCACAAAACACGAACGTTACTTATTTCACAAGTCGCGTCACGGCATCAACATCCATGACGGACACGCTAATTCCCAAAAATCACTCGCCCTCGTCACTTTCTTGCGACTTCGACTCGATCTGACTAGCGAGCTTCCCGCCAGGACCGAGCAAAGC
>JAGQOW010000608.1 GCA_020427155.1 Planctomycetales bacterium | reverse complement strand
GCTTCCATCAAATCTCGATCGGCATCGACACCGACACTCATCGTGTGGATCGTGACGCCGTATCGGATCGCTTCTGTGGCTTCCCAGAACGCGTACTGCTTCTTTCGATCGTAGGTATAGTAGTCCGCATCGCCGTCGCCGTCGTAGTCAGTCCAGTCCGCCCAATCCCAGCCACTGGGAAGGCTCCAATTCCCGGGACCTTGGTTTGTCTGGCCGTCGGTCATGATGATCATCGTCGGACGGGCACCGTATCGGGTATATCCGTTGTTGAACGAATCATTTGGATCTCCGATCAACATCTCCTTTGCGTCTTGGATCCCGTATCCCATACCGGTCCAGCCATCATAGTGCCCGGCTTGTTTGTGAATCTGAATCGTATCGATGTCGGAGTACACACCCGTGATTGGATCAGAACTGATGTCTACATAGGCGTCGCCATCATTAAGGACCATTTCGACTTGTGAGTATCCACCGTAGCTCACCAACCCAACCTCATCACCGAAATCGAGCTCTGTCAGGAAACTTAGAAATAGCGACGCCCCAGCTTTTACT
>JAGQOW010000607.1 GCA_020427155.1 Planctomycetales bacterium | reverse complement strand
CGTCCAGCAGCAGCAGATCTGGTTGCTCGATCAGCAGTTTGCACATGGCAACCCGCCGCCGTTCACCGCCGGACAGCTTGCTTACCTCCGCGTCTCCGGGCGGAAGATTCATGACCGTCATGGCCACTTCGACTTGGCGATCGAGTTCCCACAGGTTATTCGTGTCGATCTCATTCTGCAATCGCTCCATCTCGTCGTACAGCTTTTGCAGCTTAGCCTCATCGGTGACCTCGCCCAGCTGCATCGAGATTTCGTTGTAGCGATCCAGTACCTTCCGACGCACCGCGACGGCTTCTTCCACGTTGCCCTGGACGTCCTTCTCCGGATTGAGCTGTGGCTCCTGAGGCAAATAGCCAGCCGTAAAACCCTGAGTCAATCGTGCTTCGCCATCGTACTCCTTGTCAACGCCAGCCATGATCCTGAGCAGAGTACTCTTGCCAGCGCCATTCGAGCCAAGAACACCGATCTTTGCTCCTGGATAGAAAGAGAGCCAGATGTCCTTCAGCACCTCTTTTTGACCATGCTTCTTGGTCATGGATTCCATGGTGAAGA
>JAGQOW010000058.1 GCA_020427155.1 Planctomycetales bacterium | reverse complement strand
TCACAGTCAACCAACCGATCCCTGCGCCGTGGTACGAGATTCCACCTTTGGATTTCGTGAGTGAAAACGTTGTATCGCGCAAGATTCAGGATTATCGCACCGTATCGTTCAATATGGTGCCGCAAGTGATTATTCCTACCGAACAATTGATCGGTCGAGGCGAACAGCTTCGTCAAAGCACGATGCAAGGCGCAGTCCTGCCGGCGTCGACGACAAGCATCCCTGGCGTGACGACCCCAGTATTGCCTGCCAATCCAGCGGGAGCACCGACCCTCGCGCCGCCGCAGAACGCCAATCCGTTGTTCCTGGCACCCGAGAATGTTGGCCCCGGGCAGGTTTTGTCCCCAGGCACCGGCACACTGCCTCAGGGCGGTCAGCCGTTGGAGCCACTGCCGGCGCCGGCTCCTCAGTAAGGGGCGCCGTGCGATGCGTGGCATCGCGGCTGACGAAACTTTTCGCGGCCATCGATTGCTGTCGAAGGGTGCGATTACTTGATTGGCAATTCACGGTTGCCTGGTACGACGCCGCGGGCCACTCGGGCCGGATCGCGAGCGATCTTGTCGGCAAAAACTCGAATGTCGTCGAGGATTTGTCGAATGCGTAGCCGAATATCGCGATCATTGATCAGCATGCGAATGTCTTGCACCGCTCCCGAAGCCTGGCTGACGGTGGCAGCCAATTGGCGATAGAGCGAGTCATCGTTGATCAATTTGCCGATGGTTCCGTCGCTGTTGTTAACGTTCTTTGCCAAGAGGGCAAACTCACCTAGTAGTTCGCTAAGGTTCGAGACGCCGGTTTCGATCGAGTTGACAATCTGAGGTCCGCGCTTTCCAAGGGGCTCGGTAAGTCCTTGCAGGTTTTTGAGATTCTGGTCGGCAGAGCCAACCGCCACCTCCAAGACGCGGAGGATTTCGTTGGCGTCTTCGATTACCTTGGGCAGTTTCGCCAACCCGTCTTTCAATTGGACTTTGAATTCCTCATCACCGATGACGTCGTTGACGTTGCTCATTACCTCGCCAAACTCGCCAACGGCAACTTCGAGCGAGCTGACCAGGCGGCTCAGCCGTTCGACGTCCTGATCGCCGAGAACAGTATTGAGCTGATCGGCCAATTTGGCAACTTCTTCGCCTGCATCGCCCAGCGAGATAATCGTCTGCTTCAAGTCGCCTTGGAGATTGGCAATGAGGTCAAGCGGGCTGGGATTGTACATCCCGCGCAGCGGCGGCCCGCCAGGCTGGACGATTTGCGCACCCTGGGCCGAGTGTTCTGGCGAGAACTCGATCACCGCATCGCCGATAAGCGAGGTTTGCACGCGGGCCTGCTCGTTGGACTTCACATGTTTCTCGGCATCGATGTTTATTGTAATCAACGCTCCGTCGTCGATGTCCTCGACCGCGGCGACGCGACCGATCAGAATACCCCGTCGGCGCACTGGCGTATCCGGCGCAACGCCGGGCGCCTGGTCGACGAGAACTTGCAGCTGGTACTGTTCGCGAAACGGCGACCAAGAAAAGTCGCTGTTCATCAAGATGAGGATCGAAGCGACGATCATGGTAGCAAAGACCACGACCCCGACGCGAAATTGTTTCTTGCGATCGTCCATGCGCTTACTCTTTTTTCTTTGTAGGGTGGTCCGTGTCCACCGCCAAGAACATCAAGGTTTTGCGAAATACTTCTTGCTACTTGTAACTCGTTAAGACTTTGACTCTCTTAATTCCATGAGTCGGTCGCCTGCTTCACCGCGTACGAATTGCGTCACGCGCCGATCTGCGGACCCGTCGATCTGGTTTGTCGAACCATCGAAGATGATTTGGGGTTCGTCGGGATCGAGCCTCGCCAGCGGGTAGAGCATTACGACGCGATCGGCAACTTTGCGGGCCGACTTCATGTCGTGAGTGACCATAATGCTCGTGACCGAGTGATTTGCGCTGGTGCGCATCATAAGCTCGTTGATGACGTCGCTGACAATCGGATCGAGCCCGGTGGTCGGCTCGTCGTAGAGCAGCACTTCTGGTTGCATGACGAGCGCCCGCGCCAAGCCAACGCGTTTGCGCATTCCGCCGGAGAGTTCCGCAGGGCGCTTGGTAAGCACACTGGTTGGCAGGCCGACTTCGGCCAGGCCGTCGATCATCCTTTGCTTGTGCTCGGCCTGCTGTTTGGGCTGATGTTGTCGGAGTGGAAACAAGATGTTCTCGGCCACGGTCATGCTGTCGAACAGGGCCGCGTTTTGAAAAACAAAGCCGAATCGAGTGCGTTGCTGGGCCAGATCGCGCTCCGAAAGCTGGTCGACGCGCTGCTTGTCGAAATCGACGTATCCCGATTGGGGGCGAACCAGCCCGATGATGGTTTTCAACAGGACGGTCTTGCCACAACCGCTCTCGCCGATGATCGCCAGGGTTTGTCCTCGCGGAACGGTAAGCGAGATGTCGCGCAGCACCTGCTGCTGTCCGAATCGGACATGGAGGCGGTGGATATCGATAATCGGTTCCGAAGCGACCATTTAACTTGAAAACATGGAGGGGCTTACTGGCCAAATCGACATGTAGATCGTGTCGAGAAGAATGCTGAGGAACAGGTCGAGAACAATGATCAGGACGAACGACTGCACGAAGGCGGTGGTTGCCGCGCTGCCGACTCCTTCGGCGCCCGGCTTGCAATGAAAGCCTCGATAGCAACTGACCAGCCCGATAGTGGCTCCAAAGAAGATACTTTTGACGACGCCGTAGAAGAGATCCCAGTTCTCGACGAAGTCTTTGGCGTTCGAGGTGTAGTGCTGCATGTCGATGTCGAGAATAAAGATGCAGTAGGCCGTCCCGCCGACGACGCCCATGAACACCGCCATAATCGTGAGCGAGGGGATGAGCAACAAGCAACTCAGGAACCGAGGCACCACGAGGTACTGAATCGGATTGGCGCCCATGCTGGAGAGGGCATCGATCTGCTCGGTGACGCGCATTGTGCCGAGTTCGGCGGCCATCGCGCTGCCGACCCGGCCGGCAAGCATCGTAGCAGCCAGCACTGGCCCCAACTCACGAAGCATCGACTTGTTGATCACTCCGCCCAATTGAGTTTCGAGTCCAAAGGCGCGAAACTGGGTGAACGATTGCACCGCCAGCACCATGCCGATGAACGTACCCGTGAGCGCCACGACCGGCAGGCTGAGGACGCCGATTTGGTACATGTTGTTGTAGAGGGTCTCGCGTCGCGGTAGTCGCAAGACCATCCAAGCGAAGGTACGCCAGGCAAACAAAGTCATGTCGCCCAACGTTTCGAACATGCTGAGCACGGCTGCGCCGATGTCGGCGATCGAATTGTAGACTGCCCCCACGATCCCGCGACGGGGATAGGTGGCAGACGGGTAGTCGGCGCCAGCAGACATGGGGTACTTCTCCAGCGAAGCGTCGCATCGGGGCTTTTGGCGAACGGCAGCTTGCGCGGCGATTGCGCAGGTGGACTCGTCTCTAGGTTTCGACTGCTGGAGCTTGGCGCTTGAATAAAGGTGAACGCTTCGCCTGATTTGTGCGATTAGGCAAATCGCGTAGAATGGCGGCAAGTTTGCGATTTCTATTCGAATGCTAGACTTTTCTGGGAATTTCCTTTGACTTCGCCGCGCGCCATTCGTCTTTCACTGATAGCAAGGCAACTGGCTGGCCAGCTGCCTGAGAATCGCTCGACGAGCGGGCAAAGCGCTGAGAGGACATTAAGGACCGAGGAACAGTCGGAACCGGCAGTGGATTTGCTTCTCGACGAGCATCTGGACACCGTCTACCGCTACGCGTTGCGGTTGACGCGCGATGCCGAGCAAGCAGCTGATCTGGCCCAAGATACGATGCTGCGAGCGTGGCGAAAGCGAGGCGGCTTGCGCGAACCGGAAAAGGCCAAAGTGTGGCTGCTGCAAATTGCCAACAATCTGTGGACCGATCAGGTGCGCCGCAACGTACACGGCCCCCAACTGCTGGACCAATCGCCGGCATGCCGCGAAGCGGGAGTCGCCCAAAAAATGATCCAACAGGAAGGTTTGGCCGAAGCCTTGGCGGCACTCGACCGGCTGCCTGCCCGGCAGCGACAAGTAATGCATCTGATAACCATTGAACAATTGAGCCACGAGGCAGTTGCCGAAGTGCTGGAGATAAGCGCTGCAGCGGTGAAGGCGAGTCTTTCGATAGCCCGCAAACAATTGAGAGAGCAACTGCGAGAACTTTACGAGGAAGTGTGCGGAGGAAGACGATGTCCGACGAACGATTAGAACCTGCAGAAGCGGAACTGCAAGAGTGGATCGACGGGCTGTTGCGAACCAGCCCGGGTGCGCCTGCTACGGTTCGCGGTGAGTTGACGCGACGGCTACGGCGGCAAAAACTCGGTTCCATCGTCTTGAAGTCAGTGGCTGCTGCGGCAGCGGTTGGCGCACTTCTGTTGTCGTTGCCAAGGCAGGATGTTCCCGTGAGCGACAACCACCAGGTCGTCACGCTTCCGCACGATACTCGCACATCTACCCAATCGAGCAGTGCACCTGCTGCCACCTTTGTCGGTCGCAGCGACTTGATCGTGGTGCCACTGGAGAGCCCTGACCCCACGGTCACGGTTGTCCAAATCTATCCGACAACCATCACCAATCGTCGCTGGCAACGCGAAGCCGCACTGCAAGCAGCGTTGACCCGTGGACCACAAACACCAAAACTTCCTATCCAAGGAGGATAACTCGATGAAAGCCGTTCTCTTTCACTCGCTTACGATTGCCGCATTGGTTTGCCTGGCGCAGCCTGCCCTGGGGCAAGACGACAAGACGTCGGAAGCAAACGATTCAGCCGTACCGCCACAGATACTCAGAGATTCGCATGCCGAGCAGCAAAACAGAACTACTACGTTTCCCGGGGTCAACCCTTCAGAGTTAGACCCTCATTCGTTCGAGCGGAGAATCCTTGAAACAGATCGAGAAAACGCTTTTCAGCCGAGGGACCGTACTTACTCGCTTCAGCAGCACGCTGCATTGCAAGAAATGCACGCCCGAGAACAACAGATGCGTGCACAATTCCTAGCCGTCCAGGAGGAATTGGCCAGGCAGCAGGCAAGGAACTTGCCGCCGCTGGAGAACGGTAAGTTACACGCCTACCGTTTGCAGCACATCGATCCGGCTTTGTTGGCCGAGACGCTCGAATCGTTCCTTGGCACGAGCCAGTTGCGGCTGGTTCCCGATGTCGACAATAACATCCTGCTCACCTATGCGAGCGAACAAGTGTCTGAGCAGATCTCGAATCTAGTAAAAGTGCTCGACGCCGAAAACGATCCGAATGCGAGCCCCAGCATGGCTGAATCGGAGAAGGCTCAGTCGCTTTTGATACGGCTGTTTTGGCTGGCCGATGGCTTCGGCACCGATGAGCCACGCGACTATTTGCCGCTGGCGGTAATCCAGGCGGTCAACCAACTTGGCCTGCGAGAGCCTCAACTTGTATCTCAGAGCGCTGCCGCTTTGGCCTGCAAGCAAGGAGAAGAGCGCGAATTCGAGTTCCGCTTTCCTGCTCTCTTTGGCGGGCAAACGCTTCAGTTCGAAAGCCAAGGCAGCTTGATGTTGAGCGGGCAGCCCCAATTGAACCTCCACGTGAGAGTGCATAGCGACCCTGTCCCGATTGAACTTGCCGGTACGCTGAGCGCACCGCTCGGCCATTACATGGTGCTTGGCACGGCCAACTATGCCAGTGCGGCGCAAATGGCGAATGCCAGCGGACGAAGCGGAGGGTTTGGAGGTGGAGGTGGATTCGGAGGAGGCGGTGGTTTCGGGTTTGGAGGTGGCGGAGGATACGGAGGTGAATACGCTGAGCAAGGCCGCGGCGAGTACGGCTCGTCAGAGCAAGACGAAGATGCTGCTGAAGTAACGAGCGCAAGCTCAAAGCTTACCTCGCGATTTGCCTTCGTCGTGCAGTTGATCGAAGCAGAGAGCTTCGAACCTGAAGAAAGCGGCGAAAGCACTTCGCGTCGCTAAGCTCCCGCTGAGGCGATACGAACTGAGTCGATACGAAAACAAGAATAGCCGCGACCTGATGGATCGCGGCTATTCACGAGATTGGTTTTAGCGTTTCGAGCTTATGCTTCGTCCTCAGGTTCGCCTTCGTTGCCGCTGTCGGCAATGGCGCCGACCGGCTCGGGCTCGGTTTCTTTGGTAAGCAAGCCCACGAATTCGAGCTGTTTCTTACCGCCAACTTTCTTGACGTTCACCGAGATCGTATCTTTGCCGGTGAATTCGCCCTTGAGCAATTCTTCGGCTAGCGGATCTTCGATGAAGGACTCGATCGCTCGGCGCAGGGGTCGCGCACCGTAGTCGGTATTCGAACCCTTGCCGATAAGGAATTCTTTGGTTTCGTCGGTAAGCTCCAGGGTAAGCCCACGTTCCTTCAGTCGGCTTCGGACTTTGGCCAGTTCCAAGTCGACCACTTGCTTCAGGTCCTCCTTGGTCAGGTGGCGAAAGACGATTACGTCGTTCACACGATTGATAAACTCGGGGCGGAAGACTTTTTCGATCTCTTCGGTCACACGAGTCTTCATGCTCTCGTACGATGCATCGTCGTCCGGCTTCTGGAAGCCGAAGGCTGCTTCGTTCTTGATCGCGTCGGCGCCCGCATTGGTCGTCATAATGAGTATCACGTTGCGGAAGTCGACATTGCGACCAAAGCTGTCGGTCAGGCGTCCTTCTTCCATCAATTGCAGCAACATGTTGAAGACTTCGGGATGGGCTTTCTCGATTTCGTCGAGGAGCACGACCGCGTAAGGACGACGGCGAATCTGCTCGGTCAGCTGGCCTCCCTCTTCAAAACCGACATATCCGGGAGGCGCGCCAATCAAGCGACTGACGTTGTGCTTCTCCATGTACTCGCTCATGTCGATTTGAATGAGGGCGTCCTGATCGCCGAACATGAATTCGGCCAGGGCCTTGGCGAGCAGGGTCTTGCCGACACCGGTGGGGCCTGCAAACACAAAGCACCCGGTCGGGCGTTTCGGATCTTGCAAGCCGCTACGGCTGCGACGGACGGCTTTGGCAATCGCATTGATCGCTTCTTCCTGGCTGATGACGCTTTCGTGAAGCTCTTTCTCCATGTTCATCAGCCGTAGCGTGTCTTCGGTACTCATCCGCGTGAGCGGGATACCGGTCATTTTCGAAACGACTTCGGCGATCACTTCTTCGTCGACGACGCCGCCGTTTTCGCGCGACTTCTCGCGCCAGTCTTTGGTGATTTGCTGTTTCTTTTTCTTTAACTTGTCGGCCGAGTCGCGTAGCGAGGCCGCCTTTTCGAAGTCTTGATTGGCAACCGCTTCTTCTTTTTCGCGATTGAATTGTTCGACTTCTTCGTCGATTTCTTTGAGATTTGGCGGCTTACTCATCGTCTTGAGGCGAATCCGCGCGCCCGACTCGTCGATCACGTCGATCGCCTTGTCTGGCAAGCAACGGCCGGTGATGTAGCGGTCGGAGAGCTCCACGGCGGCCTTGATCGCGTCGTCGGTAATCTGAACGCGATGGTGCTCCTCGTACCGATCTCGAAGTCCTTCCAAAATACTGATCGTATCTTCCACATTGGTGGGATCGACCAGTACTTCCTGGAATCGGCGTGCCAGGGCCGAGTCTTTTTCGATGTACTTGCGGTACTCGTCGAGGGTGGTGGCGCCGATACACTGGATTTCGCCACGCGCCAAGGCAGGCTTCAAGACGTTGGAAGCATCGATCGCCCCCTCGGCGCCGCCGGCGCCAATGAGCGTATGCAATTCGTCGATGAAGAGAATGGTGTTCTTCGCCCGACGCACTTCGTTCATCACCGCTTTGATACGTTCTTCGAACTGGCCGCGATACTTGGTGCCAGCGACCATCATTGCCAGGTCGAGCACGACGATGCGTCGATCCAGAAGCAGTTCGGGCACATTGCCTTCGACCACCCGTTGGGCAAACCCTTCGACAATGGCCGTTTTGCCAACACCCGCTTCGCCGAGCAGCACCGGATTGTTTTTTGTGCGACGGCAAAGGACTTGAATCGCCCTTTCGATTTCCGATTCGCGGCCGATCACCGGATCGAGTTTGCCTTGCTTGGCCAGCTCGGTCAGGTCGCGACCAAAGCTGTCGAGAGCAGGAGTCTTGCTCTTGTTGCTCTTGCGGCTCTCGCGTTCTTCGCCCAAGTCGCCACCCCGGCCGCCACGCCCGACCGACTCTTCGCCTTCCAAGCCATGACCAAGCAAGTTGAGCACCTCTTCGCGAACCTCTTCGAGCTTGAGGCCCAGGTTCATCAGCACTTGGGCTGCGACGCCCTCTTGCTCGCGCAACAGTCCGAGCAGAATGTGCTCGGTGCCGACGTAGTTGTGATTCAAGTGCCGCG
This sequence comes from Planctomycetales bacterium, assembly GCA_020427155.1. Taxonomy (GTDB): domain Bacteria; phylum Planctomycetota; class Planctomycetia; order Pirellulales; family Lacipirellulaceae; genus Bythopirellula. The sequence continues at coordinate 18,598 of JAGQOW010000058.1, read as the reverse complement.
CCTCTTCCATCGAGTACTCGATCACTTTCTTGGCGCGCGGGGTTTGGGGCAGTTTGCCCATCGTGACCATATCGGGCCCGCTCTGGACCAGTTTCTCGACTTCCAGCCGGATTTTGCGGAGATCGACGTCGAGATTCTTGAGCACATTGGCGGCCACGCCGCTGCCCTCTTTGATCAATCCCAGCAGGACATGCTCGGTACCGATGTATTCGTGATTGAAGCGCTGCGCCTCTTGATTGGCTAGCTGCATCACTTTGCGAGCTCGGTCAGTGAATCGTTCGTACATCGGGCTTCTCCGTTACGCTCTATCTTGTTCTATCTCGATGGATTGATCTCGGGGAACTCGCCGGCTAGGCCGCCAAGCTTCGGTCGGTATCGTCGGTTTGAGATTCTGTAAGGATCGAATTATCTTGTTGGTTGTCCGCCGCGAGCTCGTCGCGGCGGGCAGCGGCCGCGATGGCATCGCGTTCGGCTGCGATTTCGTACTTCCAGGTTTCAGCGGCTTCGAATCTTTCGAGCCGGTCGAGTTGGCGAAGGGCTTCTTCGCCGCGTCCCTGGTGTCGCCACAGGGTGGCAAGCATCAGTCGGCTTTCAATATCTCTTGCGTCGCATTTGAGCAGCTTGAGCAAGTGCTGCTCGGCTGCCACCCAATCGTCTCGTAAATAACACTGTTGTGCTTCTCGGAACCACTCGTCTCGTTCGCTTGGTGGCTGAACCGAATCTCCCTCGGGTGCAGTCTGGTCGGCCAAGTCCGGCAGGCTACGAAGCCTTTCGGCCCGATTTTGCCACAACGCCAGCAGCCAGACGGCGGCCAAGGTACCTGCGCCGACGAGACGCAGATCGCCAGCGAGCCATTCGGTGTATAGCAAGCTGGCCAACAACAAAATGTTTGCGAGCGCAGTAAATCCTACCGCTACTGCCAATCCTGCCCAAGACCCCCGGACCCACAATTGGGGAAGCCCTGGCCACAAGTACGCAGTCCAATGCAGTTTTGGTGTCTGCACGATAATACTTTCCGCAACTCACGCCGGCCAAAATCTACGACGAGGCAAATCGCCGAGTAGAACGGCCTCGAAAGTCTAGCCCTTAGTCACACGGAATCAAGGCAACCAGTGGCTGTACCAGGATTTACGGCCGATGGAAGTCGTTTAACCGTTCGTCCTTACCTCGCCGATCGAGGCTGCCTTACGTACGATAACTCCCCCAACAGACAATTCGCTGCGCGGGAAGCAGGAAGATAACGATAATAACGGCACCAGACGAGATCGGTTTGGACACTGCTGAGCGGAGAGCCGAGGGCGGAAATGGGTGTTTTTTTGGAATCTCAGCTTACCGAGGCATCCCCGCGTCCTTGATTCCAGGTAGCATTGCTACCACCGACGCCTAAGCCCATGCCAGCTGCCTATCCCGGATGAACGACACTCGCACAATCCGCATCCTCGACGCCTCGACAAATCGCGCAGTGGAAGGGCTGCGCGTCGTAGAAGATTACGTGCGATTTGCACTGGACGATGGACACTTGACTCGCCGGGTGAAGGAACTGCGGCACGAGTTGGCCGGCATTTGCGACGCCTTGCCGCGGCAGGCGCGGCTTGCCGCGCGAGAAACCCGGCAAGACGTCGGCACAGAAGTCACCACGCCGACCGAGAGCAGGCGAACTGACGCCTGGGATGTCTGCCTTGCCAGCCTGGAGCGTACCAAGCAATCGCTCCGCAGTCTTGAGGAGTATAGCAAGGTCGAATCACCCGAGGTCGCCTCGCAATTCGAGACACTGCGCTACCGGCTTTATACGCTCGAGCGCGCGCTTGGAATCACCTTCGATAGTTGCCAGAGGCTTCACGACGTGCGACTCTGTGTGCTGATCGATGCAGGGGACACCCTCGATTCATTTCGCAAGCTCGTAGCCGAGTTACTCGCAGCCGGCGTGGGAATGATCCAACTGAGAGAAAAGCGACTGTCCGATCGGCAATTGATCGAACGGGCGAGAGTTCTGAAGAGCATGATTACGGAACAGGACCTTGGGGCGTTGATGATCGTCAACGATCGGGCCGACATCGCTGCCATTGCTCGCGCTGATGGAGTCCATCTCGGCCAAGACGATGTGTCAGTCAAAGATGCGCGGACTATCATCGGGCCACGCAAATTGATCGGCGTCTCGACGCATTCGCTCGAACAAGCCCGCGCCGCGGTGCTCGACGGGGCCAACTACCTGGGCGCCGGCCCGACATTCCCTTCGACGACCAAGGCCTTCGACAACTTCCCGGGGCTGGACTTTCTGAAACAGGTTGCAAGTGAGATTCGTCTTCCCACCTTTGCTATCGGCGGCATCAACGCAGAAAACCTCGAGCAGGTGCTCGCGACAGGGACCATGCGAGTGGCCCTGAGCGGAGCGATCGTCGCAGCACCGGCCCCAGGAGCTGCCGCCAATAAGCTTCTTCTCTTGCTTGAAAAGCGCGTTCCCCAGTAGCCCACCCCCGCTGACGGCTAGCAGTACCGCCAGTATGATGTGACTTGCGGAAGGCATCCGGCTTTGCGCTTACCACTTTCCCCTTTTTGCTTTGAACAATGCTTCACGCGATCATCATGGCCGGTGGCGCCGGCACCCGTTTTTGGCCTGCTAGCCGGGCGGACACGCCGAAACAAATGCTCCCGCTAGTTGGCGACAAGACCATGATCCGCCAAACGGTCGATCGCTTGGCAGGGCTCGTCGGGCCTGAACAAACGTTGGTCGTGACCAACGAGCGGCTCGTCGATGCGATCGTCAAACAACTGCCCGAGTTGCCGACGGCGTCGATAGTCGGCGAACCCTGCAAGCGCGACACGGCCCCCTGCATCGGGTTGGCCGCGCTGTTGGTCTGCCGCGACGACCCCGAAGCAACCATGGCGGTGATGCCAGCCGATCATGTGATTCAGGCAACCGACAGATTTCAGGCTGCGCTCCGGCAGGCTGCAGCCATGATCGAACGCGAACCTGAGCAGATCGTCACCTTCGGGATCCGTCCCAGTTATGCGGCCGAGATATTTGGTTACATCCAGCGTGGCGATGCGCTCGAAGACAAGGCCAGCTACCGCGTTAAACAGTTTCGCGAGAAGCCCGATGCAGCCACGGCGGGTGAGTATCTGGCGTCGGGCGACTACTATTGGAATTCTGGAATCTTTGTCTGGCGAGCAAAAACAATTCTCGACGCCTTAGCCGAACGCCAGCCCGAGACGCTTGCCCGTCTCAAGAGCATAGTCGACGACTGGGGTAGCGACCGTCAGCATGAAGTCTTTACGAGAGAATTCACGGCCATCGAAGGTATCTCGATCGACTACGCCGTGATGGAGCACGCGACCAACGTCGCCGTGATCGAAGCGCCGTTTGATTGGGACGACCTCGGCGGCTGGCAATCACTGACACGACTGCTGGGAACGGACGACGACAAGAACACCATCGTCGGCAAACATCTGGGGCTCAAGACCAAGGGGACGATCGTTCGTACTGACGACCAGCACCTGGTCGTCACGCTGGGCCTGGAGGACATGATCGTCGTCCACACGCCCGATGCCACCCTGGTTGCCAACAAGCGAGATGAAGAATCGATCCGCAGGATCGTCAAGGAAATTGAAGCGAAAGGATGGAAGGATTATCTCTAGTTGGAACGGGCATAGTGTAATCCATATTCACTGCGATCTGAACGATCGCCGGAGCAACACCCAAGCGTGACAAAACCCAGAGGCAGAATCGCAGGCATCGACTACGGTACGGTCCGTATCGGTATCGCGCTTGGCGACCTGGAGACTGGCCTCGCCGGGCCCTACGAAACCTACACACGTCGCAACATCGAGCGCGATGCCGAGTACTTTAGCGAATTAGCCCGCGCCGAAGGTCTGCAACGCTTTGTGGTCGGGCTGCCGGTGCATCTCGATGGGCATGAGAGCCAGAAATCGCGCGAAGCGCGTCAGTTTGGCCAGTGGCTCGGGCAGCTTACCGGGATACCGATCGACTACTTCGACGAACGATTCAGCTCGTCCGAGGCTGAGTCGATTTTGTTGGAGGCGAATCTCACCAAGAAACGGCGCAAGGCGAGGATTGACCAGATGGCCGCCCAGATCATGCTCACTGCGTATCTCGAGTCAGGCGCCCAAGGGCAAGAATCGCCTGGCGGAATCGATTGAAAAAAGCGACTAGTTCTTAGCCCCTAACCCCTGCCCTCCCCCATGTCCAAACTCATCTTTGGTTGCGGTTACTTGGGCGAGCGCGTTGCCAGGCGTTGGCAAGAGGCGTGCGCGGATGTGCACGTGGTGACGCGATCAGAAAAGCGCGCCGGCGAGTTGCGAAGCCGAGGCTATTCGGCAATCGTTGCCAATGTTGCACAGCCTGGCACGCTGCAGGATTTGCCCGCTGTCGATACCGTGCTGTTTGCCGTTGGCTACGACCGTTCGAGCAGTGTCTCGATTGGTGAAGTCTATGCAGGAGGAGTTCGAAATGTGCTTGCCGCACTGCCTGCGAGCGTCGCACGGTTTATCTACATCAGCACTACCGGAGTGTACGGTACGGCAGAAGGCGACTGGGTCGACGAAGCTACACCCACCAATCCGCAGCGCGAGGGAGGCAAAGCGTCGCTGGCAGCTGAAGAGGTGATTGCGGCGCACCCCCTGGCCGACAGCGCGATCATCCTGCGGCTCGCTGGCATCTACGGGCCGGGACGCATTCCGTATCTCGATCGTTTACGGGCTGGTCAGCCAATTGCCGCGCCCGATCGGGGCTGGCTGAACCTGATTCACGTCGACGATGCGGCGAGTGTTGTGCTGACGGCTGAAGCGTGGACAACAGGCGAATTGGTCGGCGGGGGGCCCCACGTTTTTTGCGTCTGTGACGGTGCTCCGGTTATCCGCGGCGATTTCTACCGCGAAGTCGCCCGACTGCTTGGCACTTCGGCTCCTGTCTTTGAAGAGCCCGATCCAACCTCTCCCGCCGCGCTGCGGGCAGCTGCAAACAAACGGATCTGCAATCAGCGAATAATGCAAATGCTCGACACCAAACTTAGCTACCCCACTTACCGAGAAGGTCTGGCAAGTATTCTCTCGCAATAGTACTCGCCTCAGCAGTTTCCTGGAGCCAACGTTTCGCTACGCAATTGAGATCGATTATCGTTTGCGCGAAAAAAGGAATTACTTCGCCGCTGAGAGTTGCACTTCAGTGGTGAAACGCCGTAGAATCGCCCGAAACGATGCTCGGCGCGCGTCGACATGGGTAACGACAACCCATGGGGCCCACTGCGACGATTCCTTCGACCAGGTTTCACCGACCTACCCCCGGCTAACGACGATGCTTGAGCGGAAACCTCTCTTCCCCCATGTGATTGAGCTGAATCACCAGGCTCAGCGGCATCTCACCTGCAGCGTTTACTTGATCTACGACGAGCAGGAGTGGGCGCTGATCGATATTGGTTACGAAGACGCGGTCGACGATTGCATCGATCTGATTCGCCAACTCGACTTCCCGTTCAGCCGTTGCAAGACGCTCATCGCTTCGCATGCCGACGTGGATCATATCCAGGGACTGTCGAAGGCGATGCAGATACTTAAGACCCCGGTCACCAGCCATCCGCTGGCGGCCAAGTATCTGGAGTCGGGCGACAAGCTGGCAACGTTTGCCGAGATTGCCGCCCAAGACATCCACCTGGAAATGCCCGCCATCACGGTCGAACATCTGGTCAACGACGGCGACCGGATTCAGATTGGCAACTTGGAACTGGAAGTGTGGCATACGCCGGGCCATACCGACGGCCAACTCTCGCTGCGGATGGGCAATCTGTTGTTTTCGGGCGACAACATCTTTCGCGACGGCTGCGTGGGCGCGATCGACGCGCATCATGGCAGCAGCATTCCCGACTTCATTAGCTCGCTGCAGCGTATTTTGGCCAGCGACGTCGAGTGGCTGCTCCCCAGCCACGGCCCCGTCTTTCGTAAAGACGACGAGCTCATTCGCCGCACGCTCGAGCGATTGGAGGGCTACCAGCACATGGCCGACTTTGGCACCTGCGCAATCGACTGGCCTTTGATGGATCAGTGGAAGCGCGAGTTGGTCGAAGGCAAAATGCCCGAGTAAGCTGGTGCCGCTAGCTTGCTGAGAGTTTTCTCGCTATGATGGCAGCCACGCTGTCCGCTCGCTTCCTGCAGTCTACGAGGGCCTTTCCATGACCAACCCAAGCAAAGACAACCCGCAGCTGACTCGTCGCGCGGCTATGAAAACTCTGGCCAGCGCATCGGCTGTTGCCGCGATTAGCGCGCCGGCGATTCATGCCGCCGACAAAGCCGGCAAAAAGAACGCGCTGGTTGGCGAAGGAGAACATACCTACGAATGCCTGCACGACTGGGGCATGGACAGTCTGCCCGCCGGCGCCCACTATGGCAACGCCTCGCATGGCGTGACGATCGATAGCGCGGGTTTGATTTACATCACGCACTACGGCGATCCCGGCTCGATTTTTGTGTTCGATCCTGACGGCAAGTTCGTGAAATCGATGGGCGATTTTCACCAGCAGGCCGACTCGGACGGGAAATCGAAGAACGGTCGAGGCCATGGTATTGACTTGCGCACTGAAGGAGGCGAGGAGTTCATCTATCTCTCAGCGAGCGAATCGTCGCTCGACTTTGTGAAGATGAATCTAGCCGGCGAGATTGTCTGGCGCAAAGGGCGCGAAGCGCTGCACGAGGTTAGCGGCAAGTATCCGGCCGACGCGAAGTATCGCCCGACCAACGTGAGTTTCTCGCCCGACGGCGGGTACTTCCTGGGCGACGGCTACGGCAGCGGCATCATTCACCAATTCGACAAAGACGACAACTATCTGCGCACCATCGGCGAAGTGGGCACCGAGAACGGGCAATTCAAGACGCCGCATGGGCAGTGGCTCGACGAGCGGGACGGGACGGCCAAATTGGTCGTTGCCGACCGCGCTAATGAACGCCTGCAGTGGTTCGACATGGAGGGCAACCACCTGGAAACGCTCGGCGGTTTTCTGTTTCCTGCCGATATCGACATTGCCGGCGAGGTGATGCTGGTGCCTGACTTGCATTGCCGGGTCACTTTGCTCGACAAAGACAATCAGGTGATCACACATCTGGGCGAAGACGCGGCCTGGCGCGAACGGGCGCTCGACGGTTTCAAGATGCGCGGCCAACGCGAAAACTGGCTGCCCGGCAAGTTTATCCACCCGCACGACGCCTGCTTCGACGCCGACGGCAATATTTTCGTCACCGAGTGGGTCAGCACCGGGCGGGTGACGAAACTGCGCAAGGTAGGCTGAGTGCGGGACGATCGATTAGCCTCGCTATCGTGAGGCATCGCGCTGGCCTCTTGCTCACACAACAACCTTACTGCTCGGTTGTACGAGTATCGGTCGAAACCGTGTTTGGCATCTTCACCTTCGATATCCCAGGCGACATGGGCGGACCCAACTGGTCACACAGCCCTGGATGTCTATGGCATATCATCCTCGTCAGTATTGTTGCGATGCTGATCATTGGGTTTTTGAAGTGGATGTCGTAAGCGGGGCTGGGCAGAACTGATCTGCTGATCGGTATTGATAGCCTCTTTTCGAACTGTTGAATTCAATGTACTGCAGAATCTGTGACGCCACTCCCACTTCAGCCTTTCGGTGGTCGTATGTACTCGACAATTCATTGCTCGACCCCGAAGATGAAGCCATGAAGCGACTTCGCATTGGTCGCACTTTTTACAGAGCAATCGTGGACACTGTCCGTCACAGAACTGCCCTGAAGTCAGGTCAGCTATATCAGTGTCCGTTCTGTGACCAGTTTTGGTGCCTATACGCCGACTTTTTACATCGTCTCAGTGACGATCAGGCTTCTCTTATCCACCGTTGGAACTCTGAACCACAACCTGTTTCCGATGCTATTAGAACCACGCTGTCAGTCATAGGCGGAATTGCTTCATCTCGATGGGACCCTGGAAGTGGAGTTGATCAGATTGTAGTTCCAGCACGAGTCTTATTGGCGAGCACTTTAGAGGTTGAGACAACTCGAGTCTTTGTCTCAAAGGCGCCTCCAATTCTCGATTCCTCTGGGCCAGTAATACTAGGATCAGAGGTGAGCGAAGTTCGAGAATCCGAACTTGCTCTACCACTGAATGTGCGCAACGCTTGTGCAAATGCTCCTGAAGCTGCTATGGGATTTAGGCCGACTTGCGTTTGCGATCTTGATGGAACCAACTACATACTCGATGGAAGCCAGCTTTTTTTTGAGAAGAATGGTCTCCGTGGTAGAGATATTCGTATCGCCGGAAAAGAAAACCTCACTGAAGATCTAGAGGTAGTAAGTTTTGACGAAACAAGAATCACGTCTGTTTACTTCGATTGGTTTGAGGGTTGCCTGGAACTTACTGGTGGTCAGATTCTCGACACCGCAATTCGACCATGGTGGAGGTTCTGGTAAATCCTGCAGGTCAAACGGTTCGAGCGAAGGTCAGCTACTCTTTGCTTCATTCGCCAACTCGACGGTGGTCGGCACTTGTGCATAGGAATTAAGACTTGAGATACAGAGTATAGAAGTCAAGTGTGCGACGATCAGTCTGCACGCTTCTTCAAACAGTAAGTAACATAGGTTCAGCGGCTACACACTCACCTCTGAAGCCGGCACACAGCCGCACTACTTCGAAGGCAAACTCTCGGTGGCCGGCAGGCGGCGGTCGAATTGGAAAGGCTCGCTTGCGGATAGGTCGACCACGACTTTCAGTGGTGGGGCGATACCGCCCTGGTCGACTTGGACCCGCAAAATATTATCGGCACCGAAAGGCCGATCCTGGATCCAGCGGTGGCCGTCGCCATGGAGGTAGAGGATGGGTTTTGCCAGCTTGGTTGCGTCCTCCACGAGCGGCTGAAAGAAATCGTCGTGGTCGGGACGCGGCTTGGCATGACCAAAGATCACGACCGCGGCAGTTTGCTCGCCAAATTGGTCCAGATTCTGCCGGACCCACTGCAAGTTCTCGGCATGGCGTCGGGGCCACTCTGCCGCGTCGTGGACGCGGCCGCCGACGAGATTCAGACCTAAGAACAACACTCCCTGGTGCAAGAAGGAAAAATTCTCCGCGCGTTCTAGCTGTCGAAACACTGGCAGGCGGTGTTGCCAGTGTTGGTCGAAACGCAGGAAGTACTGTTCCCAAAACTGCCAGGCGTTGGACGGGTCGACGCAATCGTTCCACTCGTTGTCGCCAGGAATGATAAACGTCGGCACGCGAGACTTCTGGAGCATGCCCGCCACTTTGGCGTAGACGGGCTCAGCACAAAACGTCGCGCCTCGCTTGATGTCTCCCACATGGACAAGAAAGGCGGCATCGTCTGGCAATTTGTCGATCTGCTTGGGCAGCAGGACATCTTCTTCTTTGGAGTACGGGACATCGCCCATCGCGTAAAAGACCACCGGCGCTGCCCAGGCGGACGAGCTGATCAGTATCTGAGCAACAAAGCAAAGGAGCTTCAGGTGAGGTTTCATTCGATCTCCGACTCTTGTCGATGAACTTAACTTGCCGCGATAGCTGGCGGAAGTTCTCTGATTTAGCAGGCCCGACCGCTTCACTCACCGATTTTAAACTTGCTCTTGATCGCTTCGCTATCGAAATCGTCGGACGGCGGCTCGTCTTGTTCTTGTTTCAAGGTGGTCAAACCCAGGGGATCAGCATCGACGCCTTGCTGGGGTACTTCGACCTTGGCGGTCCAGAGAATCGCGTTGGCCACGAGCCGGCGAAACTCCTCGCGGCCCCAGTTCCAGTGAAAGTGGCCGCCGGTGAAGCCGAACGAGCGCCCGCCGTCGGGACGATCGTATGCCCACGCCACATGCTGGGGCTCGCGGGCCGCGACGGCTTTGCGTACGTCGGGATTGCCGCTGTGCGGACCGTCGCGCCGTTGCATCGTCTCGTCGGGCGGTACGTCGGAGAGTATCGGGGTGACGCCCTTCATCTCGGGTTGAAAACGCATGTGAAAGTACCATTCGTCGTTCACGATAAACGAGGGCACGCCGTGGGTGATCTCGTGCTGCGGGAGTTGATTGAAGTTCGCGGTCCAGTGGGGATTGACCGACCAGTCGGGTTCGAAACAACCTCCCAGCCAATCGAGAAACAACCGGTTGGGTTCGCCTTTGGGAACTTCGACCGCATAGTGAAGACAGACAAAGCCAGCGCCGCGGTCGATTTGCTGCTGCATTTGCTCGACATGGTCGAGCGCCAGATGCCGCTCGCCGCCGTCGCAGTAGATAACGATCGCGTCGGCCGACTCTACCAACTCGACCTCCTGAGGCCAGCCGCGCGAGATATCGACGGCAACGTCGAGATCCGAATCTTTCAAGGTCTGCGCCAACAGCCGGCAGCCGGCATAGTGCTCGTGGGCGCCATAGTTGTGGCTCGGCCCGCCAGCAATGAACAGCACTCGCCGAGCCGATTCGGCGGTAGCAAACGTCGGCAAGCAGAGCACCAGGCAGAGAACAAACGAAGGACGGTAGCACGTACGATTCATAAGGTTGGGTCCTGCTAGTAGTTTCAGGGGTAGCGGCGGGATGGCCGGGCTATGGATCAACCTAACGTGGGGACGTATTCCTTGCCAGTCTCAAGATTCGGATGAATGGATCGCACAATTTGGCGTTGCCTGTGGCGCTTGTTTCTGCTTTTCGCGCCACTCTGGCGACGCCGTCTTGTTACAATCTACGGGAATCTGTCCCTGCTACGACAAGCATGGTTGCGTCTCTTTCTGTCGTAGATTCCCTCGACGAGGATTCCTCGATGAAATTTGCTCAACTGCTGCAATTTCGACCGACTTTAGCTGCCAGAATGTGTTGTGCTGCGTTGGGCTTGAGCTTGATGTGCCTGACGACTGTCGCCATGGCGGCCGAGGAGACCGAACCACTCCGCTATCCTGGCAAAACGAAACGCGATGCTTTGCAACGATCTTCCGAACAGCTCACCGAGTGGATCAAGGCGGACCCGACCGCGGCGGCCACTTACGTGGGCGTTGCAGATGTGCAGATTTTTCTCTGGTGTTACGGTTTCGAGTTGCACGCAGACTCGATGCCGCGATGCGAAGAGGCCGTGCGGCAAGCGATTGAGCTAGATCCCGATTTGGCCGCTGCCCATACGGCACTAGGCGTCGTGCTGCTGGGCCAGCGAGATTGGAAGGCTGCCGAGCGCGAGCTGCGCCTGGCTATCGAACTGGAGCCGAATCGTGCCGCTTCGCTCCACTGGTACGCCCTGTATCTGGCCGCAATGGGCCGACACGACGAGGCCGAACAGTATTCGCAGCGCAGTGCCGAACTTGACTCGTCGTCGGGCATGACGATCGCTCGCAGTTCGATTCTCTACTTCAAGCGCGACTGGCAGGGGATGATCGATGTGCTGACTCCAACAATCGAGCAAGACGATCAATACGAAGCCGCCTACGACTGGCTCGGCATGGCCTACGTCCAGCAAGAGCGATTCGACCTGGCGATTCCGACGTATCGGCGTGCCGCAGAGCTTGCCGACGGATTGGCGGAAGTGCTAGGCGGCTTGGGTCACGCCTACGCGCTGGCCGGGCGCGAGCCGGAAGCGCGTGAAGTGCTCGAGAAGATGTACCGTCTTGCAGAGCGCTGGCATGTGCCGCCGGTGCAAATCGCTTTTGTCCACGTCGGGCTCGGCGAAAAACAGCAGGCGCTCGACCTGCTCGAACGAGCCTACGCACAACGGTCGTGGGAACTCGTTTTCATGCAAGTCGAACCGTGGCTCGACGACCTGCGCGAGGAACCCCGCTTTATCCGGTTGCAGGAGAAGATGGGTTTTCCGGAGTAGCGCGGTTTACTCAGAGCGTGCGGTCGGCGGTTTCGATCAACTCTGCAGTCGGAATGCCCATATAGAGCACCAGATCAGGCTGACAATCGTTACCCAAGCGCGACATCGAGCACCATCATGGCGACGAAACCTAGCATCAGGCTGAGTGTTGCCAAGTCGACGTTGCCGCCTCGCTCGGCTTCGGGGATTAGCTCTTCGACTACGACATAGACCATCGCTCCTGCGGCAAAGCTCAGCGCGTAAGGGAGAATCGGGGCGGCAACCGCCACAAGCGCTGCGCCGGCGACCGCGGCGATTGGCTCAACCAGCGCCGAGAGCTGACCGTACCAAAAACTCTTCAATCGCCCCATTCCTTCAGCGCGCAGGGGCATTGCCACCGCAATGCCTTCTGGAAAGTTCTGGATCCCTATCCCCAAGGCCAACGCAACTGCCGAGGCGATGCTCGAACCCGTCTCACCCGAGATCACTCCACCAAAGGCAACGCCGACAGCCAACCCCTCGGGAATGTTATGCAGCGTAATAGCCGACACCAGCAGAACCGCCCGACGCCAGGCGGTCTTTGGTCCTTCGGCTTCGGCAAGCGGAAAGCCGAGATGCAGGTGAGGTAAACACTTATCGAGTATCCAGAGGGCTGCGCCGCCCAGCAAGAATCCGATCGCCGGAGGCAGCCAGGCAGGCAATGGGCCATGTTCGGCGATGGCAATCGACGGGGCCAACAACGACCAATAGCTCGCCGCCAGCATCACGCCGCCAGAGAACCCGAGCATACCGTCGAGAAAACGACGGTTGACTCGTCGGCTAAAGAAAACACACGAGGCCCCAACGGCAGTGATCAACCAGGTAAACAAACCTGCGACCAATGCCTGGTAGGTTGGGTTGAGAGCGGTGAACGAATCGTACACTTCCTGAAGTCCAAAAAGGCGCCGTTAAGCATGGCGCCGTTTGCTCTGGCATACCGTAGCATGCAATCATGCTATAGAAACCGACGAAAAAAGCCATACGAGATTAGTGTATCGTAGTCGCTTCGACGGTTGAGAAGCGAATCTGTCGGTGGTACAAAGCGTTGTATGATAGCTCTGCAGTGCGCTGTGTCTCGCCCGAGGCGACGTTTCTCTTCCAGTTGGCAAACCGGGCATCGCTGGCCCTCGAGTTCCAAGAGCAGTGGCAGCCCTATCTGATGCGGCTTTAGTCTGCCGGTAGCCCCTGGTAACTGCACACCTGGAGTGAAGCTGCTGCTAGATTGGAACAGCTAAGCGGGTTTCTTCCTCATTCCGAAGAGAAAGCGGAGAGCGTTAATTCGCTTGACGGTGACTTCGTAGAGGAGAGTCGTGAAGGCGACTGTTGCTACGACGATGATCAAGAACCTCACGATCACAGGCATTGGCCAGTTCATCACGTAGTAGCCGACAAGAATTAGCACGGTTTGATGCAGGATATAGAAGGGGTAACTCGCTTCGCGAATATAGGAGAGCAGCTTTCCGCCAAAGTTGAGCCATCGCATACCCGCGCTCAGGAGGGCGACGATCCAACACCAACAATTCACAGCCTTGAGTACCATGAAGAGAGTCCACTCGATCGAGTATCCACGGACAGGAAGCATTCCCGAGATACTAAGTGCAACACCGATCGCCAGCGCCGCCAGACCTCCGACCAGTGCCAGGCGGCCATCTCGTCGGATCGCTGGCCAGAACTTCGGATTGCAGCAGATCGCAAACCCGACCATGAAAAGGTAGAGGTAACCGGTAAAATTAGCCCAGTCGGAGATCAAGGTCTGGAGTCCCGGATAGGCGGCGCGAAAAAGCGATTCGGTAACTACGAGCGGAAGCGCCAAGGCCAGAATGCCTCCGCGTCTCTCACAGATGCTAGCCAGTTGCTTCAGAAAAGCGTGCTGATTCTCTCGCTTCAGCCAGACAAATACCGGCAGGGCTAGAAACGAAAAGACGAGCAGGTAAAGAATGAACCATAAATGGTTGTAAGTAAAATTGCCGGTCGGATAGATCCCTTCAAAGAAATGAGGGTAGAACGACAGGTAGGAGCCCTCGAACGCTCCCTGGCTCGCTCGCTCGAGGTAAACTTGTGGCGGGATGATCACTAGAGTTCCAAATGCCAGGGGCACGAATAGCCGCTTGACCCGTGCCGAAGCGTACTGACGCGGCGACAAAACTTGCAGTGTAAACCAAGTGGAGATGCCCGAGATGACAAACAGCAAGGGCATATGGCACTGGCCGAGGATCCCGGCGAAATAGTCAAGTGGCTGATAGTTTTCGCCGGTAGTAATGTGGAAGCTGTCAAGATCGCCAAATACCAAAGCCGCATGGAAGGGAACGAGCAGCAAGACAGCGATTGCCCGCAGCCAATCGATGTCGGGCCTCCGCGCCGGTTTGACTGAGCGAAGCGACGGCATGGTAGCCTTGTTGCTCACTGCCAAAGTCCCTCGATAAAGAAGCCCGAAGCAGAAGATGGTCGCACAGCTCTTTGGTCGCGGGTCCCTTATGAACAAGGGCTAGTCCAGACTCAAGATCCTCCACAGATCATAAGGCCTGACCGAGCCAACCGAGGGGCATTCTAATCCGGAATCTGGTGGATTGATACCGAGATGGAACGCTGCAAGCGACGCCCCGTCGCCATTCTTTACCCGTTCTATTGATCCCTGCGCTGCTAAAGTGCCCCCGCCAGAAACGATTGCTGTTGGAGAGGAAGGCGTTTCCGGCGGGGGCCCTGGGCCCATTCGAACGCAGGGTTCAATAAAAGATGTATACTGGCAAAGTCAATCAATAGAGACTCGCCAGAGGAGCCGCAATTTGCAGGAGAACTCATGGTGCAGGGCCAGTAGGACATGATGGGATAGATACAAAATGAGCCGATTTGTGGCTGTGGGCGATATTCATGGGTGTAGCCAAACGCTGGCGAAGTTGCTGGAAATATTGGACCTGGAGCCCGGCGACACGTTTTTATCGACCGGCGACCTGTCTTCCAAAGGCGACGATTCGCAAGGAGTGCATACTCAGTTAGTAGAACTCGAACAGAAGGGAGTCCGGCTGATCGTTTTGCTGGGCAACCATGAGCTGATGCTGCTTGCGATGCAGCGTATTGTGGGCGCAGAAGTCGATCTCACGGCGTTTCCCGAGTCGATGTTTCGTGGGGCCGACGTCAGCTTTCTGATGCGTAGTAACGAGACCTGGGCCACGCTCATCTCGTACGGGCTGGAAAGCGCCAACGAGCCCGAGTTTTGGGCATTTCAAAACGACAATCCTCAGCGGCACTTCGAAAAGGTGCTGCCAAAGCTTGAGACCCTGGAGTGGAAGCTGCCGCGGCAGCATCTCGACTTGTTGTGCCGTTGCAAGACGCATCTTGTCGAAAGAAACTGCTTGTTCGTCCATTCAGGCATCGGTCCCGAGTTCCTGCGGATGGACTGCGTCGATCTTGCAATCAACTCACAGATGGAAACCGACGCGAGACAACTATGCTGGAACCGCGACTGGCTGGGACAAGCCCCAGCGTTTTCCGAGTTGGTAATCCACGGACATACGCCCCTGAGCTACTTGCATTCCTACATTCCGGATACGGCTCCCTGGCGAGACAACGACCTGGTGTTCAAATCAGTCGTCCACAATGGGGCGCTCAATCTGGATAGCGGGGTCTTTCTGGAGGCAGGTCACTTGACTGCTGTCGAGATTCCCGAGAGCGGGTGCCCTGCGGAATTCCGTTTCTTGCGGGTCCCGCGAATCGATCCAGTCTGCAAAGATCGACTGTGGCATCTCGACTATCGCTAGAGCCCCACTGCTTACAGCAATTCCATTTCTCGTGTAGTTAGAGAGAACTCCGAGAACACCGAGCGATTCATCGAGACTCTATGCTTTCGCAGAGTACTTAAGACGCCTTTGCCAAGTAGCAAAAGTTACCGATCGGCCATGAGAGGCCTCTCAATTCCGGGAGCTGCAGACGCTGTAGGAGCAGGGCAGCCGTTGTCGTGGACCAGCAGTCTGCTGTTGCCAACAAAGTATGTGTGGAACTCGCCAATCACCAGATTGTAGGCTTCTATCTCTTTGCCCTCCGCGGCCTTTGTCAGCAGCGAGGAAGCACTGGCGCCATGTAACTGATCTCCGTCATGGAGATGTTTGGCCATTCGCCAGCCGCTGCCAATAACCCAGAACCGATGCCCTCGGGTCGAGACAATCGTTTCGCCGTCCACTACCAGTTCGGTTGAAGGGCTAGGGGGGCGAACGGTTGTTTGCAGCACGGGTCGGTAATCGAGTCGGCCGGTGACCGGATCCTGACTAAGCACAAGATCGTCGACCTGAATCGACTCGATTGGGACGGGACCGCTCATGGTCCAAACAGGCGTGCCTGCGGCAAAGCAAGACATGCCCATAGCATAGCGAACGTCGTCGTCGTGTCGGCAAGTTTCGTAAGTGGGCAATTCATCTGGGTAAGAGATTTCGTTGTAGTCTTTCCAGTAGTCCCACCACTGTTCAGGATCGCTGCTCGAACTTTCGCCTGTTGTCGTCTGTAGCACTTCGTTAATGCGAGCATTCCATTGGTATCTCGACTCGTTGGTCGCTGCCACATTCGCCAACGTTCGCTGAACTCTGGTGGCGGCATTTCGACGATTCAGCGCATGATTGACCCAAAAGCTATGACGCCTGGGATTGTAGATTGCTCTAAGATAGTTGGTGCTGCGGTGATCCACCCACTTGGCTTCCGGGCCTGTCTCTTCGACATGCTCAGAGACGAGGACCATTCCGATTGGCGTGACGTCGATCGAGATATCGGCTTCGAGCGGAGCGGCCAGGCTTGCCATCAATAGCGGCATGTAGCTGGTTTTCTCGCGCGGAATCAGGGCCTCTGCTGCAATGCGACGAATCTCTGCATAAGGCGACATGACGGCGATTTCGAGAAGCTTGAGCGTAGCTTTGTGCGCGTTGATGTTGGCCAGCGCGGCGACGGCCGATCGTTGCAACTTGATCTCAAACGAGTCGCCGCTGTCAGAGACGATCTTATGTGGTGGAGTGTCGGCCTCGCCAAACTCTAGTTCTGCGACCTCTACCAATGCGGGAATGGCTGTGGGGTCGGTCACCGCGGCAAGCTGGCCAAAGGCCGCCGCGCGCTCAGTTTCGCTACCCAACTGTGCGGCTCGCCGTAAGCTCAGGAAGTAGGGTCTGTATTCCTGAAAAGCTTGCATGGCGGCCTTTGCTTGCTGCTTTAGCTGGGAGACTTCTGCGATCGGATAGAGCTGCCCCTGAAATCGCATGAGCTGCAGCCCCTTCATTGCCCCCCGATGATCGGGATCAGCTTGCAGGACATAGAGCCAGTGGAGTCTTTCCTCGTGAACCAGCCCATGGCGTTGGCACCAGAAGGCGATGTCGACGTGAGACTGCAGAGAGCCGTCCGAAGCGTCGACAAGTTGCCGATACTGTTGCCAGCGAGGATCTGTGCAGACGAGCTGCTGCACTTGCTCGATGTGCCGCCACTGTCCGTCGAAATAGACCTGTCCGCTATGCCAGCGGGCGAGATCGGAATCGGCTGGCAGGAAGCCCGGTTCGAATTCCTCGGCAAAAGCAATGTGGCATGTCGGTAACCCCAGGCCCGCCCAACATGCCACCAACCAAGATAACGACAACAAGAAACAGGCCGGTCGTGCGTTCATTTGGGGGAGTCCTCTGAAACTAGATTCGCAAGCAAGCACCAGAGGAGCAATTATCGTACCTCTGCCTCTATATGGCTGGTAGGGACCTGCGTAACTCGCCTGCAGAAAATGGTTTAAAGATTACCAAGTCGCGAAGCGGCAGAAGCATTGCTTCCCCGGCAGGTGCAATCGATCTGGCATCAATCGTCGTCACGATGACAACAAGTGAAAATGGGGCCTTTGGGTCGTATTGCAAGGCGACAGCCTATTTCATTGGGGAAACCATTCACCTGGAGACGCCTTGGCGGCTGAGTTGATTGCTTGGCCTCAAGCTGCTGAGAGCGGATGTCTGTTAATGCGCCAGGTCTACTCGGCCACGCTACAATCGCTTCCATGATTAAGACATTCCAGCAAGCCTATCGGTTTGTACTCGAGCGGAAGGTCTGTACGGTCTTCGGCAGCAAGGATTCTCCCTACCCTTCGCTGTGGGACCACACCGATCTGCCAGAAGAGAAGCCCAAGGCAGGCGGCTGGAGCCCGCGGGTCGTAGCCGTCTGGGATTGGAAGACTCGAATCCCGCAGACTTACCCCGACAAAGTGTTTTACGGCAAAGTTCCGGGCGGCGATGCGGCACTGATCGAGATGCAGCACTTTCGCCGCGTTCATTATCCCGAAGTGTTTCAGCCGGTCCGCGAACTCGATTCGCTCGCCCGCGACGTGTACGAAATGATCCGTCTCGCCCCCGACTACACGGGCCCCCTTCGCAACCGAGCGATCGCCGAATTAGGCTGTACCAAGAGTCAGTTCGACACGGCGCTGAAAAAGCTGCAGGTGAGCCTGAACATTGTCCGCTCGAACGACCCGCAACTTAAAAACGACTTCTGGCTGCCAATGAGCGAAGTGCACTTGGACATCGTGCGGGTTTAGCGCACTTATGGACTCAGTGAACGTCGGTTCTACCGGGCGTCTTTGTGCGGTCGTGTTGAACCTATTGATCCTTGTGCGGCGAATGAGCCAACGCCACAATCGATTTCCTGATCGGAGACAGCGAGTAGTGGCGGTGGCTCAATTGCCGCGCAGGGGTTAATAAGACATCTCGCGGATGCCCCGCTATCGACTTGGCAAAAAAGACTTCCTCGTAGATGGCCGAAAAAGAA
>JAGQOW010000606.1 GCA_020427155.1 Planctomycetales bacterium | reverse complement strand
TACGGGCCTGTGTAACTAGCGTTTGGTATGTCGCTCTTGCAACTCAATGTTGCAGCGCATCCCCCCAATAGAAAATTCAATATCAATGCTAGATATATCAATGTAATTCTATTTGTCATTTAAGTAACCTCCCTGTGTTCTATCTGAATTGAGGCGCCCAACGCCACAATGAGCCGCGCTTGACGGCGACGACTGGAGCGGCAGCGAAAGGAGGAGCGGTCAAGCGTCGGCCTCCATTGTGATGTTAGGTGTGCGTTTCTGATGCTGGATTACGTTCGACTAGCACGAGGTACTGATCTGCGCCTGAGAACATGTATTTGCCTACCGGGGCAACATTCGGATCTTTGTGCTCGAATGGGTTCTTGTCTATCCACTCAAGCACGACCTCGTCATCTTCCAGCTTTCGTTCCGTCGTAACCCATTTCAGAAAAGTGGATTGCAGTTCCGAATGCTGCTGGGTGTCTCCAAGCATTACGACCTTCATCCGCGCCGAACCGTTCGGAACTGGGATCAAGACCACGTCACCAAGCTCAATGTTTTCCCCAGTGGCGTA
>JAGQOW010000605.1 GCA_020427155.1 Planctomycetales bacterium | reverse complement strand
ATCTACCCGGCCAAGCATTTCGTATTGCCAGAAGATCGCATTGCGGCGGCGGTTGATGTCATCAAGCAGGAATTGGAGGAACGGCTCGATGAACTGCGGGGATGTGGCAAGGTCTTGGAGGCTCAACGCTTGTCGGCACGCACGCGTTACGACATTGAGATGCTCAGCGAGATGGGATATTGCCCGGGGATCGAAAACTATAGCCGGCCACTTTCGGGAAGACCGCCAGGCGCCGCTCCGGAAACGTTGTTCGACTTCTTTCCCAAGGATTATCTGTTGATCATCGACGAATCGCATGTGACGATTCCGCAGATCCGCGCCATGTTCGCCGGCGATCGCAGCCGAAAAATGACCCTTGTCGAACACGGCTTCCGGCTTCCTTGTGCACTCGATAATCGTCCTTTGAAGTTTGAGGAATTCGAAGAACGCATCCATCAGGTCGTGTATGTGTCGGCCACTCCCGGGGCATTCGAATTGGAGCAGACGGAAGGACGGGTTGTGGAGCAAGTCATTCGTCCCACCGGTTTGCTCGATCCGCGCATCGAACTCTATCC
>JAGQOW010000604.1 GCA_020427155.1 Planctomycetales bacterium | reverse complement strand
CTGCGGCACACTGGCGCGGAGCGAGGAAGGTGGTGGTGTATGGTCGCGTTGGATCTTCGCGTTTACGGCGGTTCCTTAAAATTAAAACGGCAACTGCCCGGTCAGTATCTCGAACAGCACGACGCCCAAACTGTAGATGTCGCTGGCCGGGCCGACCGCGTGCAAGTCGCCGTCCACTTGTTCGGGCGACATATAACCAGGAGTCCCGATCAGCGTTCCATCCACCGTGAGCCGGTCTTTGACGTCTTGCACCTGACGAGCCAAACCAAAATCCATCACAATCGGATCGCTGCGATGATTGAGCATGATGTTGCCCGGTTTCAAGTCGCGATGGATGACGCCTTTGGCGTGCGCTTCGCCCAACGCCACCGCGATCTTGCGAAGCAGCACCGCGACAGCTCGCGGATTCACAGCTCGGCTCTCACGAATCACTCGCGACAACGTCTTCCCCTCGACATACGCCATCGTGATGTAAGGAATGCCTTCGTGCTGGCCGACATCGTAGACCGGGCAGATGTTGGGATGGTCCAAGGTTGCGGCAGCGTAAGCTTCGCG
>JAGQOW010000603.1 GCA_020427155.1 Planctomycetales bacterium | reverse complement strand
GGAGGATGGCGACGCGCTGGATCTCGATGCGCTTGGGGGTCTTCGAGTTGCACTTCGGGCAGGCGATCTGCTCGTCGCGCTGCGCCAGCCGGCGCATCTTCTCGAACTTGTTCCCGCACTTCTTGCAGCCGTACTCGTAGATCGGCATCTCACGAAGCTCCTGCTACACGAAACGGTGGCTGATGCTGATGACCGGAAACTGCCCGTCGAGGCGGACCGATGCGTCGATTCTAGACCGGCGCATCGAGTCCGCACCCGATCGTGCTAGTCGAGGTAGTCCTTCAGCTTCTTCGAGCGCGTGGGGTGGCGCAGCTTGCGCAGTGCCTTCGCCTCGATCTGGCGGATGCGCTCGCGGGTGACGTTGAACTCGCGGCCCACCTCTTCGAGGGTCCTCGACCGTCCGTCTTCGAGGCCGAAGCGCAACTCCAGCACCTTCCGCTCGCGCGGGGTGAGGGAGGAGAGCACGTCCATCACCTGCTCCTTGAGGAGCTGGTGGCTGGCGGCGTCCTGCGGGGCGAGGGCGGTGGGGTCCTCGATGAAGTCGCCGAGGTGGGA
>JAGQOW010000602.1 GCA_020427155.1 Planctomycetales bacterium | reverse complement strand
GATCTACGCACAGATCGACCTCGAAACGGACTACACGGTGTAAGCCATGGACGAACTCGACAAGAAGCTGACTTCACTGTTCGACGGCAAGGTCGTCCGCAAGGACCTGGTCCATCGAATCAAGAAGGGCACCAACGTTCCCACCTTCGTGTTGGAGTTCCTGCTGGCACGCTTCTGTGCCAGCGATGACCCTACCGAGATCCAAGCCGGTATGGAGGCTGTTCTCGACACATTGAACGAGAACTATGTCCGACCGAACGAAGCCAACGCTGCGCAGTCCCAGGTCGCGACCAAGGGCAAGCATCGGTTCATCGACAAGGTCCACGTGAACTACGTCGAAAAGGATCGCAAGCACTGGGCGGCACTCGAGAACTTCGACTCGCGACGCGTCGGCATCAGCGAAAAGCACTATCGGGACACCGATCGGCTGTTGCACGGGGGCTTGTGGGCCGAAGTGACGATCGCCTTCAACGAAATAGAAGATGACGGATACACGTTCTATGTGGAAGACCTGCGCCCGATTCAACTGAGCAAGTTCGACTTCGAGCGTTACCGGGA
>JAGQOW010000601.1 GCA_020427155.1 Planctomycetales bacterium | reverse complement strand
CGGCGAGAAGCGCGAGGACTGCGAGCACCCTGCCAAGGCTCATGGTTGCCGTCCCCCAGCGACCGCAGGCGGTCAAGGAAGCCCCTCGAACACGGTCGTCGGGACACGCCATTGCGGCCCACCGTGATCGCCCTTGGTATCCATGCCAGTCGCCATACGGCAGCAGAGTGGCGCGAAAGCGGAACAGAACTTGGTCCCGGGTGCAAAACCCCCGGAAGCTTTCGTTCTACCATTGAACTACACCCGCTTCGCGTTGATCTATACGGCCTTGGATGGCGTAGGATCAAGGCTGCGCGTTCGGCCAGGAGAGTGGCGATGTATCAGGAAATCACCCGCGGCATCCGTGTCAGCGTGAACCCGACCTACCTGGAGGGCCAGTCCGATCCCTCCCAGGGCCACTACGTGTGGGCCTATCAGGTGACGATCGCCAACGAGGGCTCCGAGACCGTGCAGCTCCTGACCCGCCACTGGAAGATCACCGACGGCCGCGGCCAGCTCCACGAGGTGCAGGGCCCCGGCGTCGTCGGCGAGCAGCCGGTGCTCAAGCCCGGCGAGAGTTT
>JAGQOW010000600.1 GCA_020427155.1 Planctomycetales bacterium | reverse complement strand
GAGCATCTTGGGGAAGAACCATTCCAGGCCGATGATTCCGCCGTAACGGTCGAGCCAGGGTTCTTTGCGTTCGCGGGCGAGTTGATTGATGCGATCGGTTTGCTCTTTGGCTCCGTGGTGTTTCCAGAGTTTCGGCCAGGCGTATTTATTGGAGGCCCATTTTTCAGAGAGGCAGAGAGGGATTCCGGGGCCGAGGCTGGGGAGCATCGTGCAACTGGTGAAATCGACGCCGATGCCGATGATTTCTTCCGGTTTCAAGCCCGCTTTGGACATCGCCTCACGGACGGCCAGAGCGGCGGATTCGATCCAGTCGGCGGGGTGTTGAAGGGCAAAATCGGGAGGGAGCTTTTCTCCGGTGCCGGGAAGAGTTTCGGTGATCTGGCCATGCTCGTATTTGGAGACGGCAACGCCGCGTTCGATTCCCTGAAGATCGACCAGCAGAGCTCGGACACTTTCGGTCCCGAAATCGAGGCCGAGACTGACGGAGGTAGGCATGTGAAAACCGTTGTGAGTTAAGGTGTTTCGGACGATGGATGTGATTCGGATGAATGGTGTAGATATA
>JAGQOW010000599.1 GCA_020427155.1 Planctomycetales bacterium | reverse complement strand
TCAGCAATGTTGCGCAACTCCTGCCGCAGCCGCTCCAGTTCGTCGGCTGCTTCCTCAAGGTAGTGCTTTTGTGCGCCATCTCCGCGCGCCTTCTGTCCTGCGGCGTACTGACGCCCCATGTAGCGCAGCTTTTGAATCAGGTCCATGTGTCAAGTCTTCCTTGTCAGTTCGCTTCGGAGCCAGGGCCTACCTGGTCGGTCGAGCCGGAGCCAACGGCTGGCAACTCATCAGCGTTTCTTACAGGTTGGCGCGGGCCGTTGGCTCCGGCTCACCTCCAGCGTTGTGCCGCGGGTCAGCCATGTGCGCCACCACCTCGCCAGGCCGCAGCCATGTCCCGACATTGACCCACTCGCGCCGGCCATCGGTTCGGCTGTACGAGGCAAGCACATCAACGTCGTCGTCAGTAGCATCAAGCGCCGCCCGTAGCGCAGCAATCGGCTTGTGCGCCACAGAGTCAGCCCAGGAAGTGCCTAGCACGCTCGCGGCGTCTTCCAGCGCCAGCAGAGCAACTCGCATAGTTTCTGTAGCGGTCATTCCTTGCCTCTAATTCGTCACTTTAGGCG
>JAGQOW010000598.1 GCA_020427155.1 Planctomycetales bacterium | reverse complement strand
CGTGAACTGCAAGTTCAAGTTCACGCGGTCTCACACGCATCTGTTCTACTTCGTCAAAGACGTGAAGAAGTTCACGTTCCGCGAAAAGGATCTGCAAAACCGCATCCCGTCGGCGCGAATGCTTGTCTATAACGACAAGCGAGGAAATCCCGACGGCCGGCTGCCTGACGACACGTGGATTATCCCTCCGAACATCGATCAGACCTTCACGCTGCGTCCGCAGGATCTGGAGGAGTGTTTTCAGCCTGACGAAGACAGTTGGTATTTCCCGCGCGTGGCCGGCACGTTCCGGGAACGCGCGGGCTTTCACGGCTGCCAGATGCCCGAACAACTGCTGGGCCGCATCATTCGATCGTGTTCGCATGAAGACGACATCGTGCTGGACCCGTTCACCGGCAGCGCGTCGACTCTGGTTGTCGCAAAGAAGCTGAATCGCCGGTTCCTGGGCTTTGAACTGTCCGAAGAATACGGCAGAGCCGGATCACAGCGACTGGCTGAAACCGAATCCGGCGATCCGCTTGTCGGCGCTGCTGAACCCAATATGTCGGCTCCAGCCACATGGCAG
>JAGQOW010000597.1 GCA_020427155.1 Planctomycetales bacterium | reverse complement strand
GAGCCGATCTCGAGCCGCGCGGGCGGGGGACGATCGCCGTGGTTTGCGCCGGGACCAGCGACCTTCCGGTCGCGGAAGAGGCCGCACGCACCGCCGAGATCTTCGGGCACACCGTGGAGCGTTACCGCGACGTCGGGGTGTCGGGTCTGCACCGCATCCTTCGGCACCGTGACGCCCTCGAGGCCTCGGAGGTGGTGGTGGTCGTGGCGGGAATGGAGGGAGCGCTGCCGAGCGTCGTGGCGGGGCTCGTCTCTCGACCGGTCATCGCCGTACCAACCAGCGTGGGCCAAGGGGCCAGTTTCGGTGGGCTCGCGGCCCTGCTCGCGATGCTCAACAGCTGTGCCTCCGGGGTTACCGTGGTGAACATCGACAACGGATTCGGGGCTGGCTTCGCGGCGGGGCTGATGAACCAGGCTCCCAAGGAGCGCGATTGAAGACGCTCTATCTCGACCTCGTCGGAGGGGCTGCCGGCGACATGATCTTGGCCTCCCTCCTCGACCTCGGGGTCGATCGAGCGCCGATCGATCGGGCGCTTGCGGAGTTGGGCCTCGAAGGCGTCGCGATT
>JAGQOW010000004.1 GCA_020427155.1 Planctomycetales bacterium | reverse complement strand
CTCGCGCAGCGAGTCGACGTACAGAAGGAAGGTGGTGTTACGAAGATTCTCCAAAGACCAGTGACTCGATGACCAACGAAAGGGTGCTGCCGGTTCGACTTGCAACTCATCTGTCAGTAGTGTTCTTTTGCAAGTACTCCAACCGGGCTAATCCTGCGGCGCCGATGTAGCCTGCATCGCCGCCAAGCTGAGCAAAGTCTATCTGCAGGACCTCTTGTAGAGAGTGAAGCAGACGGGGTCGAACTTCATCGCGCAGCTGCTGCAAGAACTCTTCGCCCAGCGGATGACCTGCGCCGCCGAAGGTCATCGCGCCGCCAAGCACGACACTATCGGGATCGATCGTGTGGATCAGTGTGATGATGCCCAGCGCGAGATAGCGTGCCGTTTCCAACACGATTTCACGAGCCAACGAGTCACCAGCTTCGGCAGCGTTGGAAACATCGAGCGGAGTAATTTCCCTCTCAGCGCGAACTTCGGTCAGACTGCTGGGGCGGCCCGCATCGAGCGCATCATTGGTGCGGCCGACAACCGCATAGGCGCCGCAGTACGCTTCGAGCGAGCCGGCCTTGTCCAGTGAGTCGCGACGCGCATCTGGGCTCGAATCAATCAACACGTGGCCACATTCGCTACCGCATCCATGCGCCCCTTCGATCAGAGTATCGCCAACCACGATCCCGCCGCCGACTCCTGTACCAAGGGTCAGCAAGACCATGCTGTGGAACTCCGAACCGGCTCCGCTCCAGTATTCGCCGTAGGCGGCCGCGTTGGCATCGTTGGCGTATCGCACGGGTCGCCGGCAGTGTTGGCTCACGCGATCTCGAATCGGAAAGTTCCACCAGTCGGGCAAGTTGCCAGGAGTGAGCAACATGCCTGTGCTCAGGTCCAGGGGGCCCGGGGTCGCAAGACCCACATGCACAACGTCCTGCTCAGCGGCCCCCGCCTGTTTGATCACCTGGCCTACGCCGGCTCCCATGCGTTCTGCAGCATCTTCCGGACCGCGTTCTGCTTCGGTGGGAATCGTATGATAGGCGAGTGTCCGGCCCTGGCAGTCGACCAAACCGATTTTGATGTTCGTGCCCCCGACATCGATTCCAGCGAACAACGGAGTCTCGGCGTCACGAAGTGATACGTATTGTTTAGGGTCGGGCATCTTGGCGAGAGAGGTTGGCAGGTTCAACGTGTCCAAACCGCCGATTGAGGCGGTAGCAAACCGGTCAGTATAGAAATCGCTGCCTTTTGCCGCAATTCAGGAACAACCAGGCGCATGAAAGCTACTAGCAGCGCCAAGACTACCGTAGCCGGAGGCAATCCAGGATCGAGCGCGGACAAAACGGCCGCGGGACCTTACCCGCTGATAAGGCCCCGCAGCACCCGTCTTACCCGAGATGTCTCTCAGTTTTCTTCTTCAGGGGTCGATTCTTCTTCGGCAGGCTTACTTGCTTCCTTGAGGGCAGCTTCGAGCTCGGCGACTTTGGCGTTGGCCGCTTCGAGTTGCTGCTGCACTTCGGCTACTTTGGCGTTGGCAGCCTCGAGTGCCTGCTTCACCTCGGCGTTGGCGCTGCCCATCTTGGCCTCGACCTCAGCCACCGCCTTGGCAAGCGCGTCTGACGCTTCTGTCTTTGCAGTAGCAAGGGCCTGTTCCGCGGCTGTCTGGGCTTGGGCAGCGGCCTCTTTGACCTGAGTAACTGTTTCGTTGGCTGCATCGGCAGCCTGCTTCAGCGTTTGGTTCTCGGCTAGTAGCTTCTCTAGCTTTTCGCTCGCTTCGGCTACCTGCTGTTCTACTCCTGCTTTCTCTGCATTCAGTTTGTCGAGCATCGCTTGGTCGGTGCAGCCGACACAGGCAAACACAAGCACAGCCATCGGTAGTAGTTGGAAAACATTGGTAGTGCGCATCGTTACTACTCCTCCATAGATACGTGTTTTGATGAAAACACGAAGGGGCCAGTGATGGTGGGATCGCCAATACCATTGGCGATACACCGGCCAGATAGTTGGCATTATCATCTTGCTGAGTTGCGATGTAAAGTGAATTCGGCAGTAGTATTCATTTGTCGCAGCCATTGTTGTCGAAAAAGTAAGAAACTGAGCAAATCGGTGAAAAAGCTTTCATTTTGCCGAGTTTTATACTCGGAACGAAGTGAAAACTGGGAAACCTGACAAAGCCAGGTTCACTTCAAGTTCTACTCATATGCCCAAGGATTGCGAGATAGATCCCTGCGCGTGCTCCAGGAATGCGACACATTCGACGCGATTGCCATCTATTGCTGCTTCCAAGCGATCGCTCCCAGCGAGCTAGGTGCACTTGTCTTGCAAGAATACAAAACAAAGACTGGCAAGCTGATTCCGTGAGGCATGCTTAATCATCTGGAACCAACAGAGAGAGACGAGATAGGAAAAAAACTCTACAGGCATGTCAGTCAAATCCGGAAAAGAGTTGTGCAATGGCGCAGCACCAGTTTCTCTGGGTTCCTTTTTGCCCAACTCTGGCGTCTTGTAGTGCCCAGGAAAAAAAGAGTGGCTCCAGGCGGAGTTGGCTCTCAAAGCACCGCGTTATTGAGATATAGTATCAATAAGCGGCCTTGCCTGCCCAATTCTTTCGTCTGTGAGACGTTTCTGCGACTGGCCACCGGTTCGCTTTGGATCAGAATTGCTGCTAAAAAGGTAGGTCCTGCGTCGCTGAAGGTGTAGCATCTGGCTCACACTCGCACGTGCCTAAATCCGAACTGGAGCCCCCTGAAATGATTCTTCGCCGTACCCTGCTTTTAGCCATTCTGCTGGTTGCTTGGCCTTCGGGTTTAGCCGAAGCTGCCCCCTTTGATCAATTGCTGACCAGGGTACCTGCCGGCGCCAATGTGCTGGTGCTGATCGACGTGGAAACCACGTTGGCGGCTCCCATTGCTCAGGAGAAAGGTTGGGGCAAGCAACTAGAGCTCAGTTACGTCGAGCGTCCGATTTTTCTTCCACCCGAGTCAACCAAGCTCGTCATGGCAGCCTCGCTGCGTTCTGGCGACAATTTCTCTCGACTTTGGGAAATGGCTGCGATGGAAGTTGCTGAATCGATGTCGATGCGCTCCATAGCGCGCAGCGAAGGTGGATATGTCGATGAAATCAACGGAGTCACGACTGCCTGGACTCCCAGCGATGCCTACTTTGTCTCGTTATCCGATCGAGAATTGGGCGTCATGTTTCCTGCGGAACGTCAGTTTGTTTCTAGGTGGATCGACTTTACGCAGAACAATCACCAGATACTCATTTCCGACTATTTGAAGGCGTCGGTACAACTGGCCAACACCAAAGTTCCTATCCTGCTGGCGATTGATCTCAAAGACGTTGTTCAGCCGCACGAGATGGAGCAACGCTTGCAAGAATCGCCTGAAGTCAAGCAGGCAGGCCTCTCTATCCCCGAGGCAGCAGCTGTTCTCGCCAGTCTTCGGGGCGCTGTCCTACGGGTAGCCGTGGGCAAGGACGTCCAGGGCCAACTTCGCATCGATTTCGATAAGCCGATTTCTGCGATCCAGGGGATTGCGAAGGAGTTGGTCATCAACGCGCTCGACAATCTTGGTGCTCATGTCGAGGACCTGGCCGACTGGAAACTTGAACTGGAAGAAAAGGCCATTACCATGCGCGGACCGTTGTCGACCGATGGCCAGCGACGCGTGTTCAGCGTTATCGAGATTCCGTCCACCAAGTTCAGCACACTTAAAGATGCGAAACAGGAAGGGGGCGAGGAAACTCCGGAGAGCCTCATCCGTGAAGCCTCGCTCACCTATTATCGGGCAACCGACGTGCTGATCGCTGATCTACGCCGCGATCTGCGGGGCAATAAGGCCAGTTCTGCTGTCATGGAGCGCTACGCTCGCAAAATCGATCGCATGCCGATTCTGCATGTCGACCCCGATCTGCTCGATTACGGCAGCCAACTGGCACAAACTCTGCGCGAGATGGCCCTTGCCAAACGCGAAGGCGGGATCCAGGCAGGCACCCAAACTGCGGGGATGGGTGCAGGAAGATATGGCGGCAGCTATAGCGGTTACAACGATGGCTATTTGGGAACGCTTGCTTACGGAAGCGGCGATCGGCTGTACGCAGCGAAGGAAAGCGCTGCAGATCGCTCCGCCATTAAGGCCAACGCGATGGCGGCTTCCTCGCAAATGCGCGTCGAAGGCTTCAAGTTGATCGACGATCACAACGCCGCGATCCGTCGCCAAATGACCGAGAAATACGGCGTCGAGTTTTGAGTTTCCAGAAACATGCCTCCAACCCATCGAGCTTGGAATCCACTTTGAAGGTCTATTCAATGCTCAAGTTGTTCCACGGGCTACCGTTGCTTGCGATTGGCCTTGCGCTGACGATGCAAATCCCTAGAGCAAGTGGCCAACTTGAGCAGTTGGCGACTCGAGTACCCGGCTCGGCCAACGCGCTGGTCGTCGTTGACGTGAAGTCAGCCTTTGCCAGCCCGCTGGCCCAGTCCCAAGATTGGAACCGACGTGGTCTTCAAGCCCAGCGCGCCGGCATGATTGCCTTGCCCGTGGGTGCCGATCAGTTCTTGATGGCTGCGCAATTGGATTACGAGATCATGCAGCCGATCTGGGAAGTTGCGGTAGCCTATGTGCAGCAAATGCCAGCAATGGAAGACATTGCCGCTCGCAGCGGCGGTCGCCTCGATCGGTTGGCGGGCGCTCCAGCGGTCGAACGTCCCAATGACAGTTTTGTCGTATCGTTGGCCACGCGCATCCTCGGTGCGATGGCTCCTGCCAATCGGCAACTCGTCATTCGCTGGATCCGCGAGTCGAGCCGAAAGAAGTCTCCCGATATTTCGTCTTATTTGGCTCTATCGCTGGCAGTGGCCGACGAGCCCAACAATCACATCGTCCTTGCCCTCGACTTGCAAGGCATTCTCGCTCCCGCAGAAGTTGCCAGCGAACTAAAAGCAAAACAGTCGTTGCTGCCCAAGGCGGTTGATGTTGCAGCACTCAGTGAGTTGATCGCCAGCATTCGCGGCATCCGTTTGGAGGTCGAGTTGCAAACCTCCCCACAAGCGCAACTGACAATCGACTTTGACCAGGATCCGGCTCTGCTTGGTGATCTGGCCAAACCGTTGCTGCTTGACGTGTTAGAAGATCATGGTGCAGAAATTGAAGACATGCACAATTGGCAGACTAGCACCGCTGCTACGTCAATTGTCCTGCAGGGTTCGCTCTCTCCAAGCGGACTGCGCCGAGTACTTTCGGTACTGTCGAGTCCCGTAGGACCGATGGCTCACGACGTTGAAAACAGCGAGTCAATTGCCGGCGCGATCGGCGCAGCTTCGCAGCGATACTTCCAGTCGACGACCAACTATTTGAATGATCTTTTCTTCGGTGACCGTCGTCCTCAAAGCTTGCATCAGATCAAAGTTTGGGTCGAGCGCTACGCTCGCAAGATCGAAGATCTCGATACCTCCCAGGTCGACGAAGAGCTAGTCGCATACGGTCGCGACGTGGCCGCTTCGCTCCAGGAGATCGTCAGCGTACTCAATCGTGCGGAAATGAGAACGGACCTGAGAGAGTCGAACTTGTATGAGTTTGGCAGACGTCGGTATGTACGTTACGGCGCCTATGGTTACTACGAAAAGCCATATGTCACTCGTGATCGGCAACTAGTGCAAGTCGACGAAGCCAGCCGGGGGCTTCAGGACGCCAGCGCGATTGTCGAGGAATTGCAAATGTTATCCGCTCGTACGCGCAAGACTATGAGCGAGCGATACAGCATGCCATTCTGATTGTCATTCGGACCGGCTGGAGCAGTGCTGCGGTTTCATCTCAGTGAACCCGTTGTCCCGGCACGGCTCCTTCGTCGGGCGAGAGGACAAAGACTTCGGTGCCGCCAGGGCCGCTGGCGACGACCATGCCTTCGCTGACACCGAACTTCATTTGTCGCGGAGCGAGATTTGCCACGCACACGACCAGTCGGCCTTCCAACTCTTCTGGTTCGTAGGCCGCCTTGATGCCGGCGAAGACTTGCTTGACGGCGCCGCCCCCCAGGCTGAGTCGCAACTTCAACAGTTTGCGCGCCTCGGGCACTTGCTCGGCAGAGATGACTCGAGCAACGCGCAGATCGACTTTCATGAAATCATCGAACGAACATTCGGCGGCCAGCGGCTCGGCAGCCAAGGCGTCGCCGCTGTCTTGGTAAGCATGCTCTGTTGCCGGCGACGACGTCGATTCTGTTTGCGAAGCCTCTTTGCTTTCTTCGATCATGTTGTGCACATCCTTTTCATCGACTCGCTTCATCATGTGTTTGAATCTGGCAACCGGTGTCCCCACGAGCGGAGTCTTGGCCTGTTGCCAATCGGTAATCGGATCGCCCAGCAACTCGCCTGTCTGCTCGGCAAGTCGCGGCAGGACCGGGGCCAGGTAAATCGCCAGCTGGCGAAACAGATTCAGGGCGACGGTGCAAACTTCCTGCAGCTGTTTCGCTTTGCGAGCGTCTTTATGCAGCGTCCACGGCTTGTGATCTTCGACGAATGGATTGGCCCGATCGGCAAGCGCCATGATGAGCCGCATGGCTCGATTGAAATCGCAGGCCTCATACGCCTCGGCGATTTCATCGCCTTGGGCAGCTGCATACTTGAACAAGCCGCCATCGTCGGGATACTTTTTCGAGAGCCCGACCTCGGATACAAATTTGGCTGTTCGACTGGCAAGATTCACGACCTTGCCGATCAAGTCGGTGTTGACCTTTGCGACAAATTCGTCGATCGACAGGTCCAGATCATCCACCTTTGCCGTCAGCTTCGAGGCGTAGAAGTAGCGTAGATAACTTGCATCGAGATGTTTGAGGTAGGTTCGCGCATTGACAAACGTGCCCTTGCTCTTCGACATTTTTTCACCATCCACGGTCAAGAACCCGTGGATGTGAACCTTGGTCGGCAAGCTGAAGCCGGCCGTTTTGAGCATGCCAGGCCAAAACAGCGTATGAAAATACGTGATGTCCTTGCCGATGAAATGATGAATTTCCGTATCGGCCGATTTCCACCAGTCGTTGAAACTCTCACCAGACTGATTGCACCACTGCTTAGTGGACGCCATGTAGCCGATAGGGGCGTCGAACCAGACATACCAGTAGTTGCCTGGGCTGTCGGGGATCTCAAAACCGAAATAGGGCGCCGGGCGGGAAATATCCCAATCTCGTAGCGGGTCGCCCAGGAAGTGCCCCTTGAGGTAGTTGGCAATTTCCGGCTGCAGGTGCTCTCCGCACTGGGTCCACGTATTGAGGAACGAATGCAACTGCTCCAATTCGATAAACAAGTGCTTTGCCGAACGCACTTCGGGCGTGGCCCCACTCAGCGTGCTCTTGGGCTCGATCAATTCGGCAGGGCTGTAGGCGTGGCCACACGAAGAACAGTTGTCGCCGGGCTGGTCTTTGGCGCCACACTTAGGGCAAGTGCCGCGCACAAAACGATCGGCCAGGAATGTGCCCGCCTCTGGGTCGAAAAGCTGCTCTACGTCTTTTTCCTTGACGAGTCCGGACTGGCGTATCGCCTGCCAAATCTCACCGCAAAGCACACGATTCTCTTCGCTATGTGTACTTCCGAAGTTGTCGAACTTGATATCGAAATCAGCGAAGTCCTTTTCGTGCGCAGCTTGCATCTCGGCGATCAATTCGGTTTCGCTACGGCCTTCCTGTTGCGCTCGAATCATGATCGCCGTGCCATGAGTATCGTCTGCACACAGGTAGCGACAATCGTTGCCGCGAAGCTTCTGAAATCGTACCCAGATATCGGTCTGCAAATACTCGACCAGATGGCCAATATGAATATGACCGTTCGCGTAAGGCAGCGCAGAAGTCACTAGAATACGGCGGCTCATCGGCTTGTTATCGCTCACAAGTTACTGAGTGATGCTGGCAGTGCTAGTAGGTCTCTCAAGGAGGCGTCATTGTAGCGGCCTATGCAAACGGGCGAAATCCACGATTGGCACAAGACCTGCAACCGAGGAAGTAAGTCCTCGTGAACTTGCGTGCAAGCACTCGGTAATTCGCGAAGTTCAACCAAGTACGACATCCTAGCCCATCATTGGCCTTGTAAGAATTACCAATTCTCACGACTATTCCTGCCTCGCCAACGCGAGGCACCCGTACCAAGCGTAATTAATCAATCCGTTACTCTGAAAGGCTCCCTGTTTTGCGAGGAAGGAACTTCGCCAAGGAGCCTGACGCCTCGGAGTAAGAACAGGCTTGGCGCCAGCCGACCTGACCGACCAAGAATCCATGGAGGGATCCGATGGTCCTGTCTCGTAATGTATTTGCCCATTCTCTTATCGTGCTCGTTTGTCTTTCGCTGCCAACCGCAGCCGAGACGGTACTCTTGGATTTCAGCTCGTCGAGTTGTATGCCATGTCAGCAAATGCGGCCGACAGTCCAGCGGCTTATTGCCTCTGGTTATCGAGTTCACGAAATCGACATCCATCGCGAACCTCAGGTTGCTGCCCGTTTCCAGGTAACCCAGGTGCCGACGTTTATTGTGCTGGTCGAGGGCCGTGAAACCAGTCGATCTGTCGGATTGACAAGCTACCAACAACTCCGCCAGATGCTCACCCAGCAGCTCCCTGCGCCTATGGGCCGGCCTGAGCCTCAAGGGCAATTGCCTGGCAGCGCTTTTTCCGCGGGCGTTGCCAGTGGCAGTCAAACGACCTTTGCCAACAACGACGTTTCGACTCCTCAGTCGGGACGAATCGTAGCCATTCAAGATCCGGCATTAACAGCTGTTGCCCCTGCCCGACCCCCGGCTTCCGCAAATCCATTTTCCAGCGTTCCCCAAGGACAAGCAGCTCCTTCGGCAGGTTCACCCGTTGAACACAAGCGATTGATTGAAGCATCGGTGAAAATCTCAGTACAGGACCCCGACGGTATCTCGGCAGGCACGGGCACCATCGTCGATGCTCGTAGCGGTGAAGCGCTAGTGCTCACATGTGGCCATTTGTTTCGAACTTCCGAGGGCAAAGGCGCCATTACCGTGACCCTCTTTCAAGCAGGTCCTGCCGGCGCGGAAGTTCGCACCACGGCGACTGGCAGGTTGATCGATTTCGACTTGGATCGCGACCTTGCGCTATTGAGCATACGAACAGACGTTCCGGTCGAGCCAGTCTCCATAGCCCAGCGCGACACGCCGCTGGCGCCGGGAGGAGGCGTCACGAGCGTGGGTTGCAACTTGGGAGCAAACCCGACGGCAATTGGATCGCGCATTACGACGATCAATCGCTATCAAGGGCATCCCAATGTCGAAGTCGCCGGCGCACCGGTCGAGGGGCGCAGTGGCGGCGGTTTGTTCAATGCTACGGGCCAATTGATCGGGGTTTGCTTTGCAGCTGATCCCGAGGCGAATGAAGGGCTCTATGCGTCATTGCCGTCGATTCTGGACAAGCTCGACAGTCTTGGTTTGTCGATGGTCTATCAGTCGGCAGCCCCAGAAACTTCCGTCGCCCCCGCCACCCAAGCGGCCGCGGCGCCGTTGCCCCCCCAATCGCTACCGCCTCAAGCCGATCCCGGCTTTGCAGTTCGAGGTCAGGAACCCATGGCGAATTCTCCTTCGGCGCCACCGTTAGTGGCGCAGGCTCCTCCAAGGATTGCACCAAATCAGCTAAGTCCTGCGGAACAGGCGACACTGGAAGAGATTCAGCGCCGCAGCGAGAATTCGGAAGTGATATGCATCATTCGCCCCAAAACGCCTGACGGCAATAGCGAGGTCATCTCACTTGGCAATGCCTCGCCCCACTTGGTGCGTGCTTTAGCCGAGATGTCTGCCAGCAGAGCACCAGCCACACGATAAACATTCCGTGGTTTATCGCGGCGATACAATCAGCATAAGCCGCTCAATTCTCCTGTCGAAATGAAGTTCCGAAGCGATCCTCAAGGACAATCGCTGGATCAGCCGGGCTGACTCGTGCCGGTTCTTGCTTTGTAACCTAGGTTTACAAACAGGATTTGCCAATTGTGCCGGCAGTGATTGCCGGTACGCACACATGGTGCGGCAAACCAAGAACAAATTGACTCACTCCTAGGAAGCATGGCAGGGCTGACGAGTGGCACTTTTGATTGTATTCATTGCAACTTCTAACCTCGCCTTAGGTTACGCTCTCGCAGTTTACCTGGGCCACGGGAAACTGCCCTGGCAACTGAGCGCAGTTTCGTTGCCGTTGCGCAACAAGTCTGTAAAGCCGCCTGCTTCCACGGCCGAGCGACAGGCAAAGCAGGAGAATCAGACCGAGAATTCTATAGCGGCAGCAAACGAAGAAGTTGCGGCAGACAGCAAGCCAATCGTTCCGTCCGAAACCAAATCCGCCTCAAGTGGCGAGCCGCCGAAGGAAGAGCTTGCCGAAGCAGAAGCCGAATTGCCATCGTCCCAGACTGTAGTTAAGTCAGGTACTCCTGCTGCGGATACCGATTCTGGCCTCGCAGATGCAACTGCAAGTGAATCACCTGAAAGAGAAGCAGCAGAAGAAGAGAAGGACGATCCGGTCGACCCAGTGAGTAGCAAGTCGAAAGAGAATCTTGAGCAAGCCGCACCAGTTCCCGTCGAAGCGACTGAGTCTGTTGAGCAGCCTGCGGTTCAAGCCGAGTTGCCACCAGAGACGAGTGTAGCAGAACCTGTTGCAGCAGAGTCAGAAGCCTCTCCTGAAGTAATTGTTGAAGCCGCGGAGGTAGCAGCAGAGATTGAAAGTGCCCAATCGAGCGAAGTTGTGGCAGCGACGCCACAAAGCGCTGAGTCGCCCCAATCAGGTCAAGCGGAGCTCGAAATTGCTTCCGACGAGAGTGCTGCCGACCTTGAATCGCAACTGTCGGAAGACGAAACGGATGGCTCGATTGCAGCATACTCAGAACAACGTGAGCAGCCCGAGCCTATCGCTTCGACGGCAGCCAGTGCTCTGCCGAGGGATGATGGCGAGGTCGACGACAAGTTCCTGGAAGGGATCACAGCATTCCAAGCTCAACTTGCGGAGGGAGACGCCAAGCCAGAAGAGGAAGCCATTGTCGAAACTTCACAGTCTGAGGAACCTGCCACAACACCTGTAGAGGGCAACACGACCGAATCGAGCGGCAATGCAGAAAAGCTCTCATCGAAAGGCGACGAAGTACTGGCCGGCATTGAGTCGTTCCGTGCTCAACTGGCCAGCATGCAACAGACAGCCGATGTGAAGTCGGGACAACCTGCGGAGCAGCCCGCTTGATTCAGCCGGTTGAACGACTGGCTTAAGAACCGGGCCGCAATTCGAACTGGGCTTCGATCTCGACGGCAATACCACCGGGAAGGGCCGAAGTGCCAAGTGCGCTGCGCGCGGCGACTCCGTTTTCCTGTCCAAAGATGTCTCGCATCAGTTCGCTAAAACCATTGATCACGGCTGGCTGTTGATCGTACTCGGGCGTACAGCGGACAAGTCCCAGGGTTTTGACCAGTCGGGCGATACGATCAAGGGATCCCAGCTCCGAACGAATCGTGGCGAGCATTGCCAAGCCGGTTTGTCGAGCTGCCTGATAGCCGGCAGCTTGATCCATATCGTCGCCCAATCGTCCAGTAATGAGTGTACCGTCGTCCAACAACGGCCCATGTCCAGAAAGATAAGCCAGATTATCGACAATCAGCAAGGGACGATAAACGCCCATAGCTTTGGGGGCGGGAGGCAGTTCGATGTTCAACTCGACTAAACGTGCTTCGGCATTCATGATCGATCTTCCTGTTGTGGCTGTTTGTTGCCATACACCTGCTTGGGATCGAATATCCGATCCCCGACGATTTCTAACTGCCCGTTTTTCCAGCGGCGAAAAAAGCAACTCTCATATCCTTCGTGGCACGCTGCCCTGCCCACCTGGTCGACCTTGACGAGCACGGTGTCTTCGTCGCAGTCGAGGTAAATAGCTTTCACCCGTTGGACGTGGCCACTTTGCTCGCCTTTCTTCCAGAGTCGCTGGCGGCTTCGACTGTAGTAGAACGCCTCGCCTTCGGCCAGTGTACGTTCCCAGGCTTCGCGATTCATGTACGCCAACATAAGCACATTTCCGCTAGTCGCGTCTTGTACGACAACGGGCAGCAAATGGGTTTCAGATAGAAAATTCGGAGCGTCTGTCAAGGTGTGCCACTCTCGTGTTCGGAGCTAATTGAGGCAAATTTGACTCGGTTTTCCCGTAAGCATACTGGTGCGTCAAGTGTTTGACCACAACCATTGAGCCTGGAAAGAAGCGATTGAAAAGCCAGATAAGCGAAAACGTGGCACGCCAGTCTCTGGAAAACTTGCGAGAATCCACTATCCGCAGACAGCTTGCCGGTCCGGATATCCTGAAGCAGGCAAAACTTTCGTTGACGGGCCAAAAGCATACCTTGGCATTCCAAGTCATACTAAGC
Organism: Planctomycetales bacterium; assembly: GCA_020427155.1. Lineage (GTDB taxonomy): Bacteria > Planctomycetota > Planctomycetia > Pirellulales > Lacipirellulaceae > Bythopirellula. The sequence goes on along the minus strand of JAGQOW010000004.1, from coordinate 70,498 downwards.
GGCATCTTTGGAGCGACACGCAGGGTTGGTGTAATTGGCGCTGTTTGACAATTATTGCAGGCGGCTTGCTAGCAGGCCCGATGGATACTCATGGTACGCAGGAGAAGATACCTGGCAAATGCCTCTAACCGTGGCAGGTTACTAGGCGTTTGGCTGGAATGGAAGCGTTCCGTGGATTGCCTAGCAAGGGGAGCTAAGACTTTGAAAGAGCCATTGACGATCGTTTTGCCAATTCATAACCACGAACGTCGTTTGCGCTCGTTGGTGTTGCAGATACTTGAGCTTGCACATTCGATTGAGGCAACGATCGAAATCGTGGTCGTCGACGATGGTTCTACCGACGAGACCTACGAAACGGCTTGCGAGTTGGCGCGGACCTATCCTCAATTGAAGGTGTTTCGCCAACCGATTCGCCGTGGTTTGAAAGCTGCCCTAGAAACGGTTGGTCATCGCCTTTCAGCCGATGCGGTCGTAGTGCACGATGGCGTCAGTTCAATCGAAGTCGCCCAATTGAAATCTCTTCTCCAATCTACCCCCGGCCAGCAAGGCGCCGCTCGACGCGCCGGGCTGCGGGAATCCGCAGAGTATGACTCGGCGGGTTCGCGGCGGTTTGCAGCGGTACGAACACTTCACACTGCGATGGAACAGGCGCACAGTTCGGTAAGCGGATTTCAGTGGGTACGGCTCATGAAGCCAGTCGTTCCACGACGACGTTCCATTGCCACTCCGCCACTCTTGGCAAGCGTGCTTATTCCACCCTCGATGCCTCCGTCAGCTATGGCTCCTGAGCTTTAAGTTCAGGGATACTTCATAGGACTGAGACGTTGCTCGATAACGTCACAGGAAAACATGCCTTGCAGCATTGCCTGTCACAGGGATATGCGCTGAAAACGAAGTGTCCAACGAAGTATGGCCGCAACTAGGCAGCAAGCATTGCATGGCAGAGCTTGCAACTGTTTATAATAGTTTAGTGCGGGCGGCGATCGAGGTCTGTGCTACGTATTCACCGCATTTTTTTTGGATTAAGCCAGATTGGCCGTTGAGGGACTTGCCAAGGGGCTGTGCCCAGATTATCATTCTGCCGGTATCTTTTCACTGTGAGGGGGGGAAGTATCAAAGAACATTGGCTTTCGCTAAGGCTTGAATCACCCTTGACTGGTTGGTTCAGCGAGTGGCCAACCTATCGCAACCTATGGGCACTGATTGCCGTTCGTTGCGTCTTATCCTTATCGTTTTTGTTTGCCTGTTGCTTTAGGAACTGAAACGGAACCAGTTCCGCGGCGCTTAGTCATGTGAGTCGTGCGCGCCGAAACATATCCATAGGTCGATCTCTTCCATTCATATCGTCGGCTAATCGTTCGGCGACGGAGACCTTAGGCATGAGTACAGTCAATTACAACAATTCATCGAACGGTTCAGCGATTCCAGAGACCAATGGAACTGCGCTGCCCAAGTTGAGCGAAATCACAACGCCCCCAAAAAAACCAACGGAGTCGGCTCCGACGGCGAAAAAGTCGAAGTCTGCTCAGGCTGAAGAAGCTTCCTCGAGTGCTCCGCCACGATACCATCGAATCGGCGAAGTGCGGATCCAGCAAGGTACTTCTTTGCGGTCGGTTTCTCGAAAAATGAACCTGAGCGTTCAGGAGATTCGCGAACAGGAAGATGCTACCTTCGATTTGCGCATTAGCGAACTTCTCAAGTGGCAAGAAGTTCTCGATGTCCCTTTGGCAGACTTGCTTATCGACTCGGAGGGCCCTCTCTCCGAACCTGTATGCGAACGTGCCAATATGCTAAGGATTATGAAGACTGCCAAGGCGATCCGAGAAGGGGCCCATACTCGTTCGATCTTACGATTGGCAGATATGTTGATCGATCAACTCGTAGAAATCATGCCCGAGTTGGCAAGTGTTTCTGCGTGGCATACTGTCGGACAGCGGCGTACTCAGGAAGAAGTAGGAAGGATCGTAGAACGATCGATCCCTGATAGCTTCTTCACGGATTCCTCGCACTGATTGCACTGGTCGTTCTCCGCAGGGGCAGGCCGATGGCGATAGTATCGCCCCTTTGAGTGCACTACTTGCGTAGACCAGGCCGTTCTTGCCGACGCTTCAGTTGCGATGTGCCAGTGCTTGAAACTGGCTGCCGACGAGCTCACGAATGGCGGCCTTGAATACGAATCAGCGGATCATGCTCGCCAAGCTCTCTTCTTGAGCAATGTGGGCCCTGCCGAACGGGACTATTGCTGCTCGGCGACGAATTGCAATCGACGTTAGCATCACAACAACAACTAGGAACCCTATCGCACTCGGAGACAAAAAGAGCCACCAGAATAGTCCGGCTCCTAGGAATACCAGGTGCGAACTATTTCGACCACTGCCTTGCCAGGCGGTTATCGTTTGTGGCCGTCTTGTCAGAAAGATGCCGACTGTTGCAATAATTGCTGCAAGCAACCAGTTCCAGGGGGCGGTTTCTCCGGCGGTTCCTATTGCCAGCACGAGTTCACCAGCTTGATCACTGATAAAATGGGCATCTCTAGAACTGCTAAGAACAGTTGCTGAGGCGGGCAGCGAGGGGGGATAGACGGCGCTCTGTGATTTGTCGGCACTCTGCGGGTCGTCTCCTAGCTTGTTGCTGAGTATTGACCAAGTGTTCTCCTGTTGCTCTGGCGGAAGTTCGCTATCTAGCAAGGTAGGCGCCTTTTCGTCAAGCGAAGTGGCGTCGGGATCGATTGCGCGCCACTGGTTCCAAGCCAACTGAGTATCCTGCTGCCACGGCCGAAACCACGCCTTGCCTTCCGAAGGAGATAACTCCATAGCCAGAAGTCTCGAATCGTCGAGCGTCTCCAGCGGAAACTGATGGGCTGATCTAGCGAATTGCTCCGGTCGCAACGCATGTCCTAACACGACCTCGCCAAGATGCAGATCGCTGGTGGGGCGGATATGCCAAAGAGTTCGCGGAGCAGGCAAAGGCAAGTCGCCGATAAAGACTGCTGGCGGGAGTAGCTGACAGCTCTTCCCCGAAGTGGGAACCTTGTCCTCATAGATCACCTTCACCTTGCGAGGCAAAAATGGTGGTCCTAACGCGATTCGCCAGCTGCGCGCGTCCAGCTTTTCTCGTCGCACGCGACTGTCTCCGGCGACCAGTTGTTTCAGTTTGGCATTCGGTGGAAGACGCAATGTGCAGTGGGTAGCGCGGCCAGGTTGGAGGACCATTTCGGCAACAGCTGATAGTCGACCACTGCGATCGAGCGTGCCACTGATCAGGGCATACTTCAAACCGGCATTCCGCAACGGTCCTTGATAGGATCGCTCTTGAGCAAAAAAACCATCTACATCGACTAGCAGTGATTGGCGATCGTTTCGATCGCCCACGATACGACTTAGGCGCTCAGGCAAAGGCTTGAGCCGGAGCCCTCTCAAGTTCCATTGAACCGGTTGCTTTTCAACTTCGATCGGCAGGAGCAGGTACTGCTCGCCTTGGGTCGAACCGATGAGTTCTAACGGAGGCACTTCCAGTTGTTGATTCGGCGGCAAATCCAAATCGCCGGTGATGTGAAGTTCAATCGATTTCTGTGCGGGGACCGGTTTGGAGAGCAGGAAAGTAACCTGTCGCCCCGAGGCGGTTTCGCGAACTTCTCCCAAGACGCCCAGGTCTGCCGGCTCCATGCGATAAGGCTGTCGAAACTTGTCGGGGACCGCCACCGTCACCTGACTCAACACGCCTTCTTGGACGTGAATAGCGCTGTGTAAGGTGGCGTTCCATCCGCTGGTCCCTTTCGAGATCGTCGTCACCGTATCCGCAGCAAACTGCAGGTGGTTTCGTTGCAACGAGAGCGACTTCATTTCCTTTACGCCAGAGGCTCGCCAGGTCCAGCGTCCAATGGGTATCTTCGCATCCGTGCGGTCGCGCACTTGGAGTGCCGACTCGGTCGGAACATGGATTGACTCGTCCCAAGAGACCAAGACATCGGCATTTCGAGTCAAGTCAACATGCAGCTCTTTTCTTTCACTTTCAGAAAGCGATATCGCCGGCAATTCTAGCTTCCCCTCCTTCGATGCCTCGACGAATCCTTTGATGTCGATGATGTGAGGAACATCTAGCGGCTGGCCTAAGAAGAGCATGACCTGCGAGCGGTTGAAGCGACTCCATCGAGCGGGGATGTCTTGCATGTCCGATTGTCGAGTCACCGTCAGATCTTCCAGCGTGAACTGCTCGGGGATCCAGAGTCGATGAGCCAACCAACTTCCCGTAAGTTGATCTACGACGGCTTGATATTCGAGATGGGCATGACCAAGGTCGCAATGGACCCGCATATTCTGTTGCGCAGAAATCGTCTTGGGGTCTGGCCACACTCGTAACGAGCCTGAGGGAAAACCTTGGTTTTGCGTGTACGCGAACAGCGGTGGTACGGTTGAACCTCCCCACTGCGACGCGAATTCTTCGGCCGACATATTTGCGGCTTCGCCAATCAGACTTTCTTCATAGGAAAGCCCTTGTGCAACCGAGACAGCAAACAAACTGCGAGAAGGTATTGCCTGCTGAACCCGCAATTGAGGATAACTGAGGTGCCCCAGCGAATGGCTTCGCTCCAGCTGAAACTGAAGCTGCAGTGTTAACGGCGCCTTGAGATCGGACTTGAGATCTAAAGAAAGTAGGCCTAAGTTCTCCGATTTGCTCTCGACCGCCACAATCGGAGACGACTCGCCAAGAGGCAACAGCTTCATTGGAGGAGATGTTTCCAAGACCAATTGTTTGGGGACTTCTCCGGCAAGTTCGAGGCGAAGCTGGACGTCCAGTCGTGCTTCCGTCGGGCTGATGTGCAGCCAGGCCAGTTGTTCCACCTGCCCGATCTGCTCCAGCGCTGTATTGACTTGAGCCGAATCCCAATTCATTTGCAGGATCCCGCTTCCCAATAGTGGAACTTGCCATCGGCCAGTTGCTTTGTCTACTTGAAGCTGACCTGCGGAATCGATTCTCAAGTCATGAATACCAGGAGGAACCGAGAGTTCCATGGCTGCACGACACAGAGGGGGGACGTGCATTCTGACATTGATTCGGTTGGCAATTGCCGAAACCTTAGGCTTGGCTTTCAATTCCAGCCGATGCGGCCCAATTGTGTGGAGCGTCACCCGGCAGCCATTGCCATCTGAATTCCATCGCAACTCGACGGGGCGGCCATCCAAGCGATGCCTCTCTTCCAGCCAGTCGGCTTCGTCGAATCGAAACGGGAGTTCGAGTTCACTTTCGGAAACAAAGCTTTGCGCTTCCAACGTGATTGACCATACCTCAGCTGGCGAGAGCGCAGCTTGACGATCACTCGGCAGTGTCCCCTCATACGCGGCAGAAGTGAGCACGGCATGGGCTCCGGCGTGAGCAGTGTCTCGCGGGGCGCCTTTCAATTCCGCGATAAACGCCTCTGGCACATAGACATCCTCTCCCTGCGCAATTCCTTCTTTATCGATCGGAAAAAGCACTTGATAAAGGGGACTGGCCTGGCCTGAAACCTTATGGCCAATGGGCTTGTCGTTTGTATCAGCGGTTGCCTGACTGCAGAGAAGTAACGCCACGCACAAGGAGGTTAGCGCGATCGTCTGTGGAGTTGAAAGTTTCTGCCTTTGGGGCTCGGCACTTTGGTAGGCCATCTTTCGCAGAAAACACTGGAATAGAAATGCTGATAGTAGGCCTAAGAAAACAGCCTGTACGTTCAACAGCCATTCCGAGGACACGATCAAACACGTCGCCGCGAGAAAGAGCAGCACGGGGACGAGCTGATTGCCATATCGAGGAAGCAGCCATGTACCTAGCGTGAGAGCCAACAACCAGATCACATGCCACTGGGCTTGCCTCACTGAATCTTGGTAGACCACAACCTGGGGCGGCTGGTCAAGGAATTCGATCGTTGCCGCGCGACGACCAAGACCAGCCAGAGATGAGGAAGTACCTGAAGTCCACCCGGCAGTATTAAGCTCGGTTGCCGCCAGCCAGTCCGTAAGGCTTACGTAGCTGGCCTTCCCAATCAAGTCATTTCCCAAGGACGGTCGATTGAGGCCCGCGGAGCTTCGAAGCCTGGAGGCAAAACCGTCAGATGCCGTCCTGTACACACCTGGCGTTTTAGTAGATTCTAGACTGTCTCGCCATTGGGCAGCCCGCAGTTCAGTTGTCAGTAGCAGGGCTTTGGGGCTGGCAATCAAAATAAGGCCTGAGCCTTGAATCGATTGACGAGACGAAGTAAACGCTGTTGTGCGTGCGTTGGTGTTCTGTGCTGCAAGGCTCTCGGTTTCTAAGAGAACATCAGCTTCAATTCCTTGCAGCCTCAGCGCATCGCAGTCGATAAGTAACAGATGATCTGTAGCGGTAGAAGTAGCTGCTGCTTGTATCACTTTACCCCACTCTTGCGACGCGTCACTATGAAGATGACTTGCCAGGCTCTTTGAGAATCGAACGGCCCTTTGAAGGCTAGCCCGGCTGTCTAGAGGAGGAGCGCCTAGCGGCTGCCAATCGTCAATCCGCAGGGGGTTAAAGATCAATCGGGAAGTCGATCGTGAAAGCGGTCCGAAAAGTCGCTCAAACCACGAGAGGCGTAGTTTTTCTTCTCCAGCAAGTCCAAGCTGGTACTGAGCAGGAGTCCACAACGTCAATCTTCCTAAATCAGCAGAAAACGAACATTCTGGCAGCAGAGGTTTCAACGTCGCCTGATGTTCGAGTGGAACGTGGCGAACGGCGTACTTGACTGAGAGAGTAAGAAAACGTCGATTGCCGTCGAAATGAAATCGGCAAATCTGGTTTTCAACCAGCACTTCACGCGGTTCAAAATGTTGCTGATCAATCCAAGCTTCCTGTAAGAGAGAATTGTCAGGCAAAAGGAGATCGGCTCCTGTCGAGCCGGAGTTCTCCAGGTAGTAAGTTGCCAAATAGATCGCAGCGCCATCAACGGCATAATACGATTGAAAGTCTGCCATCCAGGCAAAAAGACTCGATTCGGAAGGCTTAGGTATAATTCGACTTACAACCAGTCGTTCTGTCAGAGTGGCTCGCTGGCTCTGATCTGATTCCAAGCGATAGCATCCGAGAACAGGCAGAAAAGGCCTTTCCGGAGCATCTGATTCTTCCCCTGCCACTTCTTGGTAAGCAATCGGAGTCCAGTTCCGATCGTCGATTCTTGTGCCTTCAAGCGGACCTCGTACGATTACCTGTCCACGCCAGTCGGATGCTTCTGGAAGCGAGGGCAAATTACAACTCAGGGAATTCCCGTTGGAGCTGGAATGCTCGGCTTCGAGGCTGAACGGGCCATCGAGTGCGATTGGAAGTTGCAGGCGATAGACAGTTCCTTTGCTCGGTGTAGATTCGTCAGAATCCCGTGAGTCCATTCGTGTCGCTACGACCCCTCCTCGGCGCCCGACCAGGTTCCACTGCACGGTATCTGGAAGCGGTTCATCGAACTGAACGACGACTTCGGAAACGACTCCTGAAATCGGGCTGCAGTCGAGCTGGTAGCGCTGGTTGAACGAGTCGGCGAGCATCTCAATTTCGGCGTTTACCACAGCGTGATAGCGATCCGACCGTGCGAGCAATTCAATAGGTTCTTCTTCGCTAAGATGCGTCAGGTCCAGCAACACACCGTCGCCAGATTCGGGGAGGATCTGCAAGTCGCCGGCATCAATCGCTTCTGCTGCCACATGCAGATGATCCAAGCCGCGAATAAGCTCGAGCTGCCCTCGTTGACGACTTTTCAGTAGCAGCAGTCGGCGGGCGTACCTCCCATTGAGGAATCTGAGCGGCGAAAGTTTCCCTGCACTCGTTGGCAGCAGAGGGCCCGGCTTGGCGGCTCGAGAAGCGATCTCTAGCTTCAACGGATTGGCGAGTCGAACGGGTTCGCTGAGCTGAATACGCATGGTGCGACGCCCACGCTCTTCGAGCAAATGCCAATCGCTGAGTGCTGACGGAGGAGTTGCTTTGACCGACTCAATGGTCCAATGCGGAGAAACATCTAATTCGAGTTGATAAACGTCTCGGCCAAGCGAAGTGAGTTCGACCGCAGTCAGTCCCGTCGACTCATTCGCATCAGAGCCGCCTAATTCCGAATCTTCAGGATCGACGGCGATCGTTGTTCCCGAGCGAATTGTCAATTGCTGTTCACGTTGAGACAAGACAACTTCCAAAGAGGCGTCGCTCGACCACTCCTGAACGTCGTAAATCTCTTCAAGCGCAGGGCTTCCATAGAGCCCGTCGATTCGGAGCAAGGACGCCTGCCGGGGAACAAGCGAACAGAGTTCCAGGTCGGGAGGGATCGATAAACGAATGCTTCCTTCAGACCAGGATACTTCTTGGGGTCGAATGGCTGGAAGCTGCCAAGGCTGGTCGTATTGGTGTTGGGCAATGGCGCGGACCTCGACTGCCAGTGACTCGCGCGACGGCGTTCGTTCAATAATCAATCTAGTGCCGTTCGGGCTCTCATCGATCCGCCAGGAGGCAGCCGACTCGTCAATGGCAACCGATACGACTTTTAGACCACCGCTAAGCGCGAATGCCAAGTCACCCACAGGAGCTTCATGCGAATCCAGTCGTAGCGAAGTCTCGAGCGACAATCCTCCTCGATCGAAGCGGTAAGTCGTCGAACGGGAAGCTTGCGGCAGGATGCGTTTGGAAGTCGATTCCGATTGCCGGAGGATTCTTATCTGATGAGCCGGTGTCGGCGACAAATGGAACCACCACCGGGCCGTGCCCTCAGGTAGCTCGTCGGTCCGAAAGAGTTCACCCGATTTGACGACGACCGTGTGACTGGCTGGTACGACAATCGCTAAAGTTTGAGGCACTGCGACAGGCAACTCCAGGGCGAACTCGGTGCTTGATGAGTTCCAGGCAGAAGCACGGAGTTGCCAATCTATCTGCAAGCTACCCGTGTGATCTACCAGAACTCCCTGGACCTGTTGGTCATCAGCCAACTGCCAAATGCCCATCTCCGCCTGTTCCGCGGCATTATGGTTCCAGGAAGCAGTAGAGACCGACACGTTGAGCGGAGACAGGGGTAATAATTGGGGCTCGTCCGACGAATTCTGAACTTCCAGGACGGCATGGCCAACGAGGAGTTGATCTTCCAAAAGCTCAGCGTGATAAACGCCCCCGGTTAATCTTGCTCTCGCGATGCCGTTGTTAGCAAGACGCAATTCAAGCTGTTCAATCAAACGTTGAAACTCGGCCTTTGAAATCGGTAGATAGTGCTCTTCGCCAATTGGCCACTCTTCAGGCTCATCAGCAGGAACAAAAACTCGTCGAAAGCCGTTGGCATGATTTGCCTCAGCCGCATGCTTCAAACTGGCTGCCTCGATCCCAAAAGTCACAGGCGCCCAAGCAAGAGTCAAAGACAGCACAACCAGGCAGTGGGCCACAATCAGAGGCCACCGGGGCGTTACTGCCCGTTGAGCTTCTTTTAAAGGTTCAGTCATTACACAGGACCACCGGCCTGGATCGAGGTGGTTTCCGATTCTTCGTCGAAGGGCAGGTCGCCCTGGCCATGAATCCACGACTCTGTAACGGCGGTCGAGGCTGGGCGACTGATCGGGGTAGAGAGCAGGTCGGGTCGAAGCCGATCACTTAGCGATCTGCGCAGCGAGACAGCTGCAAAGGTCATGAGCCCGCCCCAGAAAATAGCTTGGACCGCCAAGAGCGACAGCTCAGGATAACTAACCACGATTGAGGCCAATAACAAGCCCACGACAAGCCAGAAGGGGACTTGCTTTGCCACTGAGGTGTAGAGCCACAGCAGTCCGAGGCAAAACATCGCCAGCGAACTCAAAATCACGAGCCACAGATAAGAGACAACCCAGACGTCGATCTCGTGGGGAAGCGCTAATCCATGATACAAGTACTGATTGGTCGATTCCGGCGGTGGCGGAGCAGCCGTAGCGCGCGTCAGACTCTCTAGATCCTGCTGGAAAAGTGTCGGTTGGCGTCCCCAGCGGAACTGGTTCCAACCGATATGGGCTTCTGCAATGAGTTGGCTCGGGGAGCGAACGGTATGCCAGCCACGAGGGAGGACTAATTGCCAGTAGACATGAGCGCTGGTCGAACGACACTCTAGACGTGGGAGCCGCAATCTCAAGGGACTCCAGCTAGAGATACGTGCCGGCTGTTGGTATCGGATTTCTATTGTGTGCCACGTGCGTTCCTCATGGCCGTCTACGGCGATCGCAATTCTGCGGTTGGCTTGCAGTTCGAATTCGGCAAGCGAACCGTCCATCAAGACTTCCACATACTCCTTTTGGAGGTTCGTGGGGAGTTGGACATAAACGGTCTGTTGCGAAGTGCGAAAGCGAAAAGCCGATCGTATCTGCTGCTGATCGCCCACCATCCATGTCTGTAGCCACGCGCTCTCCAGGGTGGGGAACTCGACGTCTTCTAAGGAGTCGACTTGCAGCAGTAGCGGCAAAGAAGTGGCTCTTCCTCCACCTTTGATCTGCATCGACGTCTTGTCCGAGCTTGCCGGTTCAGTTTCGGTATTCGCACTCCAGGGACCTTCGCCGGCGGTTTGATTGAGACTTGCGCGAATCGGTTTCGAAGTGTGGATTACGACTTGGTTGGTGCGCACCAAGTCGTCGGGAGAGATCAGCGGAAGCACTAATGGCGAGATCGACTTTGCCGCCAGATCGGGACAAGGAACTGCATAACTGAATTCAAGCTGAAATCGATCCTCCCGAGGTCTGGGCAGGGGAATTCGCAGTTGACGCACCTTGGCATCGGGAGCTGCTGGTGGAGCAATGCGCTCGTCGGCAGCAGGGCTTCCGTTCAAGCTGTCGATATGGAATTGCAAAGGTTCTCCATCAAGCTGAGCTTCGAGAGTTTCGTTGTCCCACAATGATTCAGGAAGTTGAAGTAGTAACAGTTGGGTGGGTCGATACTTCACTTCGTAATTCAACTGCTGGCGGACCTGGAGTGACTGCTGGGACACCTCAACCAGGGTTGACATATTGGTGGCAACCTGGCGATCTCGCAGCTTGAGTTCTGCACTCAAGGCCGCACGTGGAAGGAAGGTACGCAAATAGATCGTGTCACTGGCATCGTCGTTACCATTTGAATTGGACATGACTTCCGAATCGGTGACCACGCTGACTCCTTCGGTAGCGACAATCGTTGGGGTCACCTGGATCGAGGGATCGACCGCTACGCTTAACTGCCCCGGGAGAACGAATGCCTCCTGAACGGCAGGCAGCGGGATCGTCCGGTGTCCAAGTTCGACGCTACGTCTTAGAGACAGTCCGAGTCGAAGCTGCTGGACATTGGGGTCGACCAACGACAGCACAAGTAGTCCCCCCGGTTTCTCGAAAACCTTGTCAGGGTCGATCAATCCATTCGATTCGATTGGGGCATCGGTCAGCTCCCAGCCGCGCATGTCGATGCGGACAGTAAACGTCTGCGCTCCGGCGAACTGATAGTCGAGTCCCACCCGTAAATCTGCTTCGCCTTGCCGTAGTTGTATCTTGTAGTCAGGCGTAACGCTGACTCGCTGTTGTCGTCCGAGTGTGTGAACCACTAATGCCCAAGGGGCCCTCGAGTAATTGAAGCTGGCCAAAGGAGTGCTCGATGGCAGCGCCCAAGAGATGGGATGTTTGGGCGTCTGTTCGATGTCTCCCTCAAGGTCGAAATAGGCTTGTAGATGTTCTTCCACATGAAGTGCGAGCGTGCCCGACTGCCTGAAAGCGTTCAACACCTTGAAGCCCGTAAGCCGATACTCCGCATCGGCTTCAGCGCTGTCAGGATCGACTTGGCCGGTCGACAGCGGCTGCTCGGCAGAAAGCCGCAAAACCCAGGGATCGCTGTGCGGTTGGGATAGCTCAATCTCAACAATGTCTCCCAGTTCGGCATCTAGCGATTTTTCGACGATCCGGAACTCTTCAGTCTGTTGCCTCTCCGTCAGCTTTGCACCAATGGGAAGCCGCACCTGCAATCGTTCGAGAGGCTTGCCATAACTATTGATCTTAAGTTCGGCCTCGTAGTACGAGCGTTGTCGATCAATCTGAACGGCCAATTGATCCAGCACTTCGACCACGGTGTCGCCTGTAGACTCTTTTCGTTCCGAAGTGTTCCAATGGAGTCTTAACGGTCGGGCTTGCCCAAAGATCCGGACTTTTGTGCCTGGTTCATCGATGGCAATGGTTTCAATATCTACCCCTGGCGAAACCTCGAACTGGGCATTCTCGCTAGGTACCTGCAGAACAAACTCTGATTTTGCAGCATGAGGGAGCTTCAGTTCCAAACTTAGATCGGTCGGAGTGAGGTTGAGCTTAGAAAGGCCTTGGAGTCGTAGTTTTCTGACCACATCGGGTTTGCAGTTCATCCATAGCAGGTGGCTATCCGACTCGACATCGAAGACCAGGCACTCGTTCTCGGTTTTTTCGCTGAGATCCCATTCCTGCACCAGGAAAGCTGGCAAATCTAGAGGAACCTTGATCCAACCGCCGACTTGGGGCAGAATCTCCACGTTGATTTGCAGATTGGCATGCGTGTCGGTGGTGTCTCCCGTTACTTCGATGCGCTCGAGCAAGTGCGTGGGTGGTCTCCCAGCTGCCATCTGGTTGCGCTGTTGCCAGGCCTTCAGGAAGTCCTCGTACCGAAAACCGAGGACTTTCCGCAAGGTCCCTTGCTCGTCGGGCAGTAGGAAAACGTCTGGGCCAGAAACGGATGGGGAGTCCGCCGCCTCCCAGAGCGCGGCAGAGTTCTCGGCTGACTCGCCCAGAGACTTCTCCTCCTCGGCCACTGACTCCGATTGTATAGGCGGATCGGCGCTCGACCCTGCTGCTGGCTCTTGTGCTGGAGCCGGTCGACACAGAGTGATGGCCGCGCATATTGCGAGGAACCAAAGGGTTAAAATACCGAGACGCACGGCGAAACCAGAAGCAAAGGCAGGGATCGTATTGAGTCGGCGGGAAAGATGAGCTACCCAAGCTCATTATCCTATGCTCGGGAACAATCGTCAAAACTCAATTCGTGCCAGGAGGCTAGAATCTTGGCCTAATTCAGCCATTTGTGCCGGAAATCAGCGGTAGAAGCGTCTCGTGAAGTTGGCGGGTGGCACCGACAAGATAGTCAGCCTCGGCCAGCCGAAATTCTCCGCCCGCAGCGGCTGTGGCGACTCCCCCTGCCTCGCGGACCAATAAGATGCCTGCCGCCGAGTCCCAGGGATGGATGAAATGAGCCCAATGTGCGTCTAACCGCCCACAAGCAACATAGGCCAGATTGAGTGCCGCCGAGCCAGTCCGGCGGACTGCCTGACACCGGGGGACCACCTGAAGAAATGCCCTCACGTCAAGATCGTCAAGTTGGGGGCTTGGGGGGAGGCTCACAGCCAATAACGATTCTTCCAGAGCAACCGTGTTGCTTACAGCAATCGGCTGCCCGTTGAGTTTGCTTCCTTGCCCCAAAGAGGCCTCAAAATACTCGTCCTGAATTGGATCGAGAACGCCCCCTGCTACTAATTGGCCAGCTTGAGCTACTGCTACAGATACTGCAAAGAAAGGGTAATGATGAACGTAGTTGGTAGTTCCATCGAGTGGGTCGACAATCCAACAGTAAGGGCGATCCAGTTGCTCCATATTGGGATCTTCCTCACCCAGAAAACCGTGATCGGGGAATTCCTGACGAATTGCCTTACGAATGGCTTCTTGAGAGGCCAAATCGGCATCGGTCACCAGATCACGGGCAGCCTTTTCGCGAGTCGAAAACCGGCCCTTCCAAGCCATCAGCTCCCGAGCCCCAGCACGTATGGCAGCCTCACAAGTGGCACTCAAGTGGTCGAGATTCGGCATATTTCGCGTCAACTTCCTAAATGGACAAGCCAGGCACAGGTCGAGCGCCGTAAAGCTTTACGTTTCAAGCAATAACGTCGATTACAGCAGATCGACTCGGTCTCATCTACCGCTTTTTTCACAAAGAAGTTGGCCAGAAAGCTGGACACGAGCCACTAAATGAGTATGATCTTCCTAGCAGAACAGTTGTTGGCTAAAGGAGTTTACCAGCGTTTCCTGTCCGCAGATTTGCGGAAGGCAATTGCCTAATCTCTTTTATCCCCCCACGGTAGACACCTTGGCCTCTTCTCTGTTCCGGCCCCGTCAAACACCTCGGTGTTCGGCGGGGTTTTTTATTGCTGACGTGTTTTTTCCGTATGGTTATTTACTCAGCCTTCTATTGGTTTCTCGTACTCAAACGCGGTGCGGGATGTGGGGTTTACTCTTCTAGCCCCGGCTGCCATGGACAATGGCACTTAGAAATAAAAAACCGCGCCGATAGCACCTGACTGGGTCTACTGGCGCGGGGCTTTCGTAAGTTTTAACTATAAGGCCACGGTTGCTGTGAAAGCAGCAGTGGCTATCGAGTCGCCTTGCACTAACCCACGCGACGTCGCCGCACGGCGACGATCCCGCCGAGCAAGGCTAGCGACAGTGTCGTTGGCTCGGGGATGGGGATGCAGGTGTGGTCGAAGATACCTTGAAACTCGACGATGGCATCTTCTGGCTGGATCAGTTCGAAGTGGATGCTTACCAGATCAGGGCAGTAAGGGAGAATCACGGGACCCGCGTTGATCGTTACCAACGTGCCGTCGGCGGGAATCGCTTCCTGATAGAAATTCGGCAAGGGTACGATCTGCTCGATGCCATTCTGATCGAGATAATCAAAGTGAATTCCTAGGATTGCCGCTTGAGTGAGCGGGGCATTGACCACCCGGGCTTCGCCTGTAAAGGAAAGCACCTTGCGACCGGGATCGAAAACAAGGTTCGGGTAGTGCGCGTCGAGCATCTGCCCGGTTACGATCTGGGTGGTGCCGATCAATTCTTGTTCGGCGATGGCGGATGAGGAGTTGAGGAGCAGTAGCAGCACGAACGGCAGACAGAAAAGTCGCATCATTAGTTCCCCCTGAGAAATAGAAAAAACCTTCGGAATGCCCAGCAAGGGCCACAGGCCCTAGACGGCGCTCATTGTAATGCCAAGACAATCTGCTGTGGCAAGTAAATGAAGGTTTTTTCTCATTTTCTTCCCGGCTGCCAATCTTTGCCGAAGGGTAATTCACCTGCCCAAGCACCGTGTCAATGGAACGTCATAAGTCGCTCCCGACA
Organism: Planctomycetales bacterium; assembly: GCA_020427155.1. GTDB lineage: Bacteria > Planctomycetota > Planctomycetia > Pirellulales > Lacipirellulaceae > Bythopirellula. Next base: position 55,394 of record JAGQOW010000004.1, on the reverse strand, counting down.
TCTGACAGGTAATGCTTTTTGACGCCATTCGGCCTTTTCCCCTTCCGCTTTGGCAAATCCCCCCCTTTGGGTGTTGCTCAATTCCCAAGTTGTTGTTGGCCAGTTCGAGAGCTTTGAAGAAGCCGCCCTGATTGGCGTCCACCCACCTGCGACGGCTTTCATTGCTAATCGTGGCCAAGTAATACCATCCTCCAGGCATCTATTGAACCCTGCGCTTCGAATGGGCCCAGGGCCCCCGCCGGAAACGCCTTCCTACCCACCAGCAAACGTCTCTGGCGGGGGCTCCTTAGCAGCGCAGGGATCAATAGTAACCTATCCCTCTGATCAGAAGAGTTGTCCCAGTCTTAGCCACTCCTCTCCGTGGCATCCACCTCGCTAAACGGGCTGCATAGGTAAAAGACATTGGTCGCTTTCTCCCGTGAGAGCCTAAGGACCTGATTGGAGTGATTCGATGCTGGGTAGGCTACGGTGCCTCAGTTGTGGGAGAAGGCGCTCTTGGTGTCGTGGAAAGCGTTTGGGGAACGCGATTTGCACCTTTCAATGCCATATTCATAGGCAGTTGGCATTCCCTAGCCAGGATGACCTGGGGGAGCGGGATGGACGTGCGGAATCGCACGAGAGGGGTGCTACGGCGAGTCAGTATTTGACAATGCCCCATCGATAGGGGGAGTCACACGCGAGAGAAAACGGGTGAGGCTCGCGTGTCACCAGACCGGCTGCCCTGCGGATTTCCCGACGCTTCGTGATCGGGAGGGGGTGAACGATGCGGTCGACTGTTTGCCGTTCGTTTCTGATGACTGTCGCGCTAGACGGATCAATTGCAGCGCGACGTTTGCTCTTCGGAAGGCGAGCTCTCTTGAACTGCTCACTTCACAAGAAGATCCAACGTTGCCTCTTCTTGGCAATAGTCATCTTCCTGATAGCGGTGCCGGCCGCAGGTGAAGTCAATTATCTAAATGCTTGGGGCAGCAACGTATTAATGACGTCAGCCGACGATGCTGTGTTCAAACCAGCAACGGCAATTGGATCCTCGCTTGCTGAAATGGCAGCGCTCGGTCGTGAAAGGAGGGAAGTGATTCAAGACGTGGTCGGAGCAAAAGAGGACACTTCGGCCGCAAGTCAAGAGAACCTAAGTCGTCGAACTTGGTTGCAGTGGGATCCTTCATTGCAAACCTGTCAGGTTTTGTCGGCGACGAGAGTGGGGCTACGTAGCGAACAAGAATAATAAGAGTAAGAGAGAGGATACATGAGTTTCCGTTCTCTCGATCTAGATGAAGAAAGCGAGGCTATCATGTGCAACTTCAGGCCGTTCGCTTACATGCTGGTTCTGATCGGGCCAATATATGGATGTCTTGAAGAGTATACCATCGCGGCAGACATCACTTGGAGTGGATCATATTCTAACCGTTGGCACTACCAGATGAATTGGGATCCCTACACTCTGCTTAGTTATCGAGTGCCTACCGATGGAGATACAGCTACTCTCAGCGACACAACCAACGGATCGGAAGTGACGCTTGGGGCATGGCCCGCATATTATGGAGACACGGACGAGATCGATGGGCTGACTGTCGAAAATGGATTCAATATGGACACAAACGGCTATTTGCTGCATGTGTCCGAATATGGAACTGCGGTTTCGACGATCAGTGGTCCAGATTCAACGATTACCGTAGACGAACTCTTAGCCGATCCCAACGACCGAGGATTCGACTCCGACTATCTGTGGGTCGAGAACGGCGGCGCTCTTGTGATGAATGATGGGATCGCCGACATCGACATTCGAGCCGATGTCGATTCCAGCAGCAGCATTCAGGGACGGGGTACCGTACGTTTTGGCACAGGGGCCATTTCCTCCGGAGACACGGTGCTCGTAAACAATGGTACGATCCAGGTTGATCGTACACAGCCCAGCGCAACGTTGACGCTCGAAGCCAATAATGATGGTGAACTCGATTTGGATGGCACCACTGGGAACGGAATTCTCGATGTCGACGACACCCAGTTCTATCCAGAGAAAGAATTGACGCTTGTTGTCGATGGTCCACTTTCAGATAGCTTTAGCGGCACCATTCTAATTGGAAGGGGCGACAAGGTTGATTTCCGCCAACCCTGGACCGCGGGCAACGCGCATATCGAATTCAACGGACTTTCTTCCGGTGTGGCCACGTTAACTGGTGCACAAGGCACGGTAAACGCTTCAAGATTTGAAGTGAATTCGGGAACCGCGGTTATCGAGAGTGATCTGATGTTCAATTCTGGGAATTGCGTCGTAAATGCATCGCTACAGCTCGATGGCAACGTTGCCTTTGATGAAGCTGCTGAGCTCGACCTGAACGGGGCTGCCGAGCTGATCATCAATGCGACGACAGAGATCAACAGTGGCACTCTTTCCCATTTTGATCTGGATGGCGATTCCGAAACGAATTCAATCGTGATCAACAGCGGCGCCCTACTGACCCTTCATGCGTTTGCGATCGACAATGACCAAGGAGACTCCGGTCTGTTTAACGGTACGATGGACATTAACGGAGGTACATTTGTCCCCGATATTCTTCTGGGATTCACTTTCTCCTATTCAGCGGCGAATCCTGGACTGCTTGATCTGAACCAGGGAACCATTAGCTGCACGAACCTGAATCTCTTTGGCAATTTGCAAGTGAATGGAACGGCTGCATCGACGATTGAAGACAGCGGCATTGCAACATTTGGCGACACTTTGGCGAATCCCAGCTTGAACGTAATTAACGCCGATTTGAATATGGAGGGGAATTCACTCATCAGAGCGAATGCCATTTTCTTCGGTTCAGGTCGACTAGTGAATATGCCGGATCGGACAATGCAGATCGAAGATGGAGCTGATATAGACGTAACGCTTTGGAACCAAGGTGAGATTAATCTCGGCAACTCGCCGGCAGAGATTGTTGTGGATGGATTCCTGCAGAGCAGCACAGGAATTCTCAATATCGAAATCGGCGGTACAGATCCCAGTGAGTACGACCATGTGATCGTCATGAACTCAACTGAACTCAACGGTGAGATTAGCGTCTCGCTAATTGACCCGCTAGGCGGAGGCAGCCCATTTGCACCCAGTGCTTGGGAAACGTTTGAGATTATTGCGACATTAGGTGACCTGCAGGGAGAGTTTTCCACCAAGACCTTTCCTGCCATTCCCGGCAAGCCTGGACTGGAATGGCTCGTCGAGTATGACACCATTGTGGATCGCGTGCTGTTGTCAGTCGCGCCGGTCTTTGAGGCCGATTTCGACGAGGACGGCGATGTCGATAGCGACGACCTCGCCCGCTGGCAGGCTGGTTACGGCGCCGGCACCCTGCATACGCAAGGTGATGCCGACGGCGACTTGGACGTCGACGGCGACGACTACCTAATCTGGCAACGCCAGTTTGGTAGCAGCTTGCCGTTGGGCACTACCCCTGAGACTGTACCCGAGCCGAGTGCACTGGTGTTGTGCTGGACTACGATCTTTCTGGTTTTCAGAAGGAGATGCCTGTAATTGCATGCATGAGAAATGGGCACGAGGGCCCTGCCCACTCAGTGTTCAATACTCAAAATCATAAGGGTGAGAGCCATGTTAACCACTCACGATTTCAGGCAATCTGTTGTACGAATTCTGTTCACGGTCAGTATGACGGTTTTTGCTGTAACCTGCGAAGTCCTCGACCCCCACGCCCAAGCAACAGATTATTACTTTTTGGAAGCCTTATTTCACCATGACTTCAACGATCCTTTGGCTTGGTCGCCGAACGGAGTCCCGTCGGTGAATGACAGGATTCTCTTCAATCAAGACTCTTCTGTCGAATTCATCGATCCTCCGCAGAGCGCTATAGTAAGCCAGCTCGAAGTTTCCGCCGGTGACGTCTTCTTTGGGGCTAGCAGCGCGATTTACGCCGTTGATATCGATCCACCAGTTGTGCCCGATGGAGATACAATTGCAGTAACCGTCGGAACGACCACCGGTCCTTTGACAGAACTGGGCTTTGCGGGATCTGGACAGATCACGGCAGATGGCGCGCTCTGGATAGGACGAGACGCTGGAAGCAATGGAAGTGTCTGGTTTGGCCAAACTCAGTATTTAGGGAATTGGGAAACTACGGATTGGACCAGTTCCTGGCCGACTATCGTCGGAGTGAGTGGTAGCGGAGAATTGTCTTTCAGGGGCACCTTAACCAACAGTCTAGGGGTCTTGGCGGCCAATCCTGGTTCTACAGGTATGGTGACCGTCTATGCGGATAATCTTCCAGATCGCAGTATTTGGACGAATACCGGATCTCTGCTCGTGGGAGATTACGGCAACGGCCAATTGGAGATCGAAGGCGATGTTTCCAATGCCGCGTATGCTGCGATTGCCCGTCGCACAGTTTCGACGTCTACTGTCCACGTTTTTAGTGAGGGCTTTTGGGACTGTAACGCACCGCTTTATGTGGGGGGTAGTCAAACTGCCAGCGGAGGCAATGGTCAACTTACGATCGACGATGCAGGAAAACTTGATGTGCAGGACACCATGACGGTCTGGTCGACCGGCGGCGTTACTGTCAACGACAGTGGTACCATATGGGCAGACAACCTGATCAGTCATGGGAGTTTCTTGCTCAACACCGACAGCCAGGCGACCATCCACAACGATGTCACCATCGAGTCGACGGGGATGGTCTCCTTGAGTGGTAACGGGGGCATGACGAGCGGACACATCACCTGCAAGGGGGATTTGACGCTCAACGGAGACAGTGCCGTCGCCATCTTGCCTGGCGTTGACATGGATGTGACTTCCACGGGGGTGGTGAATCTCAACAGCGGCTCGCTTTCCATCGGAGACGAACTCACCGTCGCATCTGGCGGGAGTGTCAACCTAGCCGGCGCCAATGCGACCCTGGCGGTCGCCTTGGACCGATTCTATGCCGTACCTGGCGCCACGTTTAACTGGACCGCCGGCACCTTGGAAAGTCGCAACGCCGACCTGGATATCGACAACGGCGGGCTTTTCGGTACTTCGTTAGAGGTGGGTGCGGGCAAGAAGATGACGTACGTCGACGTCGTCGACGTGGGCACCAGAAGCGATGCCTCTCTGACCATTAGCGGCGGCGGGCGAGTGGAGAGCAACTCGGGACTGATCGGTAATCTCTGGAATTCAACCGCCACGCTTACATTGCAGGGCAGTCAGTCGAGTTGGGAAACGGGCATCGTCCTCTTCCGCTCTCTCGGTGTGTCGAACGTGACTGTCGAGCAAGGCGCACGCCTGTCGAATTCTACTGCCTATGCGGCGTCGGCCCCCGGAACCTCTGCCAGCATCGTCCTCTCCGATCCGATCACGTTGTGGGAAAGCAGCGGCTCGGTCTTTTTGGGCAGCAATGGGACGACTTTCTTTGACGGAAACGGCACGCTGACGATCAGTAATGGAGCCGAAATGAGAGTCGACGGTGAAATGCAGGTCTGGGACGAATTTGCCGTGGCAGTCAATGGTGGTTCGCTGGACGTCAATACTTTGTTGACTCTCCAGAGCGGATTGACTTCGTCTGGTCCGAGTACCATCGCCGTTGCCGGCGACGCTTTCGCGGCCTCGAATGGCGGCTCCGAGTCGATCGTTGAACTTCGAGATAGCACGGTTTGGACTAGCGCCGGCTCAGTTTACCTGGGCGGCAATGCAGCGACTTACGGCGGCAGCGGCGAACTGCTCATGCAGGACAGTGCTGAAATGCATGTCGGCGGGGAGATGGTTGTCTGGTACGACTTTCCAGTGACTCTCACCGGCGGGCTTTTGGAGGTCGATACCTTGCTGACCGTCCACGGCGAACTTAGTGCAAGCGGAGCCAGTTCGGTTGACGTCTCCGGGGCTAACGTCGTTGTTGCCCAATTTGGAAATCTGGAGAGTCCCCTCGTAGGCGATGGAAATACTCATGTCTCTGTGGCATCGAATGCAAACTGGAGCAGTACTGGACCATTGGAGTTGGGAACTGCATCCGCTGGCGCCGGCAAGATCGGCTCGCTGACACTCACGACATTTGCCACCGTTGTCTCCTCCGGAGCAGTGGAAGTAAGCGACTCCAATGCCCTGACATTGGCCGGCGGCGAGTTTTTCGCACCTTCCTTTGACTTCGGCAACCTTGACATTGCAGAGCACGGAACGCTGAGCGGAGACGTAAGTATTGGCGGCGACGTCACGGCCACGGGCAACCTGACGCTTGGCAACTCCAACAGTTATGCCGGGGTGCAAATTGGCGGTAGTCTGGACGTCGGTGCGCATACGGTCACGCTTAACAGACTTGGTTTCCTGAATCTAGGCTCCTCAACAAACATCGCCGGCGGGACGCTCAATGTGCCGGGAGGGATATCGATCCAGCCCGGAAACAACATCCATGCCCAGGGGACGATCAATGGACGGATCGCAGCGCTCGCCGGTTCGACGATCCACGCCACAGGTGACTTGGTGTTTGGAGATGCGACATCGGTTGCTGGTCTCTTCAGCGATGGCGAACTCCTGGTCGGCAGTAACGAAGTTACGATCCACGATCAGAACGAGGCAGTACTCGGTTCGTTCACTCAGCTTGGCGCAGGTACAGCGTTGGGGACTTTGACTGCCGGCACTGCTAATCCCAGCGATTCTCACGCGCACTTTCTGCTCGAACAGGGTAAGAACCTCATTGGTCGAGGTACAGTCAACGGTCATTTCAAAAACCATGGCCACGTTATTGGCGATGGAACTGGTGCTCTGGAACGGATCGTCTTTTCCGCCTCTTGGACCGTGACCGGCAAAGGGACATTTGAGAACTACTTGGTAGAGGGCACGTTTGCTCCGGGCGAGAGCCCTGCGATTGTCGAGGTGACCAACTCCGCTTTCAGCGGCATTGTTGAGATTGATCTCGGCGGTACAACTCCCGGATTTGGCAATGGCAATCATGACCAGATCAACGACACGGCTCAGATCAAGCTGATCAACGATCCGACGCTGGTCCTCTTGTCTGTGGATAACTTCGTGCCGTCAGCGGGCGATCAGTTCGTCATCATGAGCTGGCAAAGCTCGCTCGTTGGAACGTTCGACGACATCGTAGTCGATCCGCTCTTGTCCAGGCAAGGCGTCTACTACTATTTGAATTACTTGAATCCTAACGGAGCAGGAAGCCTGATCCTCTCCACCACATTCTCTGCAGACTTCGACGAGGACGGCGACGTGGACGACGCCGACCTCGCCCGTTGGCAGGCGGGTTACGGCGCTGGCACACTGCACACGCAAGGCGATGCCGACGGCGACTTGGATGTCGATGGCAACGACTACCTGATTTGGCAACGCCAGTTTGGAAGCAGCTTGCCGATGGGGGGCTATGCCAGCTTGTCGGGCAGTACCGATGTGGCCGTGCCTGAGTCTGCGGCGGCGTTGCTGTTGATCTTGGCTAGCGTCTCCATTTGTTTCTGTCACCGTACCGCGAAACGGCTATGCCGTTCGAACAGTCAGGTTGAGCGAAACGATCGAAACATTGCGACCACGAGATATGGTTCGACATTGTCTCGATGACGCTATTTAATCATAAGCTACCACTGTTTCTAAAGCGAAATCGAGCCAGCGACAGACAGACTGCCGCTCGAACAATCATCAAGGGTAGATGAGGTAGGGGCTGCGACGGAGCAAGAATTGCTCAGCTTGACGCTTGATGGACGCGTCGAGTGAAGGAAGATCGGCCGCAGTGCGGATGTTCTCGTAAACTTCGTCATTGCACAGAAGCCGGTTGAAATTCGAAGTATCCCATTGGTCAGGATGGAGTCGCCGCAAAGACCGGGCGATCTCCAGGCCGACAGGAACCGAGCGAAATGAATTCCGGTTGACGACTATCACGTTGATTCCATGACAGAGTTCGCCGGCAAACTTGCTTTGGTCGGGGGTAAATCGGACCGGGACAAAGCGGACGCCAGCCAGTGACGCTTGGTTGAGCATGGCGGCTAGTTGGTTGGCATCGATCCAGGGAGCCCCTACGATTTCGAAAGGCGTATCGGTGCCACGTCCTACCGAGAGATTGGTCGTTTCTAACAAACCAATACCCGGATAGAGGACTGCTTGAGTGAGGCTGCGCATGTTGGGAGAAGGATTGATCCAGGTGAGCCCGGTCGCGTCCCAATAGTCGGCACGGCGCCAGTTTTCTAGTTCGATAACTTGCAAGTCCAGGTTCCAGCCGCGTTCTTGGCGAAAGATGCGCGCGAGTTCGCCGGCGGTCATTCCATGGCGGACGGGGATCGTATGGAAACCGACGAACGACTCTTTGCCTGCATCGAGCAGCGGTCCTTCGACGATAGTGCCGCCGATAGGGTTAGGACGATCGAGGACCACAAACCGCAGACCATGCTGGGCGGCCGCTTCCATGGCCAGACCCATCGTCGAGACGAAAGTGTAAAACCGGGCGCCAATGTCTTGGATGTCGAAGACGAGCGTGTCGATATTCTCAAATTGGGCTGCAGAGGGCTGGCGTGATTTGCCATAGAGGCTGAATACCGGCAAGCCGGTAGCTTCGTCGCGCGTGTTATCGATATTCGGTTGGTCAAGCTTCCCACGCAGGCCATGTTCGGGGCTGAAGATGGCAGTTAGCGTTACTTGGGGCGCTGCGTGAAGAAGGTCGACCGTCAAACTGCCTTGACGGTTGAGGCCTGTGTGGTTGGTGATCAGGCCCACCCGGCGACCTGACAAGGCCTGATAATTGTCACGCTGGAGCACGTCGATTCCACAGAGCACGGGCGGCTTCGACGCGGAAGCCGGCGCGCCCTCTGTTGAGAGGGTAGTGTTGTGCGGATTGGCTCGTTGGATCGATGCAGAAGCGATAGTGGCAATACGGCCGGCCAGTGGATTGGCGCTGCCTTTGCCGTCGGGGTGAACGCGGTTGGAGAGGAAGATGACGAACAGGTCGAGTTCGGGATCGACCCAAAAGGCAGTACCGGTGAAACCTCCATGGCCAAAGGACTGACTACTGAAGAACTCGCCGCGGTTGCTGGAGTACTTACTGCCCATGTCCCATCCCAAGCCGCGCAACTGACCGGCAATGTTACGGGGCCGGGTCATTTCTTTTAAGGTTTGACGACTAAGGATTTGCACCTTGCCCAGGGCGCCGTTTCCCAGCAGCATGTTGGCATAACGGGCAAGATCGTGGGCGGTAGAAAAAAGCCCCGCATGGCCGGCGACGCCCCCTAGAAGGTAAGCCCGTGGGTCGTGGACTTCGCCGCGCATCCAGCGGCCCTCGCGTTGTTCGGTGGGCGCAGCGCGGGGGGCGAGCGACTCGCCCGGCAGATATCCCGAATCGTGCATGGCCAGAGGTTGATAGATGTTCTCCTTGGCAAACTGGGCGACGTTTTGGCCAGTCATCCGCTGGACCACTTCGCCGAGAACCATGAAGCCGACATCGGTGTAGACAAACCGATTGCCGAGGGCGTCGGTTGGTTTGAGCTGCCAGAGGTTCTGCCAGGCTTTTTCGATACCCTCCTCGTAGTCTGCCAGCGGATTGTCAGGAATCAGACCCGCCTGATGGGTGAGCAACTGTTCGATGGTGATTTCTTCTTTGCCGTTTTGTCCGAATTCGGGAATGTAGTCAGCGGCCGGTTCGCGCAATCGGACGACGCCACGCTCGACGAGAATCATGATGCTCGTCGCAGTGGCTATCGGCTTCGTAAGCGATGCGAGATCGAATACCGTGTCGAGGGTCATGGGCTGCGTTTCAGGTTGAAGCTGCCGATTGCCGTAGGCTTTGGCGAATCCGATGGCGCCTTGGCGGCCGATCATGACGACGCAGCCGGGGATGTTCTTCTTCTCAATTTCTTGCTGAACGAGTCCATCGATGCGCTGTAAGTGGTTTGCGTCGAGACCGAGTTGTTCTGGAGGGCACGTTGGGATTTGATCCTCTGGTTGCTCGCCCATGGCAAACGAGACAGAGCAAAATGCAACGAGCAGGGTGAGGAAGAGCTGCATGGAACGCTGCGCGTGAATCCAGGGCGCTGTGAAGTATCGATGGCGGTTCAAGATGCTGTTCATGTAGTTGAAACCTGATTGTCAGTCTGCGACTCGTCGAAATACCAACTGAAGAGGTAGCCAACGGCGAAAGTCGAGATCGATCCCACCGCGGCATACCAAGCCCAATGCAGATTGGTGGCAATAAAAATCCAGGATAGCACCGCGAGGCCGACAAAAAAACCGACCAGTGCCGATTGCTGAGCTACACGCGGGGTGAACACCGCCAGGAAGTAAAGTCCGAGCATGGGTCCTAGGGCAAAACCGGCGATGGCGAGCACTTTGCCTACGGTGCCTTGGGTCACACCCAAGTGATAGCTCAAGATCGCAATGGCGATTTGCAGGATACCGAAGCCGATGGTTGCCATCCGGCTCACGCGAAGTTGCTCGGCCGGTGAGAGTTCGCGCTCCGCGAGAGGCAGATAGATGTCGTTGACCAGTGCGGTGGCGGACGAGTTGAGCGAACTGGAAAGCGTCGACATCGCCGCTGCAAATACGGCCGCGAGCGTAAGGCCCACCAGACCTTGAGGAAGGCTGTTGACAATGAAGTGGGAGAATACGCGGTCGCCATCGGCCTCGCCAAAGGGAACTACCGGCGGAAACGCATCGTAGAAGCATGCGAGGGCAGCGCCGATGAGCAGGAAGAGGGCGAATTGTGCGCAGACGATCAAGCCACTCAGCGCGACGGCCCAACCAGCGCCGCGTTGTGACTTTGCCGAGAGGTATCGTTGGACCATCAGTTGGTCGGTGCCATGAGTCGCCCCGGTAAGAAACATGCCGCCGATCAGACCCGCCCAGAAAGTCATCGAGCGTTTGGTAAGGCTAGGATCGAAATCAAATATGCGCAATTTGCCTTGCTCCTGCGAGAATTGCCAGAACTGCTCGAATCCTTCCGGCAGCAGTGAAAAGATCACCCCCAAGGCGGCGATAGCGCCGACCATGTAAATGAGAAACTGAATACAGTCGTTCCAGACAACCGATTTGACGCCTCCGAAGACGGTGTAAGCGATCGTAAAAACTCCCAACCCAACGACGCAACTGGTGATGCCGATGCCGATGGCTTGCTGCAGGGCTAACGCCGAGAGGAACAATCGCAAGGCATCGCTGAGATTTCTGGTGACAAGAAACAACAGCGAAGTGGCGCGTCGCGATGTCGTGCCAAAGCGATTCTCCAGCACTTGGTAGGAAGTGAAGTTGCTACCGCTGAAGTAGAGTGGCAGCAAAATGAAGACCACCAACAGTCGTCCTACGATGTAGCCAAGTGTGATTTGAAGAAAGCGGAGATCGCCATTTTGCGCGAACGCGTAGCCCGGGATGCTGAGAAAAGTGACGGTGCTGGTTTCGGTGGCGACGATGGAAAGCAGCAAAGCCCACCAAGGGAGCGAGCGACCGCCCAGAAAGTAATCGACGGTACTTCGCTGGCCACGACCGACCCAGAGCCCAAAGGCCAAGACGCCCCCCAGGTAGCCAATGACGATCAAGAAGTCGATAAGTTCAATCGCGGGGTTCAATGGCAGGCATAGGGGGTTGAAGGCCGGTCAAGAAACGTTGCTTTAGTGGAAAATGTCCCTCAATGCTGTCATTTTTACTAGGTTATATTGGGCTGTAGTGAGCCGACAGGCTGACCAGCGCAGACAAATCTCTTTTTCGCGCATCAAATCTGTATCGAACAACACTGGCATACTAGAATTGGTGTCATGCTGGAACACTTAACCACAGAAGCGCGAAATCCCGCTTCCGAGCAGTTGGATGGCCTAAGTTCACTTGAGATAGTGAAGCTCATCAACGCCGAAGACCGGGTAGTTGCGGGCGCCGTCGAGGAGCAGGCTCAGGAGATTGCCGAGGCGATCGATGCTATTGCCGAGCGACTTAGCAAAGGTGGTCGGCTCGTCTACATCGGGGCTGGGACCTCCGGTCGGCTCGGGCTGCTGGATGCTGCGGAGTGTCCTCCAACTTTCAACTCTGATCCGTCACAGGTCATTGGCATTATTGCTGGCGGTCCGAAGGCGATGCTCCGTGCCGTCGAGGGTGCCGAGGATTCTCCCGAGTTGGCTGCCGAAGATCTGCGGAATATCAATCTTTGCAACCGGGATGCAGTGGTAGGGATCGCCACGAGCGGGCGTACCCCCTATGTATTGGGGGCTTTGGGCTATGCTCGAAGTCAAGGCGCTTTCACTATTGGTTTAAGCTGCAATCGCGATGCGGCGCTCAGTGCCCAGGCTGATATTAATATCAATCCCGTGGTTGGGCCGGAAGTGGTCAGCGGTTCGACCCGCATGAAGGCAGGCACTGCGACCAAAATGGTTCTTAACATGCTTTCGACCGGCGCGATGGTTGCAATGGGTAAGACCTATGGCAACTTGATGGTTGATTTACAGGCCACCAATACAAAACTTGCGGAGCGAGCTAGAAGGATCGTGTGCACTCTGACCGACCTTTCTGCTGAGCAGGCTGCCGAACTGCTGAAACGTTGTAATGGCGAGTTAAAAACGGCCATCGTTGCTCATCGGCTGCGCTACGATCCGGAGCAAGCCCGGCAACAGTTGCAGGCTTCGCGCGGGCATCTTAAGAAAGCCCTAGAAAACAACCACCAATGACGAAGCTTTCGGCCCCTCGGCGACAACCAGACGATGTCTCGTTGGGGCAGCCGCTGGTGCTTGGCGTCGATGGCGGCGGGACGAAAACAGTCGCTTGGCTGGCCCGCTTGCTCCCCTCGGGTGAGACTCAAGTGCTTGGGCGCGGGTTGGCGGGATCAGCAAATTTGCGAGCCGTCGGGCTCGTTTCGGCCTCAGAGAATCTGGACGTTGCTGTCGATGGGGCGTGGAACGCTGCAGGGCAACAATGCAGTCCGGTCGAGAGCGCAGTATTGGCTCTGGCAGGTGCGGGGCTACCCGAGGTTCAAGCCCAGGTGGCCGCCTGGGCCGAAAAGCGAAATCTTGCGAAGCATCTGCAGGTGGTGCACGACGCCGAGGTAGTGTTGAAGGCGGGAACTCCTGCGGGGTGGGGAGTTGCCTTGGTGGCGGGCACCGGCTCGGTTGCTTTTGGCCGCGCCCAAAACTCGGCGACTGCCGTATCGGGAGGTTGGGGATACTGGTTTGGAGACGAGGGAAGCGCGTTTCGTCTCGGCCAGGCGGCTCTGCAATTAGCAGCGCGCGCCGCTGACCACCGAGGCCCTGCCACTCAACTCCTGGGCGAAATCTTGGCACATCTCGAGATCGAGAATCCGAGGGAGATGTTAGCTGTGCTTTCACGCGATGGGGATACGCGTCGAGCCATCGCCAAACTGGCAGGATTGGTGACCAAAGCCGCTGAGCAACAAGATGGGGTCGCACGCGAGATTGTCGAGCAAGCGGGACGCGATCTGGCAGCCCTGGTGAAGGGAGTAGCTGAGGAACTGTCATTGGGGCCAGGGTTTCCTCTGGCGTTAGCTGGAGGGGTACTTTGCGGCAGCCAGACGGTTCGAGACTACTTGATGGAGACACTAAGTACCGCCGGTCTGCAACCGACGGGGGTCGAACTGGTTCCCGATCCTGTGTCAGGCTGCCTGAAGATAGCTGCCGAAAACCTTGCGAAGGGCGACGTTGGCGGCAATTAGACAAGACTTCAGCAGAAAAATGCGCTGACGCCGCCGCTGACGGACCTCTCACACCCTGTAGTTTCGGGGATGGTCAGAGGCAATTGCTTCTGATGGCGGACCGCAAGCCAGGCAAAGCATTCGGCTTCGAGCGTATCTGGGTTGAGCCCGCGCCGGTCAACATTGCTGATCTCGCCAAATCGCTCGGCGAGCATTTTCATGAGAATGGGGTGGTGTACGCCGCCACCGCAGACCCAGACTTTTTTGGGCATGTCGGGCAGCTTCTTGACCACGCGAAAAACTGCCTCGGCAGTCACGGCACAGAGGGTCGCCGCCCCGTCTTCGATGGTGAGCCGAGACACGTCGACGTGGTCAAAGTCGTAGCGGTCGGCGGCTTTGGGCAGAGGCTGCTCGAAGAATGGGGCCGACAGGGCAGCTTCAACCGTCTCCCAATGCACTTTTCCCGCGGCCGACAGCTGTCCGTCGCGATCATGGGGTAAATCTGCCATAGCCTGAGCCCACTCGTCGAGCAAGCCGCAGCCTGGCCCGGCATCTCCAGCGATGATTTCTTCGTTCTGGCCAAGCCAGGTGACATTTGCCACCCCCCCGAGATTTAGTACCAGCGTCGGATGAGGCACGTCGAGGAAAAGTGCCCGATGGAACATCGACACGAGCGGAGCACCGTGGCCTGAAGCGGCCATATCGCACCGTCGGAAATCGTTGACGACAGGTACTCCAAAAGCCTTGGCAAGGAGCCAGGGATTGCCGATCTGCATCGTCAACCCCTCGTTGGGAACATGGCGAATGGTATGGCCATGAAAACCGAGGACTTCGACCTTTTTCGAGATCTGCGGGTGCTTCTCGAAGAGAAGCTTCACGGCCTCGACATGGTGCAGCGAGACTTCTTTTTCGAGTCGTAGCAGTTCGGTGGTAGGAACATCGTGCTGCGAAGCCTCCAGCAGTCGCATGCGCAGGTCTTCGGGGAAAGGAAGCGTAAGCCCGCCGAGAAAGGAAATCTCGCTCTCTCCGTCAGTCTCTAGCAAAGCGGCATCCACTCCATCGCCCGAAGTACCGCTCATCAAGCCGACGGCAACTTTTGAGAGGGGTTTGGCACTCACTAGATCAATCCCTTATACATCCCCAATGACCTGGATGGCGCTGCACGGAGCTCACCTCACCAGCCAGAGCCACTAACTGGACAGCATAGTCCAACTTCCCAAAGGGACGCCAGTTCTGATTGGAGAGGCACTTGCCGCAACCTCGGCCTTCAGCTTAGCCGGTCGGCCGAATAAGTGAAGTATAAATTAACGCACAAAGCTCTCGAAATTGCGCATGTCTTCCCATACAATAGAACCATTGGTCTGATCTGCGGTTGCCCAAGTTGTTGTTCTCTTGCTTTTCTCTCGGGCCGTTTTTCTTAAATGCCAGAACGTAGTCCGATTGTCATCGGCTAGAAAACTTATGACACAGCGTTTTTCAGTTCGCCGCGTCGCGGTGTTGATCGCGATGGAAGGCAGCTGGGAATCGAGCGTCATTCGGGGGATTGCCGACTATGCACAGAACCACGGGCACTGGCATTTGCTGATTGACCCGCGCGACCACGATCTGCGCTCGGCACTACCCGACCTGTGGGAAGGGGATGGAATCATTGCCCGCATCAGCAGCCGCATGCAGTTGGACCAAATCCGCGATCGCGGTGTGCCGACGGTCAACATCGATACGGTGTTTGAGGGGACCAAAGGCATTTCGGATGTGATCACCGACGAGCGTCAGAGAGCGGAGTTGGCATTCTCTCATTTGCGCGATCGGGGGTTCGAGCGATTTGCGTATTTCGCACCTCCCAGTCGGCAGTATTCGAGCAAGCGTGGTAGAGAGTTTATTGCGACGGTAAGGCAAGCGGGTTTCGATTGTAGGGAATACAAGCCCGGCTATCGAGCCGGACGAAAGATCGGGTGGGAGGAACAACAGCGCCGCGTGAGCGGCTGGCTCGATTCGCTGCCGTTTCCTGTGGCGATTTTCACGGTCGATGCACACCGCGGGAGACAACTCGCCGAGATCTGCCATCTGCGACAGATCCGAGTGCCTGATCAGGTGGCGATCCTGGCTGGCGACACCGACGAACTGATGTGCGATGTATCGACCCCGCCCCTGTCGAGCGTAGCCGCCGCAGGGCAGCGCCTGGGCTACGAAGCGCTAGCGCTGTTGGACCGTTTGATTCAAGGAGAAAAGCCCCCGCGCGAGCCGTTGATGGTCCCGCTGCAGGGAGTGATAAGCCGCCAGTCGACAGATATCCTGGCGATCGACGACGAGACCGTCGTGCGGGCTTTGCGATTCATTCGCACCCACGCTTTTCAGGACATTGTGGTAAAAGACATATTGCGCGAGATTCCGGTGTCGCGTCGGTGCCTGGAAATTCAGTTTCGCAATTATCTGGGCAGGTCGCCGGCGGAGGAGATTCGCCGGGTGCGACTGGAAAAGGGGCGCGAACTGCTGGCACTCTCAACCATGTCGATTAGCGAGATTGCAACGTCTTGTGGCTTTGCAAATGCGACTCGTTTTGGCGTAGCATTTCGCAAACGCTTTGGGCAGACGCCGCTCGCCTATCGCAAGGAAACGGTAAAGAGCTAGCTCTCTGAGCTCGTTTCCGCGATGACCGCCTCATGGGTGTCTCTCGCTGGTGCGAAGGGATGGAACTCAAATAGTTGTTCTGCGCTTTAGCGATAAAGAATTGCGCACAATTCGCTGCGCCGTTTTTGTGCCCTTTGATAGAATAAGGGAGGGCACAGAGGAGAATCATCGGTCTAGGTGACCGTGGGATATCCTTCTCCGGCGTCGCTAGGATGGGCAGTGTCGAGGGGAGAGAGGCCCGTGGGTATCGAGGGAACGGGAATCTTTAGAGTCAACCTTTTTCAGAGGGACACTTGCCATGAGAGTACATATCATCGCGGCCTTGGCCGTATCTTTTTGCCTGGCAACTTCGGCTGGGGCCGACACGAACATCGTCTTCGAGGATTTTGATTCCTATGTCGATCAGGCAGCGCTGGAAGCGGTATGGCGGCCCGACTCGGGAACGGGTTACAACCCGGTTGCAGGCCCAAATGGGATTCTTGTTCCTAATACTGGCATTGGGCTAATTCCACCCAATGACGATCCACCGGGCATCCAGGGACAAGGCGTTAATATCTATCGTGGGATTAACGAGTACGATAACGACAACAACCCGGCAACCGAACCTTTTCAGCTCGTTCCGTCTTCGACCCAGTCGGTGCAGTTCTCGGCAGATATCTTTGACGACGCGGTAGGCAACAAGCAACTTTCGGTCGGGTTACGTAACGATACCGTGCAACGCGCGTTTGGTGTTTTTGGGTACAACTTCATCGAGCTGGGCCACATCAATTATAGCGACGTCGTTGATCCCACCGATGGGGTCACGCCTATTCCTCCTACGTCTTTCGCCTACCGCCTAACACTGTTTGACTCAAGCACCATTGGCGCCCCGCTGATTCAAACTCCCAACTGGCAATACTTCCAGCTGGATCCGGTGCTTGATACCAAGGACAGCTCAGCCCAGCCGAATCCCGATGGGCTGGTAACGCCGACTGATATTGGTGTTGGTTGGCATCGCTATACGGCTACGATATCTACGACCCAAGTTACCTTGGAACTAGACTTATTTCGTGACGGTCTGAAGAATTCTGAAGCGACCGCAGGAGTTGGAACTGCCGGCGTCGACGCCTCGGTCACCTGGACGATCGCTCCTACGAATATTAATACTGGCGATGGTCTCGACTTCGATCCTTTCACAAGCTTGCGGTTTGGGAGTCCTTCGGGACTCCAAACAAACCTCAAAGAAGGGGTCGTGGACAATATCAGCTTGGACCTGGTGGATGTGCCGGTTGGCGTGGGCGCCGATTTCAATGCCAGTGGCATCGTCGAGGGGTTTGATTTTCTCCGCTGGCAGAGAGGCTTTCAGCTAACGGGCCAGACCGACAACAGTAACGGCGACGCCGATGGCAGTGGCACGGTCGACGGGGTCGATCTAACGGCTTGGGAGGCTCAGTTTGGTGGCCCACCTACGCCGCTGTCTGCCGGGACAGCTGCAGCAGTTCCAGAGCCTACCTCGTTGGCGCTAGTACTGTTGAACGTGGGAATGATCGCAGTAGCGAGCCGTTCGCGCCGTTGCCGCGCGATGCGATAGAAAAGGATCTTTGCCTGTTGGGTAATCGCTGATTCGCTTGTCGAGCCGCCCAGGTTCGGCAAGCGAGCAGCGGTTGCCGTGACTCTCAGAGGGGCGAGAGAACGCCGAATAGAAGGAGTTGGGAACGATGAAAACGAACCCAGTGCGGCGAAGTGAAGCGGGCTTTACCCTGGTTGAACTGTTGGTTGTCATCGCCATTATCGGGGTGCTGGTGGCGCTGCTACTGCCGGCTATCCAGGCAGCTCGCGAGGCGGCCCGCCGAACGCAGTGTTTGAACAACGTCAAGCAAATCGGGCTGGCGTGCTTGAACTACGAATCGGCCCTGGGCACACTCCCAGAAGGGGCCAGGCCAAATCCCTCGGAGAAGGCAGGGCAATACCGAGGAGCGAACGGGGTTTCCTTCCATGTGACGATCTTGCCCTATGCCGAGTTCTCGACGATCAGCGACTCGATCTTGACGATCCTCAAGCAAGAGGCGACCACAGAGACGATACGCGGTGGCGGCGGGACGTTCGAGTTAGAACCCGACGTGCTCAAATACGATTCCAGTAATCCGAACCTGGTAAAGCTCAAAGAGCTGAGAGCGACTCGCGTGGCTCCTTATTTATGCCCTTCGGACTATGATAATATTGATGATTACCTGGCGGGAGCGACTGGCGAAGAGCTACCGTCGCGGTCTTATTACGGAGTGACCGGTTCGGCGTACAGTCGTGGCTCGGACGACTACACGAGTTCGGGCAACTGGGCGATGAACCGAGATGGCGCGCTCTACTACGGTAGTCAAACAGAACTACGGTCGGTGAGCGACGGCACGAGCAATACGTTTTTGGTCGGTGAGCGGTGGTATACCAAGCGCGCTTGGCTCATTGGAGGCAGGGCAAGCTCGGCGACAAGCGTAACGCTTTACTCCTGCAAGAATATCGACCGCCGATATCCAATCAACGCGCCGCTGTATCCTAATAACTACTACATCAGCCACGTGGCGTTTGGCAATCGGCCGCCGCTGGAGCCAGGTGGCTCTGAAGAGGTGGGCCTGCACAACCTGTATTTTGGCAGCCACCACCCGGGCGGGGCGCACTTTGGCCTGATTGACGGCAGCGCCCGCTTTGTCCAAGACAGTATCGACCTCGACACCTACTTGGGCATGGCTTCGGCCGATGGCGAGGAAGTGGTCCAGTAACACTGATGCTGCCGATGATGCCACGAAGCTCCCTGCGAATTAGCTCCCAACGCAGACCAGCAGCCGGTCAGTCCTGGCTGCTTTGCAGTAGCATGGCGTGCTGGTGTCTGTTTGTATTGGCCGGCTGCGGTGCGTCAGATAGCCAATCGGCGGTCAGGGGCAAGGTTAGTTTTCGTGGAGAAGTGTTGGATCGTGGCTCGTTGCGATTTTTCGGCAGCGAGGGCCGACCGGTGGGCAGCGTGATTGGCGAGGATGGCGCCTATGAGGTCGAGTTGCCGCCTGGGCAGTATCAGGTGAGCGTCAGCCTGCCCCCGCAAGGAGCGGCTGGCGTTCTCGACGCCGAGACGCCTCCGCCGCCTGATCCAAACGCCTTGCCGGATCGGTATACGAGAGCTCAGACTTCGGGGCTGAGCGTCACGGTTGGTCCTCAGGGTGGGACGGTTGAGTACAACATCGAGTTGGAATGACCCACTGGTTGGAAACTCCGGCATTCCTCGATGCTGCATTTGCCTTTAGCTTCGCTGCTGGGGCTCCTGACGCCTTGCTCAAGCAGTTTTGCTGCTCTTGAAGGCGTTTTCTGGAATGACTTAGCGGGCTTGCCAGCCCAAGTTTTTCGACGAGGTCAGGAAGATGGCCGAGGAAGCTCGCTTGCGCAGAAAAGACAATAATTTGCGCTCAAATTGCTGATTCTTTGGCAGAATGCTATTAGGATAGACAGTGTAGGAAAGCAGATTGAAGAGATTTTAGCGATTTGTTCCTATTGGGGTCGCGGGGGGAAAGAGCTTTTCGCGACGTGGTCAGAAATTCTAGTGTCTCTTTTGGAGGGTCCCGGTCTAATGAGAATAAAGCTTTTACTTGTTGCGTTGAGCGCGATGTTGCTCTGCGCGACGCAGTCGCAGGCGGCTTTTGTCGCGGCGGTTGATCTTGATACGAGCGCAACTCAGGTGCTCCATCCGAATTTCAGCTTCGGCGGCGATACGACCTCAGCCAGTTCTAGCGCTCTGAGTTATGCAGTCGGTTTGCCACCTCACCAAAGTATCTTTGGCGGCAA
Organism: Planctomycetales bacterium; assembly: GCA_020427155.1. GTDB lineage: Bacteria > Planctomycetota > Planctomycetia > Pirellulales > Lacipirellulaceae > Bythopirellula. The sequence goes on along the minus strand of JAGQOW010000004.1, from coordinate 35,397 downwards.
CGGCCTCAACTTTGGTGACACCTACATCATGTCTTACACCCCGGGTACGGACGCCGACAATTTCTTTCCCGCAGCAGGGTCGCTGCTTGGTTCTGTCACGGGTTTTGGAACCGAACTGGCCAGCGGCGCCGTCGGCGGCGGCTCAGGCTTGTACAATGTGTACGTTACGGTTCCTTCTTCGGCGAATGTGAACGTGGCCGGTTCGAACTTTACGATCACAGGTGACGGTGCACCGGTCGTCTTGAACGCCGTTAATTTGAACGACGGCGGTACCGGCGCGGACCTAGACCCAGGCGCGGCCTTTGTTGGCGGAGCCAACAATGCGTGGTTCCTGCTCGGTTCAGTGCAAATGACTGCCGGCGTTACTTACACGATGACGCAAGATGCCAATGCGAATAGTTTCGTTTCGCAGCGGTTGGCTGGCGTGATGTGGGAAAAACAGATTCCCGAGCCCACTTCGATCGCATTGATCGGTATGGGTGGCGTGGCCTTGCTTGCCGGGTCGCGACGTCGCCGCAGCTAGATGCAGAGACGGGCTGATTGCAATGGCAATTGGCGAGTCAAGTTTTTAGTCTAGTCTCCCTCCCAAAGCCGCCATGCTCCCCTCAGCATGGCGGTTTTTTTGTAGGACCATTGTGGGATCGTCGCCCAACGCGCGGGAGCAAGAGTGGGCGGGAAGATCAGCTGCCGTCGGCAGCGCAAGGCTCTGCGGGAGGGGCAGCCTTGGTTTTGCCGACAAAGTAGATACAGGCCAAGACCATCGCCACCGTGCCAAATACCGACATGAAGTAACTGAACTGGCACATAAAGTCTAGCCGCGAGGTATCGCTGGTCACCACGTCGCGAAACACCTGCACCGCGATGCTACCCACGTACCCGATGGTGTCGGCAACGTAGATAGCAAACACGGCGGTCCCTACCGTGCGCGTCGTAGCAAGCAACCGATCGAAGAGCACCGAACTAAAGGGGACATAGGCCAGATAGGAGCCCAAGCCGACCAGCGTCATCCACCAGAAACCACTCAGGACGCCCTGCTGAAGCAACAGCGTACTGCCGCCCAGCATGGCGAGACCAATGATCATCACCGAAAAAACGCCGATCAGCCCATGGCGGTTGTCCCGAAAGCGGTAGAGCAATCCCAACGAGAGGATCACCCCAAAGGCGACCTGCATTTCTGAACGAGTGATGATGTCTTTGTTCAATTCGTAGGGATAGTCGAGTTGATCGAAGACTTCCACCATATAGTTGTCGCGAAAGTCTCGAAACGCGGTGACAAAAAAATAGGTAACCAACAGCAGCAGCATGCCTGGCAAGAACCGCCTCAGGAAGTCGGTGCGTTGTGCAGCTCCCATCGGATCGCGTGCCGAGCGTTCCTCTCGATCTTCCAGGGTCGGTTCAGGCAATTTGTCGAGCATCCATACCGACAGTAAGAAGGGCAGGAGAAACAGTAGCCCTGTCACGCACGGCATCCAGAATTCGGGGACCTGCGCAAAGGGGTTAGGAATCACCAAGAAATAGAGGCGAAACGAATCGCCGGCCAGCAGCGAGCGCCCGACGTCTTTCACAACTCCGCTGGAAACAATGAACGAGCAACTCAAACCGGCTAGCAGCAATTCCGAGGTGCGGCGTCCTTCCAGATACCAAACCACCAACCCCCAGACCATGCCCAGCGGCAGGCCGTTGAGAAAGATCGCCGCCAGTTTCAGCGACTGGGGAACCACAGCGAACAACATGAGGCTAAGCTCGGCGGCGACGATCAACAGGCAAAGGACGGCAGCCCGACGTTGCCGGGTCATTTCCGAGCAGAACTTGATTCCCAGGAACTTCGCCAGACCGTAGCCGGCAATCTGGCTGATCACCAGCGCAGTTTTAAGCTCGATTTGCGTGTCCAGAAAAGTAAATCCTTCATAGGTTCCCGCCACAAAAGGCTTGCGGAAGGCGTACATGCAAAAATAAGTCGAAAATGAAAACAACACCGCGTAGCTGTTGAGCACAGGGCGTGGAGCACGCTCGAGGAAGCCGGTAACGAGAGATTGCTTAGAGTCCACGATAATTCGCTTTCTTGGAAAGAGGCCGCCTTGCAACGCGGCCTTCGAGCTGCGGCAAGGTGCAGACAAGTGTAAGCAACCGCTGTCCAATGCGGTACCCGGGATGCGCAGAGGTAGATTGCGACTCGTAGTCCTGCATCCAAACCGTGGGCCATTTGAGCAGCAGGTCGAACAAAGCAGAATAATTCGGCTACTGCCGCTAAACCATAGTTGCCCTTGCTGGAGAGCAACTGGGACTGATCGCTGCAATTGTCCGTTTCCGGTCTACCACGATCGAGCGCGTACCGATTAAGCTGCGGGTCGAACGACTGGCAATTGGGCGGCACAGCAACGACTCCTGAGTGACAAGAAAGAAACATCGCGATGAAATCGTGTGCTATCGTAGAAATGATTTCTGGGCACGATCACGTTATTCCCTCGATGATTTACTATTTTCAGTCGCTGGGCTATCAAGTGGAGGTCCATAGTACGACGCCCAACTTCAAGGAAGTGTCGCAGCTATTGCCCGATCTTGAGTACGAAGTGCATGAGTTCCTTCCTCCGGAGTACGGCAAAGGAGATTTCGCCTACTTCGCCGATCGGTGGTTTCGTGGCTATCGATCATTGCAGTTCTTGCGTAACTACGATCTGGTTTACTTGAACACTTTTCGAGTCGAGCTGGCGCTGACGAGTGCCATTTCGCAGCTTTGCCGACGTGTCCTTACGGTTTTGCATATTCCCGAGAGCGGCCTCCGCAAACGGCGACTGAAGAGTTTTTTGAAGCAGGGGCATCAGGCCATGGTGCTTAGCGAAGCAATCGGAGCGAAGTATCAGCTGCCCTGGGTTTCTCCACTGACCTATGCCGAGTTTTCCACGCCGATTGAAAGAGAGGAGGGGCAGCCGCGAGTGTTCTGTGTCTCAGGAACCTTGCGGTTTACTGGGAGAAACTACCTTGCGCTAGTGCGCGCTGTTGCCGAGCTAGTTGAGTCAGGAGACACGAACTTCCGAGTGAAGATCCTGGGGCGACACGCGACGGCAGACAGCGCGAGGTTTCAGCAAGCAATCCAGGAACGGGGCGTGCGAGACTACTTCGAGTTTGTAGAGAACAGCTCGCATGAGCAGTATTTCAAAGAACTGCAGGCCGTCGATTTTGTGCTTCCGCTCATCGACCGTTTTGAAGAGCAAGTGAGCGAAAGGCATTACCACGATGTGATCACAAGTGCCATTTTTGTGGCTCTTGGATTGGCTAAGGCAAGCGTCGTCGAGCGGGAGCTGGCACGAGCCTACCGGATCGAGGGAGCCTGCATCGAGCATGAAGGCGGCAAGCTTAGCGAGGGAATGCGGGCAGCGATTCGCTGCTCGTCCGAGCAGATTGCCACGCTTGAGCAAGCCGCTGCGGCGCGCTGCCTTTCGATACAGCAAACCTCGATCGAGAACTTGCGAGCCACGATAGAAAACTGGGAGAATTAGCCAGTTCAATGTTTCTATTAGTCTTAACGGAGAGAGGAAGTACGACGTGACACAACGAGTAACACCTTGGATGATCGTTTGCTACTTGATGCTAGCCGCGCAGGCCGAAGCTGAGCCGCCGGTAAAGATCATTTTCGATACCGACATGGCGAGCGACTGTGACGACGTCGGCGCACTGGCTGTGCTACACGCTCTGGCCGACTTGGGAGAAGCCGAGATTCTCGCGGTCGTTACCAACCGCAAGGGCCTGGCCGGGGCTTCGGCGGCGGCCGTTTCGGCGATCAACCACTGGTATGGGCGTCCTGATATTCCGATCGGCACCGACAAAGATGGCGCCAAGATTGTCGCAAAACGCTCCAGCAGCTTTACGCCTGCACTGCGCGACGATTTCCCCCACACGGCAAAGCCTGACGACCAAATGCCAGATGCGCTTCAGATCTATCGACAGTCTTTGGCAGCCCAGCCTGATCATAGCGTTGTCGTTTGCAGCGTTGGGGCTTTGAGCAATCTGGAAGATCTGTTGCGATCGCCGCCCGACTCCATCAGTCCGTTGTCTGGAATGGAACTTGTAGAAGCCAAAGTACAATCGGCCGTAATTATGGGAGGAGGATTTCCCCGCACACGGGTCCCCGAAACCAACATCATGCTAGACCCGGCAGCAGCTGTCACGGTAGTCAATCAGTGGCCTACCGTCATCACTTGGACAGGCTTCGAGGTGGGTTATGTTCTCCTGTGCGGCGGCGATCTCAAGAGCGCTCCTGCAGGCAATCCTGTGCGACGTGCCTTCGAACTTCGGCCCTATCACGATGGATTTTCTATCGACCAGGGAAAGCCTGCTTACGATCAAACTGCGGTGCTGCTGGCGATTCGAGGTCCGCAACAAGAACTTTTTGGGATTTCCGGACGCGGTCGAGTCGTCGTCGATTCGGACGGCCACACGCAATGGATAGCCGATAACCGCAAGTCGCATCAGTACGTCCACATCAAAGGAAATCCCCGAGTGCTGGCCCGAGTCATCGAAGATCTGATGATTGCCCCGCCGCGACTGGCCGAGAATCGCTAACGTGGAAATCGCTGTGCCAATCGGTCTCTGCGTCTAGAGGTAATTGAAGAAGTTTTCTCAGTTTTCGTGCCTGCCTCGTCTTTGCCGAAGGCTTGTCGAGGAGATTTCACTGCAGAACTCGCTCTGTGAGACTTGCTCGCAGAGGGCTTGCAGCGAGCCCGGTAACTGCATCTCGGACAGGGTGAGAAACTTGTCTTGCTGATGGCGGCCAAACACCAAGAATCGACATTTCAGATCAGCGATCGTTCGTATCGCAGCGTCACGGGCTGCAACATTGCCAGCGTAGTACGTGGGGTCGGCAATTCGCACGATCGTGTCGGCCCCCACGACAAACGTACATCCGGGAAACAGGATCGACTTCGCTTGAAACGTGGGAGCGTCGGTCAGTATCAGCTCGGCTTGATTATCCCAGCCCTGGAAGCCTTCGATGCGCTGGTGCATTGAAATGTAGTCGAGCGGAAGCTTGTCGACGTTGGTGATCGAAAGCTCAAAAGTCACAGGTTGGCCGATCTTGGCAGCGGCGATCTCGGCCATTCGCCGATGTCCTGCATGAGGAGGGTTGAACGCTCCGGGGAAAACGATTCGTGGCGCGTCTTGGGAAAGTCGTCCTGACGCCGCGAAGCAACGGAGGTTGCCGATCAACAGGTCAGCCCATTCCGGCGCCGCTGGCTGCACATGGAATTGAAGCTCATCCTCCTCGAATAGTTGAGCGTCGAAGGACTCGCCAGCGATCGAGTCGTCGATTTGGCAGGCTCGTCCGATGGCAAGCAAGATCCATTTGGCGGCTAGCCACTGTTCTTTTTTGCGGTCGCGGCACCCTTTGCTAAGCTGCAGTGAGCAAGTAGCAGTTTGCGCAGTTGTCTGCACCGCAACATGGACTCGATGGGCGCCGCGTTTGGGCAGGTCGGAAGCGAGACTTGCGGTTGCCCCAACACCTATCAAGCGTCGAGGGTCGGTGTCGGCGGCCAAATGCCGAGCGCGCAGCCAAGCCGACATGCTCATCGCACGAGCCGTTGCCTCGCTGCAAGACTTCTCCGGCGGTCCGCCTAGCCACTCGGCGAGCGAAGAGTGCGAGTAGGGAATTACGGCCTCGAGTAGCGTTCGCGAAGCGCCGGCCTGGTCCAGCAATTGGCTGATTGCTTTACTTCCTCCGCCTGTCACGGCCAGAACCATTTGATAATCACTAGCGTGAAGCTGCCCAATCAGTGATGTCCAAGGCGTTTCGCCCACGTTGATTCTTTCCTAATTGTCCGAACTTTTCGTCCGAGGCCCCATCGTCCGAGGCATCGTTGGCAGCGCGGCGGCTGGCCAACTCTGGGCTCCGTTGAATACCGCAGTGTGGCTCGGACGCAACATGATGCCTTGCCGCAACATTCTCCTCGCTGCGAAAGAGCAGCATGCTCGCCCGAATGCTCGTTTTCAAGTGCATCGTAGCATGTTTCGACTCGTCGGCAACGATCGGCACAGCCCTTGCGGTGTGAGGCTGCGGACGATCGATACGCGAACTCTTCAGGTGCTGTGGATGGCCGATGTAGTAGAAATCAACGATCCTGACGAACTGGAGCAATACCAGCTGGTTTGGAACTCGCTGCTGCCGAAAACGCCGCGGGCGTCATTTTTTCACACCTACGACTGGCTGCAATTGTATTGGAAACACTTTGGCCACGACAAACAATTGCGCGTGCTCGTTGTTCGATCGGACGGCACCCCTTTTGGCATTGTACCACTGTGTATCAATCGCGAGCGGTATCATGTGGGCGATGTCCGTGTACTAACTTATCCACTGAGCGATTGGGGAATGTGGTACGGTCCGATTGGTCCCGATCAATCTGCGTGCATGTTCATGGCACTGAAGCACCTCAGCCAAACTTCTCGTGATTGGGACATGATCGACCTGCGCTGGAGTGCGGCTGGGCCTCACGATCGAAATGCTACGGGGCGCGCCATCCGAGCCGTCGGATGGCAGCCGCGGAAGATTGCCTATCAAAGCAATTCGGTCATCCGATTTGCCGGAACCGATTACGAATCGTACCTAGCAAGCTTGAACAAGAAATGGCGTCATGAGATACGCCGTCAGACACGAGTTCTGGAACGGGCGGGCAAAGTGACTTTCCATCGGCACCGTCCTGCCGGCAAAGGTTGGGGCGACGGGCAGCCACGATGGGATCTTTTCGACGACTGCATGCAGATCTCCCAGCAGAGCTGGCAAAGCAAGTCCACCACGGGCAACACGCTTTGTCATCCACACGTTCGAGGCTTCTTGCACGACTGCCACGCCACTGCTGCAAGAATAGGCATGCTTGACATGGCGGTACTGAAAATCGATGGCAGACCTGCCGCCTACCAGTACAACTATCACCGTCACGGCCGCGTCTTCGGTCTACGGATGGGTTACGATCCTGCGTTCTCTCAACAGGGAGTCGGCAAGATTCTCATGAATCGCTTGATTGAGGACAGTTTTGAACGCAATGACCAGACCCTCGACTTGGGAATTGGAGACTTTGCCTTCAAACGCCGTTTCCGCACCGAAGTCGAAACAAGTTATCGCTACGCCTGCTATCCTTGGAGGTCGTGGCGATCGCAAGGTGTGCGGTTTTCGCGTTGGATGAAGCAACGGCTTCGGTCGAACGATCCAGTGTCAGCGCCGAAAGGAGCTTGATCGCCGAGCCCTCGGGCAACGACGTCTGAGACGCGCGACACTTTCGCGCGACGCATCTCAGACGCCTGCCACTTAGGGTGCCGTCCCCCCTTCCCTGTCGCTTTCTCACCACTGTGGGGACGATCGCGACAAGCGGCAATAAATTGGTAGACTAGAGGGCTTGGAAAGCAGGCAGGAGGAACGACCTGATTACACTTTAGCGTTGGGGCTCGCTGATTTGGTTGGCTGCTTGCTCTTTGAGGGCAGCAGCTTCGCGAGCAAGCTTAAATTCGGGGCCAGGCGCGTAGTATTGTACGTCGTCGCTGAGGTAAGTCGGGCTCGGCAGCGTCTGCCCTGCAATGTCCGATTGACACCCCATGGCAGTCAGCGATGCGAGAATCAGTAGCGAGGCAACGATCGCTGCCAAACTGCGTGAAGGTTGCGAAGACGAGTTACTCACAATCGATGCTCCTGACCGAGGATTTTTAGCAAGTAGCACATAGGCGCGCTGCCGAGAGGTTGCCCGAATCTCAAGCTCCTCTACGGCTGGCGAACCACAAATGTGCGACACGCATTGGCCGTCACCGACTCTGCCGCCGGTGAGCATAATCGTTATCGTCGTCCTGATCGTTAAACTTTCACACAAGCTGACAAAATGCCCTTTGTTTTCTCTGATAGCAAAGCAGGCGGCAGGAAAAGCATGCCATAGCTTGGACCAAGAGGGCTAATCTGCGGCAATTGCGGCAGAAATCGTATTTTTGAGCGCAATTGGTAGAATGGTTAATTGAACTTTCGCGCCAGCGCCTGAGGAACAGAATCGTGCTAGCACCAAGATGTCGATTGCTGCGGTGGATCTTGCTATGTGCTCTGCTGGTGTCTGCCCGTATATGGCCAGCTAGCATGGCTTCTGCGCAAGGACTCATCAATTCAACTCCTTCTCAAGCGTATTACCGCGGCATCGAAGAACTCTACCGAGGAGAGTACCGGGATGCCGAACGGATTTTTCGTAGCGAAACGCGCGGCGCTATCAAGATTGGCGTCACGGGGCGTTGGGTCGATTCGATCTGCTATCACGCAATGTGGGGCGAGGTACTCTACCATCAGGGCCGTTTTGGCCCGGCACTAGAACAGTTCGACCAGGCTTGTACCATGTTTTTGCAGTATCCCCAGTGGCTGCTGAGGGTACGGTTCGAACAGCCTCCTCGCGAAGACGTTAGTCGGCTGCGGCGCCAGCAGTTGCCTTGGGGCACAAGCGAAAGGCAGTTTACCCTTGGGCTGTTCTCCTCGCAGATGCTTATTAGCCAAGGGGACTTGCTGAGCGGCAATCGGGCGGCTCAGCAGGGAGGCGTTGTCCAGTCAGCACAGCTGTGGAGAATCGACGTTATCGAGGTGATTCGTTGTACCGCACTCGCAATTCGAAGGCGAAGTGAACTCTTGGGGCCCTTGGCCGCGCAGGATCGGATCTCGCGCGAGATGGCTACCAGGCTCAACAGCGGAGGAGCACCTCCCAATCATTGGTCCGGTGCTTGGATCGACCTGCAGCAGGGACTCGTCAGCGCGGGAGAAGGAAAGAGCGACCTGGCGCTGAAACAGTTGGCTAGAGCGGAACTTATTCAGGGAAGGTTCGATCACCCGCTGACATGCGTCGCTTTGCTGGAGCAGGGTCGAATCCATATGGAGCAAGGCAATACCAGTGTTGCCGCCAAGTACTTTGCCGAAGCAAGTTACTCGGCCTTTTACTACGACAATCCGGGCATCGTCGACGAGGCCTTCAAGCTGGGGGCGGCCAATCGGCTGGCTGGTGGTATCGAGAGCGTGAGTGCTGCCCTCGATTCCGTCGCTGCCTGGGCGCGGCGTGAGCGATTTGACCATATCTTCGCCCGTGTCAGTTTTGCACTGTCCGAAGAACAAATGACGCTTGGAAATTGGGACGCTGCGGCTGCCACAATCGAAGTTGGACAGACTCGCCTCCGCGACGCGCGCAGCGGCTTGTTGGGAAGCTGGTCGCAGTTCCTGGCGGCTCGGATTGCCGCTCAGCAAGGTCGAGATACTGCCCCGGCAGCGCTCGCCGCCGCCATCGACCAACAATTGGTCATGACGCCCAGGAACTTCCAAATCGGTCTGGCAAATGGCCGCTACGATCAACAACTGCTTCGAGATCGATCGGCCGCCGATATCTATCAGTCGTTGTTGGCCGATCCGACGCCTGCCGACTGGGTCTTTCGTCCGTTGGAAACGTTATCGGTATTGCAGACTCCTCATGAAGCTGCCTTCGACCGGTGGTTGAATGCGCTGTTGTCTCGCAACGACCTGGGTACTGCGTTGGAAGTGACCGATTTGGCGAAGCGCCGCCGATTTCTCGGTTCGCTAGCGTGGGGAGGGCGTCTCGCATCGTTACGCGATACGCTCGAATTGCCTGCTCACACCCTCACCCCACAAATCCAAGTCCGTCGTCAGGACTTGTTACTGAAGTACCCTAGGTACGGCGAAGAACAGAAAGCCGGCCAGCAATTGTGGGCGTCGCTCAAATCAAGATGGTTGCCGGCCCTGGACGAGCAGTCCCAAAGCGACCTCAACAAAGATTGGAGAGCCTGGTCGACCAGCCTCCAGCGGCGCGAGGCAATGCTAAACATGATAGGCTTGGAGCGGGTTGCCGTCGATCCGGTTTTTCCGCCGCTGAGCACAGCCGCGGAACTCCAGGCAAAGCTTCAGCCCGGCCAGGCCGTGGTCGTCTTCCACGATACTTCCAACGGGCTTTTGGGCTTTTTAATAACTGCCAAGGGTTCGACCCACTGGAACTGTGGCCCTGTTGGTCGGCTTAACAAACCCCTCAACGACTTTTTGCGTTCACTCGGCAATTACGACGCCAGCCACGACATGACCACCAAGGATCTGGCCTCAGACGATTGGCAGGCGACGGGAAAAAAGCTCTATCGCGCTCTCTTTGATGGTTCTTCGATCGACCTGGAATCGACCGACGAATTGATAGTTGTGCCCGACAACCTGGTCTGGTACGTCCCCCTGGCAGCCCTGCCGGCTGAGCTTGAAGATCGCACTGCGGCGATGATTTCTCTCAGCAAATTGCGAGTTGTCCCGACAATGGGCCTGGCGATGGGCAATGCCGTAGTCAGACGGCGAGTTCAAAGGTCGGGTATTGTAGGCAGAGGCATCGTCCCCGGAGATACCGAAGAGTTGCAGGACGAGTCGTTGACTGACCTGCGCGAAGCGGTGCTCAACCCGATCGCTTTGCCCACACCTTCGCCAATTCCAACGGCGCAGCTTGCTTCGCTGCTAGAAACGTTGATTGTGCTCGACGAGATTGAGATCGATCCGCTACGCCCCCTGGATTGGTCGCCCGTGCCAGGAGGGCGTGCTGCTCAGGAAGATACACTCAGCCATTGGCTGAGCTTGCCGCAATTCGGGCCCCAAAACATTCTGTTGCCGGCGGTGCACACGATAGCCGAGCGAGGCGGCCGAACTTCGAAACGCAAAGCCTCGGCAGCAGCGCCTGGGCATGAACTCTTCTTGGCCAGCTGCGGCTTGATGTCGACCGGCGCTCAAACGGTTTTGCTGAGCCGATGGAGCGTTGGAGGGCAGTCGACGCTCGACCTAGTTCGCGAGTTTATTCAGGAATTGCCTCACACGACTGCCGCCGACGCGTGGCAGCGGAGCGTCCAGGTCGCCATGGAGATGTCGATTCATCCCGATGCCGAGACTCGAGTGAAGGCCGACCTGGAAGCCCCGCCGATTACTGCCGCCCATCCCTTTTTCTGGGGAGGGTATCTGCTGATCGATGCTGGAGCACCTGCCGAAACCGACGAGGCTGAACCGCAGGACTCACCTGCCGAAGTTGCCGAGACAAAGGAGGCGGCGGTGGCAGCCGGGGAGGAGGCAGCGGAAACGACAGAGGAAGAGAGGGCAGAAGCGGGTGCAGAGCCAGAAGCAGAGGGTCCGTAAGAGAACCTTGTTCTCAAGAAACTGAATGCCAGAAAGACAGCATCATGGCCACGAACGAACCGAAGAAGCGTCAACTTGCATTTAAGAACTACGAAGAGATGATGGTGGAAGTACACGCATTGATTGCTAGCGGTTACATCTGCAACGGCAACTGGACGCTTTCGCAAGCTTGTGGCCATATCGCCGACTGGATGCGCTTCCCGATCGATGGATTTCCGAATCCGCCGCTGCTGATGCGAATGATTTTCTGGGTGATGAAACATACCGTCGGGCCAGGGATGAGACGAAAGATACTGGCCGAAGGCTTTCGCGGAGGCATGCCAACGGCTCCGGATACCGTTCCCAAACCTGACGCAATGACGGATAGCGAAGCCGCCGAATTGCTGCAACAGACGATAGATCGGGTCAAGGCGCACGAAGGGCCGTTCTTCCCATCGCCACTTTTCGGAGCGACCGATCGCGAATCGCTCGAAAAGGTGAGTTTGCTTCACGCTGCTCACCATTTGGGATATCTTGAACCGAAGTAGAAGAAGTTAGCGAGCATTATATTTGGCCAAGCAATTAGCGGGAAAGGGTGCAGTTATCTCTTCTTCGGTTGCTATTCTGCGGCGATTCGCCCTCGTCGCATCAGTGCTTTCCTGTTCGCTGCGTTCTGCCAGCGCAGGCAACTGGTCGGTGAGCCGAATCAGTAGCCTGGCTCTCGACACTTCCGTAGTCGCTGCGACCGAATTGAGTGGCGTGACATATCTGGGCCCCTCGCCCGTTTCCGGCAAACACCGTTTCGCTGCGGTTCAAGATTCAGGCGGGCAACTGATCTCGTTCGACGTCGAGTTTTCTGCCGCCGGTGCACTGACTTCGGCAGCAACGGTCAGCGCGACCACGCTTGCAGCCAGCCTGGATTTCGAAGGCGCCGCTTACACAAACCCGATGCGAAATAGCGTGTTTCTCAGCGAAGAGAACAACCCTGGAGTGCAGGAATACGATCTCGCGACCGGCAGTCTTTTGCAGAACATTGCCATTCCCGCCGTTTTTACAAACATCGCAGGCAATCGAGGCTTCGAGTCGTTGGCTCGCAATCCAGCGGGAACGGTCATGTGGACTGCCAACGAAGAAGCGCTCGCCGTGGATGGGCCGCTTGCTACGAGTTCCGCAGGTAGTCCGGTTCGGCTGCTCGAACTGGCTGTCGCCGGCAACACCGTGAGTGCTGGTCGGCAGTACGTCTACCAGGTCGAGAAAATTCACGGCAGCCTCACTTTTGGATCTCCCCAGAGCGGCCTGACAGATCTTGTCGCGTTGCCTGATGGAACTCTCCTGGCATTAGAGCGTTCAGTGGCCGTCACTTCCCCACTGTACTTGAACCGCATCTTTGAGGTCTCCTTCGATCTGGCCACTGATGTTAGCGTCGCTTGGTACTCGTCGGGCTTGATAGATCAACCAGCCTACGTGTCGGTAGGCAAAGAGTTGCTGTGGGCAGGCGCGGCCGACGGGAGTAACGGGCAAAACCTCGAAGGCCTCACGCTGGGGCCGCGGTTGCCTAACGGAAATTGGACTCTGCTGGGAGTCGTCGACGATGGCGATACACTCAGTTCGAACACGATCGTTTCCTTCGAGCTTTCCGCCAATCCGTCGGCCGATTTCGACGGGGACAATGACATCGATGCAGTCGATTTCCTGGCCTGGCAGCGGGGTTTTGGAATCTCTATCGAGGCTGCTTTCTCCTCGGGGGATGCTGATCGAGACGGCGACATCGACCAGGACGATTTAGCATATTGGGAATCTTCGCTCGCTATCGCTGTCGGCGGCGTAGATCTTGCGGTACCCGAACCCTCCTCATCAGTGACCACCTGTCTCTTAGTGTTGCTTTCTTCGATTACTGTGCGGTTTCGCACATCCAGGCATCCGCAGCAGCCCTAGAAAAACTCTGGAAAACCAGTATCATCGTGGTTTCTGTCCGAGCCGCTGTGAAGTGCCAGGCGGCTCTTACTCTATTCGTCCCCAGAATGTCGGCCAAAGATCCTACAGACTGTCGAATTTGCACTTTGCCGGTGAATTCAGTCCCAAACACGACGGAAAGAAAATGACTGCACAAGCAACACTTACGGACGCCATTGAATCAACGATCGCAAAACTCCCTGCCCACATGCAGGACTGGGTTCGAAAGGAAGTAGCCCTGTGCAAACCCGACAACGTTGAGGTCATCACCGGGAAAGCGGACCAAATCATCAGGCTTGAGAACGAGCTAGAAGCATCAGGCGACTACACCCGTCTGGATGAGAATGTCTACGGCAAGCGTACGTTTTATGCCCGTAGCGACAAGAATGACGTCGCCCGGGTGGAAGAGCGCACCGTCATCTGCACTGAAGACCCCGTCGACGCGGGCCCGCTGAACTTCTGGGTGAAACCCGAGGAGATGCATGCCAAACTCGATAAGCTTTACGACGGCGTCATGAAGGGGCGCACCATGTATGTGATGCCCTTTGTCACCAACCCTGCCGACAGCCAGTTTGCCACAGCGGGCGTTCAACTTACCGACAGCGCGAATGTGGTCTGCAACCTGTTTCGGATGAGCAACATCAAGGACGGCTGGCGCATCCTCGAGAAGCAGACCCGCTTCCCCCGCATTTGCCACAGTTACGGAACCCTCAGCAAGGAAGACCGTTGGATCACCCACTTCCCGGCGGAACTCTACTCACGCACTATCAACAGCGATTACGGTGGCAACGCGCTGGGGCCCAAGAAGATTTTCGGCCTGCGGCTGGTTGGCATCCAGGCACTCGAAAATGCCAAGCGAAAATCTACGCCCGATGAGGACGTCGGCATCGAAGTGGTCGAGCACATGGCGCTGTTCGCCCTGGAATACCCCGGCGGTCGCAGAGTCAACTTTGGTGCTGCCTTCCCCAGCATGTGCGGAAAGACGAACATTGCCACCGGCGTTACCGAAGGTCCGATTGCCAAGGCAGGTATCAAGCAGGTCGCCCTAGGCGACGACATTATTGGCGGCGCCACTAAGAAGGGCGACGGACGTCTCTACGTCAATAACATCGAGGCCGGTATGTTCGGCGTCACCAAGGGCATGAGCGACTTTGCCAACAAAATGCTCATGGAGGCCCTGCGCAACCCGCTGCCCGAGGTCGAGAACTTTGAAGGCGGACCAATCTTCACCAACCAGGTTTTCGTAGACGACAACGGAAGCAAGCGAGTCTGGTGGAGCGATAGCGGCGAAGACTTCCCGGCTGGCGACGGAATCACCACTTGGAACTGGCTAGGGGAGGAGATCGACGCCTCGGCCGAAGAAAAAGACCAAAAGAATGCCCGGGTCACGATGCCCATCCGCTCGGTCCCCAACCTCGATGCCGACTACGACAACGTTGAAGGCGTCCCGCTTGATGTCGCACTGATCGGCGGCCGCTCCAGCAAGTTGCACCCGCTTATCTCGCGAGCGCGCACTTGGAACGAAGCGGTCTACCACGCCCTGTGTCAGTTCAGCGAACCCACCGCCGCTGCGGTCGGCCAGAAGCCTCGCTACGATCCCATGGCGAATCGGCCCTTTATCTCCTTCAACATCAGCGACTACGCTGAGAAGTGGCTGGAGATGGCGGAGAAGACGCCCAAGCCACCGGCTGTTTACTCGGTGAACTGGTTCCGCCGCAATGACGACGGCAAATTCATCTGGGACGGCTTCGGCGCCAACTACCGCGTCCTCGATGCCGCAGTCCGCCAGCTGGACGGCGCTGACCAGTGGAAAGAAACCCCCATCGGCCTGGTTCCCAAACCCGAGTACATTGACATTAGCGGACTCAAGTTCACGACAACTACCGAGCAGCTCGCCGAGATTCTTGTCCCTGACAAAGAAGCACTCCTACGCGAAGTTGCCAACCGCGAAGGTTGGCTCAACGAGCTTGAGAACGGCCTGGAGTCGGGCAGCGAAGGCCGTGGCGCACCCAAGAAGCTTCCCCAGGCCATCTGGGACGAGCACAAGGCCTTCAAGAAGCGAGTCGCGGAGTATTGTGCGTAGCTATAGGTTGAGCAGAGCATGTCTCAGTTGCCCATGACTGGCCTGCCGTAAGTGCAAATCCCACTTCAGGAAAGCATTAGCAATACTGCGATTGGGATACCTAGCTGGCTGTGGTCAATCAGCCACCTTGTACCACCCGCGCCCTGCTTGTGGCGGCATTGGTTGATCGAAAGCAGGCAGATTTGCAGAGCTGTGGCCGGAAAGTGAGCCGCCATCAAAAAATTGGCTTTGGCCGAGCCGGTCGTTTAGAATGCAAGAGCCTCTTTTCTAGGCGGGGAGGGGTTGGGGGAGGGTGCGAGTCCCCGGTTATTCAACCCCTTTCTTAGCCTCTCCCCGCCTAGAAAACGAGGCTCTTTTTCATAGCCTTCTCAGCCCGCTTGCTGCAAACGTTTGCGCCACCACCAGGAGAGCGCTACCGGCACCGCGACCGACGCACAGATGGCCATGGGCAGCCAACCGCGTTGCACTGCCTGCTGCCCCAGCGCCGAATACGTGGCCGCGATAAGAGAGTTGCTGACAACCACCGTTGGCAAGAAACTCTTCCAGGGCATCTGCAGCGCGCCGACCAGCAACGCGCACGCTTCGGCAAGGATCGGTAGCGGTCGAGTGAGGAGGAGCATCCAGGGGCCATGTTGCAGGCATGCGTCTTCCAGCTCGACGAGTTGTTCGGTGGAAGAAAACCGTTCGGCCAGGGGCCGCCCCCAGAGCCGTGCCAGGCCAAATGCCAGGCCTGCTCCCAGTGTCATACCCAGTGTCGAAGCAGCGGTACCCAAGGCAAAGCCCAGTTGGCTTCCTGCCAGCGTGCTGATGGGCCCTGAGGGTACGGGCAGAAACACGTCGGAGGCCAAGATGGCCACAATGGCCAGCGCCATCGTCGGTCGTGCGGGGGGCGACTCCTGCCAGCGCTCGGCTACCGAGCGAAAACTCTCGCCCCAAACGGCGATCGCTACCAGGGGTAGAACCAATACAACTGCTACCAGCAGTAGCGGTTTGAGCAATTGGTTGTTCATCGTGGGCGATCTTCTTTCCGGCGGTTTTGACTTGCCTGGAGGCCGTTCTAGTCTTACTTGGACAGTCATGTTGAGAGTGAAATCCCCATCGCGCAGCCGCTCGACGGCACTGCATCAATCGGAGCTCCGATGAGCCAATCAACTTCAAGCAGCGAGCGTCTTACAGCAGTTGTCAGCACTCTGGTTGCAATTGCAATTCTAGCAGCCGGTGTGACAGCGCACCAATCGCACAACGCCCCCCGAGACGAGCTTGCCCAGATGGAATCGGACCTGCGGTTTCAGCTGGACCAGGCGTTTCGGCATGACGAAGGGGAACGCACCCGCCGCATCGACCAGTTAGAAGCGACCATGCAAGCCTGGAACGATGTGCCTCACTCGCAAGAAAACCAGAAAATGCTTGCTTCGTGGTTGCTTGAGTCCACAATCCGTTCGATGCCTGGGACGACCCAGCCCTTGCCAAGCATCCCAGTATTCAACCAGCCCCAGGCCGCTACGACTTCTCAACCAGCGACAGTTTCGCTGACGTCGCAACAGTCGCTGGACCCTAGTGTCGCAACCAAGGAGAGCGCCTCGGCAACAGAGCCAGACCCTCGGCAGTCGGAGAGTCAATCGCCAGTGCAGAAGGCCCACCCGCCCAAATCTCGCTTGGCGAGTACCGCTCTTCCACAAGGTGAACTACCCAGCCCCGATCCAGAACCGGTCAAGATCAATCTAACGGAACTCTCTGCCCGTATTGCCGGCTATCACGAAGGGCTCGATCAAATCGAAACCACTCTTTTGCTGGCAGAAACGGCCGACATTGAATTGTTGGAGCATCAGACTCAGCGGCTCGAACAATTGACCCGAGATTTTCGCTTCGTCAGACTGTACCACGAATCGCTCTCGGAAGCCGAGCGCCGGAACATCCGTCCCCCGCGTTCGATGGAAGCGACCTTGGCTGAACTGGACCGACTACTTCGCCTAAGCGAGCAAGCCGAGGGCGGCGACTTTCTTGGCTCTTTCGACCCTGCCTACCGCGAAAGGCTTGAAAGGGTCCGCCAAATGCTCACTACGATCGCAGATCGTACACGCTAGGCAAGTAATCGACTCCAGGGAAGAAGTGGCGGCCCAAAACCTGCTCTTAGGGGCATATCCTTGCCAGCCCGCACGTTCGCTCTTAGACTGAAGGCTCGCAAACGCCGTGTGCGGGTGTAGTTCAATGGTAGAACGAAAGCTTCCCAAGCTTTAGGCGAGGGTTCGATTCCCTTCACCCGCTCTTAGCTGCGGCGTCACGGGCTACGTCGTCATCTTGTGACGTTCTGCAGCGTGTTCAGGACCGCTGTTTAGAGATTTGGGAATCGCAGAGCGGCTTCGGTTGGCCTGACTCGCCTAAGATCTCTGCTACCGTAGTCGACTTAAAGGCGGTTTCGACTTGGGCTATTGCGTTATCGACTCGGCGATGCAGCGGGCAAAGTGCCGGGCTGTGACTTCCCAGTTCGAGCGGGCAGGTCTTGATTCGTTGGATGGGGTCGACGGCATTGATGACGTCGAGAATTGTCAGTTCACTAGCCTCGATCGCCAGCGAGACGCCGCCGCCAATGCCTCGTTGGGAACTGACAATTCCTTCTCGTGAAAGGTTTTGCAGCACTTTTGCTAGATAGGCAGCCGGCACTTGGGTCACCTTGGCCAGTTGCTGCGTGGTGCAACCGTTGGGCGCTTCGGCAGCTAGGTGCACTACTGCGCGAAGAGCGTATTCCACGGTTTGGGAAAGCATCGGGCGAGCTCCAGAAATCGGATTTAGACATCCTGTTTTTGGCGTCTATCCTTCTCTTACCTATCGCTTCTTGAGCGATTGGTATCGATCAATGTTACTCTTGCGTTCTTTGCCGTGCGAGGGGGCAAATGAACTCCCGAACGACAGGGACTACCTGTGTAGATCGAATCAATGAACCATGCCTCAAAAAGAACCTGGCGTATCGGTTTCAGCATCTGGCCGAATTCATAGAGTTTTCCTAGGGGATATCGAGGTCATCTACGGTTCGGCGAGCTACTTGGCTCCAGTGGTGCCCGAGTTGGTAGATGCCGTCTGACGCCATTTCTTTCCTCTGCAATTTGGCGATGAATGCGAAACGGCCGCCGATGTCGAATTGCTCGACATAGACAACGAGGTCATCAAGTTTCGCAAGCACCATCAAGAGGCAGGGAAATAGGGAATACCCCGTCAGAATACTGGCCGCACAGGTGGAGCGGAGACTTCGCCCAGGACGTTGTTGGAGGCCGTCTGTAGCTTTTCCGCAACGCCGTAGACCGGAGATTTTGCGTATTTTGCGTACGATTTGCACTACCGCCAGTTTGATCTAAAGTTGTAAAATAGGGGATGAGCAGCGAACAGGCGCGGAGACGCTTGTCGCTGGGGCATCTGATTTTCACCTTGAGAGGAGGGGGACCAAGCCATGTTTCGAGTTCGTACCGTCGCGGCTATTGCCGCTATTGCCGTGGTTTCATTAGTAGCCACGGCTGGAACAAGCTTTGCTAATGATTGCTGCGTTTGCCCGCCAGCACCGATTCAGACCACACTTTGCGTCGCTCCGCCATGTAGCTGCTGTTCGCAGAACGTTACGGTATGCGTACCCGGCTGTTGCACCGAGGCACCGACGGTTTGCTGGCAGAGGGGATTCCTGGGCCGCCAGATCGGCACTTACACCTGGGCCTGCTGCGGCCACTCGGTGAAGGTCGTCGTTACCCGACGCGGAGACGTCAGAGTTCGCGGCTAGAGTCAATTGCCAAGAGTTTCAAGCAAAAGAGGCGGGTGCTCCGGTACCCGCCTTTTTATGTGCGCACACAAAAGTTCATTACTTGTAATGCGCAATCACTATCACATAAAAAAAGCCCCCGGTCACCGACCGGAGGCTTGATCGTTCTACTATTGCTCAGATCGGGCTCAATACATGTCGTCCATGCCCGGAGCGGCTGCGCCTTTCTTGCCTTTCTTCGGGGCGTCGGCGATCAGCGCGTCGCTGGTGAGCAGCAACGTTGCAACGCTGGCAGCGTGCTGCAGCGCGCTGCGGGTGACCTTGGTCGGGTCGATCACGCCCGCCTTGACGAGATCTTCGTACACGTCGGTCGCGGCGTTGTAGCCGACATTGCCCTTGGTGTCGACGACCTTCTCGCAGACGATGCCGCCATCCTGGCCGGCGTTGGCGGCAATTGCCGTCAGCGGGGCTCGGCAGCTTCGCAGCACGATGTTGTAGCCGATCTCTTGATCGTGAGTCAGCTCGCCCGCATCAACCTTGCTGCTGGCTCGTAGCAGGGCGACGCCGCCACCAGGCAAAATACCCTCTTCCACGGCAGCCCGAGTGGCGTGCAGGGCATCTTCGACGCGAGCCTTCTTTTCTTTCATCTCGCTTTCGGTTGCCGCACCGACATTGACCTTAGCCACACCGCCGGCCAACTTGGCAAGCCGTTCTTCCAGCTTTTCTTTGTCGTAATCGCTCGACGAATTGTCGATCTCGCGGCGAATCTGATCGATACGCGCCTTGATGTCGGAGCTCTTGCCGGCGCCTTCGATAATCGTCGTGTTGTCTTTGTCGACGATCACTTTCTTGGCACGTCCGAGTTCGCCGAGGCCGACGCTTTCGAGCTTGATGCCCAAATCTTCGAATATTGCCTGGCCGCCGGTGAGCGTGGCAATGTCTTCCAGCATCGCCTTACGACGATCGCCAAAGCCAGGGGCCTTCACAGCACAGACATTAAACGTGCCGCGTAGCCGGTTGATCACGAGTGTGGCCAAAGCTTCACCATCAATGTCTTCGGCGACGATCAACAGCGGCTTACCCGAGTTGACCACGGCTTCCAGGCATGGCACCAGATCTTTGATGCTGCTGATTTTCTTTTCGTGTACTAGCACGTAGCAATCTTCGAGCACACACTCCATTGAACTCGAATCGGTGACAAAGTAGGGTGAGAGATAGCCGCGATCGAACTGCATGCCTTCGACCCACTCCACTTCAGTGGCCAGGCTCTTGCCTTCGTCGACGGTGATCACGCCGTCTTTGCCGACCTTTTCCATAGCTTTGGCCAGCATGTCGCCGATTTCCTTGTCGCCATTGCTGGCCACGGTACCTACCTGCGACATCTCTTCGGAGGTCTTAATCTTAACTGCCATTTTGTGCAGTTGGTCGGTAATATCTTCGACCGCCTTTTCGATTCCCTGCTTCATCTGTACTGGGTTGACGCCTGCGACGACGGCCCGCAGGCCTTCGTTGAAGATGGCTTCGGCCAGCACCGTGGCCGTCGTGGTGCCGTCGCCGGCTACGTCGCTTGTCTTGCTGGCAACTTCCTTGACCATCTGGGCGCCCATGTTTTCATAGGTATCTTCCAACTCGATTTCTTTGGCGACGGTCACCCCGTCCTTGGTAACCGTGGGCGAGCCAAAGCTCTTCTGCAGAATAACGTTGCGTCCCTTGGGGCCCAGCGTAATCTTGACGGCACGCGCCAACTTGCTGACACCGCGACGCATCGCATCGCGTGCTTCTTGATCGAAGGCAATCATCTTTGCCATGGTAAGGTTTCCTCTTTATAGGTGTGTTGAAGACTGGTTTGGAGCGCAGGTTACGAGTTGGACTATGCGAAAGCCGCTAAAGGCTCACCTCTCGAAACTCGCGACGGTCTATTCGATCACTGCCAGGATGTCACTTTCGCTCATCAGCAAATACTCCTGATCGTCGACGTTGATTGCCTCGGGAGCGTAGCTGGTGAATAGCACCCGATCTCCCTTTTTGACTTGCATCGTGCCCCGGGTACCGTCATCGAGCAGAGGGCCGGTTCCTACGGCGACCACGGTGCCACGCGACGGCTTATCCCGAGCGCTATCGGGAAGCACGATGCCGCCAGCGGTGGTGTCGAGCGATTCGTCTCGCTCGACGACGACTTTGTCGCCCAAGGGTTGCAAAGCGACTTTACTCTTCTTCGTGGCCGTTGCCATGGGGGGATGTCCTCCGGGAGATGTAAGATGGGTACTTGGTAGTAGTCTATGTGCAGGGAACTGCGGCCTGCCGCTCTACTGGCACCTTTGCCGAACAACTTGGGGCCGTACGTTAGCAAAGGCGCTAGCTTCTGCGCAGCGGTAGTCAGTTGACGGGCAACACAGAGCAATCAGCGCGCCAATTGGTTGCAGAATGCCAAGTGCAGACGTGGTAAGGGATTAGCAAAATCGGTCTGAATCGGCATCGCTGCCAAAACAGGTGCCAATCGGTTCTTAGGCCAAATGTTGAGCCGCGACCGCTGCCATTTTGGCAGGAAGGCGCATGTTCTATTGGAGCTGCCAGGCAATCACTACCACTCCCAGCGGCACGAGGTAGTAGGCAAACAGCGAGAGGCGGCCCCGATTGACCCAGGAGATCAACATACGTAGCGCCACGAGACCTACCGCCATCGATACGAGAAAGCCCGTAGCAAGCGTCCCCAGCGGCGTGCCGGTCGTGCCCGCCTCTACGATTTCGAGCGATTCCAGCAGCCCCGCTCCAGCAATCGCAGGGAGCGCCAGCAGAAACGCAAAGGTAGCCGCGGCATTGCGTTGCAGCCCGGCGGCCAATCCGGCAGCGATGGTCGCTCCGCTGCGAGATACCCCTGGCAACAAAGCCACGGCCTGAAACATTCCGATGAAAAACACCTTGCCCCAGCCTAGCTGCGGATAGTCGTGTTCGCCGGGCGATCGTCGCTCGGACCACACCAGCAGCAAGGCTGTCAGAGGAAACATGAAACCTGCCAATAGCGCGTTCTCGAGGATCAGCTTGCTCAGCTCTTCAGGTACAACCTTTTTGAGCAGGATGCCAAGTACAGCAGCGGGGATTGTCCCGAGGATCAGCAGCCCGATGACTCGCCGGTCGGAGCCAAACAATCGCGTGATTTCACGACGGTAAAAGACCAGCACCGCCGCCAGAGTTCCCAGATGCAGGACAATACTCACTTCCAGCAGATCGGCCACCGGCGGTTGGCCCAGGGTTTCCAGCAGCCGATTGGCGACCAGCAAGTGTCCAGAGGAGCTGACGGGCAAAAACTCCGTCAGGCCTTGAACAATGGCCAGTAAAATGATTTCCCAAAGCGACATAGAGCAGGCGAGGTGACTTCAGGTTGTAGGCGATAGGTTGTAGACTTGAAAAGACTATAGCTCCCCGACCCGACAGCCTACAGCCTAAAACCTAGAGCCTTATGGGAATTCGGTTTCTATGCCCCAACGGGCATAAGCTTAACGTGAAGGCATTTCTTGCCGGCAAGCGGGGGATCTGTCCCGATTGCGACGCTCGCTTCATTGTCCCCACGGTAAGTGGCGGCAAGGCAGTTTCAGTCGAACCCACTCCCGATACCCAGATTCCCGATCCAGAACTGCCATCGACCTCAATAGCAACTTCGTCTGGCGCTCCTTTGCCCCCGGCGAGCGATCAGAACTTGCCCGAAGCTTGGTACGTGCGTCTCGCCGCGGGCGAGCAATACGGACCAGCCAACACCGAACTAATGAGCGACTGGGTAAACGAGGGCCGCGTGGCGTCAGACAGCATGGTCTGGCGCACCGGTTGGGAACATTGGAAACCTGCCAGCGAAGTCCTTCCCGCTTTTCAAGTTCCGCCGCCCGTTGAGCCAGTTGCCCCCGATCCGCCGCTTGGTGAAGCAAGTGGCGACTCTTCGAGCAGCCCTGCACTTTCGCTGGCAACCCGCCCTCGGCGTCCTCGACTCAACAGCCGCCAAGAGCGTGCCCGTCAAATGACAGTGATGCTGGGAACATTGGTCTTAGTGCTAGCCGTCATCCTGGTGCTGGTCTTGTGGTTCCAGAACTGAAGCCTAAACGGATAGAGAAAGAAAACCCTCGCACTGGAATCGAATTCACTATGCTCACCGCAAAGATCGTCAAGTTGCGCGGAGACAAAAACCGCAACCACTCTCTGCACTCCACGGCAGACTCGGCGGTGAACTTCTTCTGAAGTATGTTTAAAATTGTTGTTCAATCTGGAAAGAAGCAATTCAAGAGAGGAACCTGGCAATCATGATACGAATGTTTATTGTTTGTGCGTCGCTCGCAATGTTACACTTCTCCGCCGCAATTGCAGCTGAGACTGCCGAGCCGCAGTTGCTCAACTTGGCCGACGGGCGCCTCCAGTTGCCTGTTCCTGGCGAGTGGAAACAGGTGGAACCACGTAGCAGGATAATCGCCCACGAATTCTCAATTACCGCCGTCGGCGACGACAAGACTCCGGGCCGGATGACAATCATGGCGGCTAGCGGCGGCCTCGAAGCGAACATCGCCCGCTGGGTCGGCCAGTTTAAGACGAGCGATGGCAGACCGCTCGGCGACGACGATAAGCAGGTCGACAAGAAAGAGATTAGCGGCCTCGAAGTGCATCAAGTCGACATCGCGGGCGACTATCAAGACAAACCAGGCCCTTTTGCCCCCACGGCTATCAATCGTCCCAATTACCGCATGCTGGCCGCCATCGTACCGACTCCCGGTCAGGGCACTTGGTTCATCAAGCTTTACGGTCCGCGCGAAACAATCGATGCAGCCAATAAACCTTTTGACGCAATGATTGACGGAATCGTCTGGAAAGCAGAATAGTGTGTTTTGCTCGCCTAGGCAAAGGAGCGGCTTTTGCCGAGACGCCAAGACCAGTCTGCTTTACTTCTTTGAGGCACTGCGCTAGAAATCTTCAGATTGAAACTACTCACCGCTTCGAGGTGTCTTGCGGACGACCTAAGAAGCTCCGCGCACAAAAAATGCTGGACTTCGACTTCTCGAAGTCCAGCATTGGCTTTCTTCGCTAACGACTTTTGCTAACGAAAACTAGCTTAGGTCGTGGCATCGGCTTCCGGAGCAGCAGGAGCTTCGGGAGCGGCTTCTGCAGGAGCAGGGGCGGCGCCACCACAGCTGCTGCAACCTTCAACTGCTGGAGCGGAACCACAAGAGCTGCAGCTGCTGCAGCTCTCGACGGGTGCACTGCACGAGCTGCAAGACGAAACCTCGCAACCGCAAGTCTGGGCACAGCAGTTTTTACGAGCCTTACGCTGCTCGCGACGGCTCAGGCAGCAAGTGTTGCACTTGGTCTCGCAACCGCAGGATGCCACTTCACAACCGCAAGCAGGAGCTGGGGCAGCGGCACAACCGCAAGCAGGTGCAGCTTCGCAGCAGGAAGGTTCAGGCTGGCAGCAAGGAGCTGGTTCACAGCAAGGGGCGGGCTCGCAGCACTTGTTGCGCGAACAGCGCGGCTTGCGGCACTTCTTGGCTGGCTTGCAGCACTTGTTGCGATTGAACAATCCGGCCTCGGCCTGGCTCGGAGCAACAACCGCCATGCCAGCGACCAACACCATCAAGGCGGCGGACAACGTGATAATTCGATTCATCTTGGTTTTCTCCCTCTGACTCAAAAAACTAGGTTACTAAACTGTTTGTTTAGACGACGTTGTAAAGGACCCCACTTCAGCCGGGGATCCCTGCGACCGCCAAAAATCCTTCCCCCCTGTGCGCTACGGCGGCCTGCAGCAACGGGGTCGACGCTCTATGCTAAAGGGCGCTCAAGTCGATCACGGTGGCCAATCCAGCGCTCACAGCCCGAGTACCTCGGTCTCAGCCGGTCAGAAAAAGCTGCAAGCAACTTTTCCGATTAGCTAATCTAGGCGAAACGATAACATGGCTGCGTAGAGTGTCAAGTGGCTCAAACCACCGAAACTCTGCAAGACTGGCTGGCCCTCAGAACCTCAACGAAACAGCCCCAAGCCCCGAAAGGTATGGAATCGGTTGAGCCAGAGAAGGATGACGCTAATCATCGGATAGGTAACGACTTAGGGCTTGTGACAGGGGTCAGCGTGGCACGGTCTGGTTGAACGGATCTTGGGAAGTCTGCATGGCCTGGCGCGGAGCTCCCTTTTGTTGCTCTGCGGGGGTTGTATTCGGAGCCCCGCCCATCTGGCCAGGATTCTCGAAGTCGACCAGGATCGGCGGCTGATCAGGGCCCATATGGGCCGCCATTCCCGAAATCCGCCAGCCAGCCTCAGTAAGCCGCAATCCCCAAGTCATCGACTCGTCGTAAGTTTTGCCGTCGGCATCCTGCTCGATCCAAACCGACTCGACAAACGCCTTGTCCTCTTCGAACATCTCGACCTTGCCGACTCGAAACTGGGCAGTCTCGCTAGCCGGTGGAGCAAAGTCCATGTCGTTTTCTTTGATCCGTTGTTGCGCCAGGGGCGTCAAGCTTGCGCTCGCCTGCTCCGAGTTGCCCACACGAACCGCTTCTAAGAATGTGGCGACTGTATCTGCGGGCGAACTCTGCTTGGAACATCCGCTCGCTGCTACAGAAACCACGGCCACCAACAACAGTAGGGTATTTCGCATGACAACCGCTCCATCGGCATTCGATTGAACACCCAGGAATTCAGAACCCGGGTCCCATTGCGGGCGGGAGTGTTTCAGAATCGTCAACAACGGTCAAGACAATCCTGCTGGGTAGGGTCAGGCCTCAGATATCAGAATTCAGAGCCAACTCTGGGGTCTGGTGCCTGAAAACTTGTCTCTGAAGCCTGCCTCTCGTGCTATCAGCCGGCTATTTGCCCGATCTGGTCGTCTTGCTGATCTCGCTGAAAAAGTGCTAGCTGCGCTTCAAATGTCGCGGCATCGATTTTCCAGACGGGGGCGCTGTCGACATGTGTCTGACAGTGAGCCACGAGTACGCGATAGAGAAACTTGAATAACTGCCGAGGGACTCGCAACGAGGCAAACGCCTCGATCAGGCGACTGTCTTCGATGTTTTCGGCAAACAATTCACGAAATGATGCCGAACTACCTTCCTGGGCACACGCTGCTACCCGCGCGTTGGCAAGGTCGTACAGCGACTGCCCGGTCCACTCGAGCGACGGAATCATGTTTTGCTTATCGAGTCGCGCCCGTTGAAAAAAATCGTGTCCCTCGCGCTGCACAAACTCTGAAAGTCTGATTGGCAGCAGCAGTTTCAAACCCAGCCCCGGTTGCTTGAGAAACTTGTTGTCGAGCATCGACCACACCAGGCCACGCATGTTCTCCGGCGAACCATTGATTAGATGCGGCTCATCTACCCGATCGACCAGTACGACCACGCCCGAGAAACCAAAGGCTTTGAGCAATCCCTGAAACTTATAAAGCAATTCGTAGCGATCGTCGGTGCGCTTCTTGTTGGGCAGCGGCTGACCATTGATGTCTCGGGCGCCAAACTGCATAAAGACCTGTCGCAGCGGGTTAACATCGCGATTCACGCAGCGTAGATTCTTCGACACTCCGTAAGCCTGTGTCCACCACTTCCAAACCTGCGCTAGCCAAGGAGCCCAGCCCAAGGCCATGATCAACCAGGGCCAAACCGTGAGCAGGAGCGACCAATCGCGTTTCCACCAGAACACGTATCCTAAGACCACGGCCTTGACCGCGACGCCAATGCCGCGGGTCGCCCAGTTTTGCCATGGCAAGTACCACAACTTGCGCCGCAATCGATACCAACGCGACTGAAACGATTCTGTCAGCGAGTTGTCGTAACAGGCGGCCAGCAGCAACAGGTCGCGTTTCTGAAATCGATCGAGCCGCTTGACCGCGTCGTTTGGCATGGCGTTGGCCGCCGAGCCGCTTGGTTGGGCGATGCCCAACAAACGATCAACCATGCTCGTGACTCCCAGCGAGAGGATGGCATCCATGTGATCCCAAAGTTTCCATTCCGCGAGCACCTTGGCCGGGTTACGCCGTTTGCGGCCGCTCAGTCGATCGGCAAACCGATCGAGAAACGGATTGAAGTCGTCGTACTCGATAACAAACGACCGCCGATCTGCATGCGTTTGATTGTGTTCCTCGAGTTGCGCTGCCACCTGAAGCCGCATCGCGGTTTTGCCGGCCCCCTTCTCGCCAAATACCAACGAGGTTGCCGGGCTCGTTGGGTCGCCGTAAACCTTGTCCCAATTCGGATGAAAGGTGCTGGTGCGACAGCGGCCGAGAAACACCGGATCGGTCTGCGCATCTTCGTCGGCAAATGGGTTCTTCGCCATGCCGTGGTGGTTGAGCAGGTCGTGGAGTTTCATGGCAAACGGTCAGCCGAGAGAGAAACGTGAGAGATATCGATCCATCAAGTATAGATCGCTCGTAGCGCCGCGAACTGGCCCAGAATGCCGATAATGAGTATTCTTAGTATTGGAACGGCGGCTCGCTCGGCTCTTAGGGGCACGCTGACGGGCAGTTTGGAACCGAGGCAGCATATGAAAACCGATCCCCGCTACGGTTACTACCCCTGGTGGCCTGAGGATGGAGATGACTGGCTCCATCCAGAGGATGTCGAACTGGCCCGGCAGCGTTTGCCAAGCATGCGCATCTATCGCCGCGACGGCGAGCAAGGGCCTTTTGTAGTTCTTCACTATGGTGCAGAGCGACTGCGCGTGCTCCGCACGCTTTGGAAAGAAGTCGAGTCAGAGGGTTTTGAGATCGGCGATTGGGTCGAAGTGCTCTCGCGCGGACAACGCAATACGCCGCGCACCGGTACAATTCGCGAAATGCTCTGGAACGTCGCCGGCCGCGGCATTCGCTACCAGGTACAGGAAAACGACCAACCGATTGCTAAGCTCTACTCGGCAGAAGACTTACGCCATGTCGATCCTCCTTCGGGAGAATCAGAGGCGCGCCTGGAGCCGTTGCCCGCTGACTGAATGTCACGCTGATGGTTTTGTGCCTGGGGCCTCTCAGCTCAATCCGTCAACAATCCAATGGACTTTTTCCAGTCTCTCAGATCTCCGAGCCCTGACGACTGAAGTCTGTCCCCCTCATCTCGAGGCGTACTTCCCATCCTCCAAGCCGAGCCGCTTCATCTTCTTGTAAAGCGTCGTGCGATTGACACCCAACGAATCGGCAGTCGCGTTGCGGTTCCAGCTGTTCGATTCCAAGACGTCAAGAATAATCTGACGTTCAGGCTCTTCGAGCGCTTCTTTCAGCGTCTTGTTGCCGACACGCGGCAGGCTGATGCTCGGTCCGCCGACAATATCCCGCGGCAGATCGCCAATCGAAATCACGTCTCCCTTGCCCAGCAGCACAGCTCGTTCAACGACGTTTTGCAGTTCACGGATATTGCCCGGCCACGGATATGCTTCTAGTGCGGCGAGCGCTTCTTCGCTGAATCCATTCACCGGGCGATTCGTGTCTTCCTTCAACTCTCGCAAGAAACTCAGTGCGAGCAAAGGAATGTCGCTTTGCCGTTGGCGCAAGCTGGGCAGTTCAATATTGATCACGTTGACGCGATAATACAAATCCTGGCGGAACGTGCCTTTGGAAACCGCCTCGGCCAGGTCTTCGTTGGTTGCCAAGATCACCCGCACATCTACCTTAAAGGTTTTGCTGCCACCGACTTGTTCGAATTCGAGTTCCTGCAAAACACGCAGTAGCTTTACCTGCATTGCCGGGCTGGCGGTGCCAATTTCATCGAGAAAAATGGTGCCGCCATTGGCCTGCATAAACTTACCAACCTTGTCGCCGGTAGCACCGGTAAACGCCCCTGCGACATGGCCGAACAGTTCGCTTTCGAGCAGGTTCTCAGGCAACGAGCCGCAAGCGACCTCGACAAAAGGCTTAGCCGACCGATCACTATGTCGATGAATCGCACGGGCAATCATCGACTTGCCGGTACCGCTCTCGCCAGTGACCAGCACCGTGGCCCTCGTGTCAGCCACGCTCTCGACCATATCAAAGACCTTCAGCATCCGCGGGTCTTGGCCGATGATGTTGTCCATCGCGTTGTGCTTGTCGAGCTGTTTTCGCAGCTGTGTGTTTTCTTCGATCACTTGGCGCTGAGCGAAGGCCCGCTCGATGCACATCAGCAGTTCGTCGTCGATCAACGGTTTGGTCAGATAATCGGCAGCTCCAGCTCGCAGCGCCTCGACGGCGGCGTCGGCGTCGCCATATCCGGTCATCAGTACCACGTGACTCTCGGGGTAGTTGCGTCGCACCTGCTCCAAGAGATCAAAGCCATCGCCGTCTTGCAGCCGTACATCTACGAGCAGCATGGCGTAGCTTTTTTGCCGCAGCCGCTCGAGCGCGTCAGCATAACCGGAAGATGTGTCGACCGTCAGGCCTTGGTCGCGTAGCCACTCGGCCATTGATTCGAGTACTTGTTGATCGTCGTCGACCAGCAACAAAGATCCATGTATCATCGCGCCTTCGTCTCCCGGCATAAGGCACTAGAACGCCCCTTACAGAGGGGCCCCAGCGCAGGCTATTGGTTTGGTTTCAACCCGAGGTCTTCGGCAAGCGTGCGCTGGGGAGGTGCGCGGCGATGATGCTACCGACGGGGAGATTTGACCATGGGTTGTCGATAAATATGTACGTTGCAGGAGGCGTCGGGTCAACAATTTCGCACGCGCCAACAGCCGGTACTATTGTACAATTGCAACAATCGTAACGAATTATCCAACGAATTGCCTAAGCTGTGTTGTCTGGCAACACACAGAGTCCCCCGAGGCGCGACGAATCCGAGTGCCGCCCGGCAGCACGGAGGAGAGACCCTTATCGAGCTCGAGGATGTGCTTTTTCGTAAGCTGCCCGCAGATTGCTCGTGCTGACGTGCGTATAGATTTGGGTCGTTTCCAGGCTCTTGTGCCCCAGCAATTCCTGGACGCTCCGGATGTCGGCCCCGCGATCGAGCAGGTGGGTCGCAAAACTGTGTCGCAACGTGTGCGGACTTGTCCGATTGTCGAGCCCCGACTCGCGCAGATGCTTCTCCAGCATGCGCCCCACGCTACGGGTGGTCAGACGTGTGCCGAATTTGTTGACAAACACTGGCGCCTTTCGCTCCTGAGGTTCTTTGGCCGAAAGCTGACGCTGCTTGAGCCAGGCTTGCAACGCTCGGATGGCGAAGGAACCCAACGGGGCTAGCCGCTCCTTGCGTCCCTTGCCACGGACACGCACAATCCCTTGCTCAAAATCCAGATCGCCATCATCGAGGTCGACCAATTCGCTTACCCGTAGCCCTCCCGAGTAAAGCGTTTCGAGAATCGCCCGGTCGCGAAGTCCCAGCGGGGCATTGTTCGGCGGGGCGGCGAGCAGGCGACCGATCTCCTCGGTCGTCAAAAAATGCGGCAGCTTCCGCGCCTTTCGCGGATTGCGCAAGGCCTTAGCCGGGTTGTTGTCGGCCCAGCCTTCCCGCTGCCCATACCGATAGAAACTGCGCAGCGACGCCAGTTTGCGCGCGATCGAAGTCTTGGCATAGCCCGCCTCGTGCAGGGCTGATAGATAGCCGCGCAACTCGACTGAAGTCAAACTCGCCGGATCGGGACAGCTGCCGTCTTCCTCGCCAAAGTACTCGACCAACGACTCCAGGTCTTCGCGGTAGCTCTTAAGTGTGTATGGCGAAGCCCCCCGCTCAATGTGCAAGTGCTTCAGAAATCGACCAATCTTGCGTTGCATGAGAGAGATCAGCAGTCGAAAGATCAGAGTTAGCTATTTGGTACGAGCCGCTGACCGCCGACCCCTGATCGCTTCAAAAAGTCACTCGTCCAAGTCACTCTGTTGCGGCAAGGAGATTCGATCGAGCAGTTTTCCTGTGGGACTCGACTGACGTACTTTGCGGCTCAGCACCGCCGCGTCGTACCAGGAGAAGCTCAAATCGGGGCGCGAGGCAAAACGACCGAGCACGCGCAAGGTTTCGGCGCGTTGACTATCGTCGTAAAGGAAGATGTAGCGTTCTCGTCCTTTGACCAACGCTAGCACATTGATGTCGTCATCATTCACGGTAGCAGCTCTCCATGCGGCAACGCAGCGAAGGAAGTAGTCTCAGCATCGACAGAGCGGGTGCCGTCAAGGCGGAGACCGTTGCGGGTGATTGGCCTCCGCGGCGCGGGTGCAGTGGCGGCCAGCTTGGAAGTCGTACCGGCGAGTTCGGCTTCTAAGACGATCTATCGGCTTTCAGGCCAGCGCCACACCAGACGTGTTTTATGACTCCCGCCGCGTGCCGACAGCATCTCGGAGATATGCATGTGACAGCAGAACCTCAAGAAGTCATCACTACGCTGCAAGTATGCTTCCCAGCCGCCAAAGCGAATGTCGTCCCTAAAGTAAACATAGCTTTTTAAAGCCTGGGTAAGCTCAGGATCGGTGCCGCGATAGATGCGTGTATGACTGAGCACAGGTCCATGATAGGGCAAACAGGGGGGCTTTTCTGCCTGGGGAGAGCCCGGGCAAAAACAACTTTCATTGGGCCAATCGGGTGGCAACGTACCGGTTGCAGCGATTGATTCACCTGCAATGATCGTTTCGCTCGCAACGTTCGAATCGTCTGACGCATTGGTATCGCCGTCCGCAGGCGTCGGTTCGAGGTTGCCAGCAGGCAACTCTTCTACTTGTTGCGCCACGCGCACTTCAGATTCTTCAAACGGATCGCGTCCTCGGCCTACGTTGCCAGCACCGTCTGACATCACTGGCGGCGCTGGCAGCGTTTGACACGCACCATTGCAATCGGGCGTTTGTGTCGCCATTTGGGCTCGGGCCAGCGCCATTTCTGATTCGTAAACCAGCGAGTCGGGTATATACTCTTCCTCCGGCGTGTTCCAAGGCAAACCGTATCCAGCCGGAATCTCATGATAGCCCGGATTGGCCGTGTACCACTCCACGCGCAAACCGACTCGCGGCGGATAATAGGCAGAGTAGTCGGTTACCGCGCCAACAACTACGGCATCGACGCTCAATATCTCGGCCAACCGCCGCGCTTCGCCAGCACCGCTCAGGTCGACTCGATGTGCAATGATTGCTTCCTCGACGACGCCCACCGGGACAACTTCGAAACCTGGCGTGCGCTGCAATTCAGCAAAGTAGGCCATCGCCACTTCGCGCCCGTCAAGGGTCGATTCGTCGCTTTGATTGAAGAATGGCGCCACCGCGACCCGGCTCAGTTGGGGAAACGGATTGCGAATCACTGGCTGATGAGAAACTTCAGGCAGCACCAAACTGCAGCCCGAGCAGGCGACAATCGCAAAGAGACCAACCGCGATGAAGAGCTTTCCACCCATGGGGGCGACAATTCCAAAATGAAAGGGGCCCCCCTTTCAGTTTTGGCCGCGCGAGACCACACCTGTGGACTAGGCGCGTTGTCGCTATCTTCGGCTCAATCAGCAGAACTGCTCCAACTTTTCGACAAAAGAAATCACGAGCGACGCTATCTCCGCTAGCTGTCGCGGAGCTTAGCCAGTGGCACACCTACCTCTGGGCTCCGCGGACCGCGCGGCGGCCTGTCTGAATGCATCTCAAAGCAGTCCCGCCATCGTGCTGAGCCCCAACGGCTCGCGGCACATAAACGGCTCGCCATAGCGGGCGCCGATCGTTTTGCCCCAGTAGGCTGCCTCGTCGCGCAGCGAGTCGAGAAACGTGGGCGGCGTGGAGTCGCGCCCGGTAACAAACTGACTCTGATAGCAAGCTATCGCAGCTGCCTTTCGTTCCCACTCGCTGGAAATATCGAGCACAAACGCCGGCTGAGGGGCCAGCTTCAGGTGTACACAGTAGTAGTTATATATCCGCTCGGGATGGTGTGGCTCACCCGGCATGGCGGTCTTCGAGAGTTTTGCCCAGAAGCGGGCGGCTTCGACCAACTGAGTGGCCGCTACGTGATCAGGATGAGCATCCACCCAGTACGGCGCAAAGAGCCAACGCGGACGTTGCTGGCGAATGACGCCCGCCAGCTGCTCGCGGGCCGCCAGCGTCGGCTCCAGACTCCGATTCGGTAGGCCCAGATTCTCGCGCCAATCGAGACCAAGGATTCCGGTTGCTGCCGCAGTCTCTTGCTGACGCAATTCCAGCGAACCATGGGGCGTCGGCTCGCCGTTCGTCAAGTCCAGCACTCCGACGCGCAGGCCCTCGTTCTTAAATCTCAGGATCGCCCCGCCCATCCCCAACTCTGCATCGTCGGGATGTGGAGCAATCACAAGCACATCGAGCATAGACGTAGTCCGATCGTGGCGGGACTGAAATCCTGGTGTGGCCGCGTTAGCGCCGGTCGCCAGACCGGATATGCTGAGCGAAGACGATAACGCCAACTCTTATCAATCTGATCATGTCCCCCTCTAGAGTCAATCCGCCGCCGATGTCCGACTACGACGCCACCTATCAATTGTTATGCGAGAAGGCCAAAGAAGCCTCGATGCTCGCCACCATCCAGGAACTATTAGAATGGGACGAGCGCACCAAAATGCCGCCTGCGGGCAGCGCTTACCGAGCCGACCAGGCTGCCTATCTTGCAGGCCTGATTCATCAAAAGCAAACGGCGCCGGTCATCGGCGATTGGCTCGAACAGCTTGGCGAAAGCCCTCTGGCCTCAGATCCGCATAGCGACACTGGAACCGTTATTCGGCAACTGCGGCGCGACTACGACAAGAAGACCAAGCTGCCTCAATCGCTAGTTGAAGAACTCACGCGCACGGCTGTCGCAGGACAACAAGTTTGGGCCGATGCGCGGCGCGACAATGATTTCACCAGCTTCCAGCCGCTGCTGGAAAAAACGGTCGACTTGAAACGTCAAGAAGCGGCCGCACTGGGTTTCGACACTACCCCCTACGATCCGCTGCTCGACGATTATGAGCCGGGCGAATCAACCGCCAATGTTACTCGAGTGCTTAGGGACCTGCGCGACGCCCTGATACCGCTGGTCCAAGCAATCGCCGGCAGTTCGCAGCGGCCTGATGTTTCGATCATTTCGCGAAAGTATCCAATCGCAGCCCAAAAGCAATTCGGCGCTCAGGTAGTCGCTGCCATTGGTTTTGACCTCCGAGCAGGGCGTATCGACGAGACCGATCACCCGTTTATGGTTGGCCTCGGTCCTGGCGATGTTCGGTTGACTACGCGATACGACGAACACGATTTCTGCGACGGGCTCTTCAGCACTCTGCACGAGGCCGGGCATGGCATCTACGACCAGGGCCTGCCACGCGAGTACTTCGGATTGCCTACCGGCGAGGATGTTTCGATGGCGATTCACGAGTCGCAATCACGCATGTGGGAAAACCAGGTCGGTCGGAGCCTTTCCTTTTGGGAACATTTCTACCCGCAAGCGCAATCCGCCTTTGCCGACCCCCTGGGCGACGTGGACTTGCGAGCCTTCTATGGCGCGATCAACGATGTACGGCCCTCGCTCATCCGCGTCGATGCCGACGAAGTGACCTATAACCTGCACATCCTGATTCGGTTTGAGTTGGAGCAAGCTTTGCTCGAAGATCGACTGCAAGTGGCCGACTTGCCCGCCGCCTGGAACGAAAAATACCAGGCGTTTCTCGGTATTGAACCCACCAACGACGCCGACGGCGTTTTGCAAGATGTCCACTGGAGCGCGGGCCTCTTTGGCTACTTCCCAACTTACGCACTAGGCAATCTCTACTCAGCCCAGTTCTTTGCGCAAGCAGCTCGGGACTTGGGCGATCTTGACGCACAATTCTGCCAAGGTGAGTTTTCTCTGCTCCGCGAGTGGCTTCGCAAGCATATTCACGCCCAGGGCCGGCGCTATACCCCTGCCGAACTCGCAGAGCGGGTTACAGGTTCGCCCCTTTCCCACCAACCGCTGATGGACCATCTCGGCCAGAAATACGGAGAACTCTACGCTCTGTAGCCCGTAATACCTGAAGAGCATGCTTGCAAGCGAGGGACTAGCCCCGACAAGTCGCATTGTCCGTGGTACACTGGATTGGCGGACTTCGGACACAACCTGTAGCGTCCAACCGCCCTGAGATCATCAGCAGGTACGGACCGACAAAAACGTTTAAGTAAACGACCGTAAGGAAACACCGAATATGGCGTCGCTCGCCACTTGTCCCCTCTGCGCCAAGCATCTCGCCATCCCCAAGGAGGCGTCGCCCGACGACCGCGCACAATGCCCTGAGTGCGATGCGACCTTTCTGCTCAGCAATATCTTCCAAGTCGACTTGCCGATCGTCCGTCTCCTGGAACCTGCGGCAGAGATAGCGGAAGAGACTCCCGAAGTCGTTTCCGAGGTCGATGAGCAAACGCCAGCAGAGATGGCAAGGTCAGTTCCTACGACGACTTACGCTTCGGATCAAACAATCGACGACTTCTCGCCAAGCAAAGGTGCTCCGGTCGAGTCGCTCGCCAGTTGGGAAAGCCGCTTAAAGTTGGCCATCCAGCAAGACGCCGCTGAATTGACGGAACAGCGCGACGCGCTCGAATCGACGGCTGACAAGATCCCGTTGTCTGCTCGCCCCGAGTT